>VGYW01000288.1 GCA_016872875.1 Planctomycetota bacterium | reverse complement strand
ACCCCGCGTTCCTCCCCAATCGTCCTCGTCCTCGTCCCTCGTCCTCGTTCTCCGCTCTTCTCCCGCGCAAGACAGAGGAATCGAGCACGAGGGACGAGGACGAGGGACGAGGACGAAACGGGAACTGGCTGGTTGCCATGGCTTGGGGCCGTGCCCGCCGCGAATCTCCATTGGGCGTGGTCCGCTTGATACAGGACGTAAGGTGTTGAATTTCTGAGCCTTGGGACGAAAAGGGCTTGAAATCACGGCCCCCTTTGGGGCATACATTACGTTGGTCCCCGAATGTATGGTCCCCGAGAGAGGAGGCCGTGAGTGTTTGGCCTGGAGAAACGGCTCGACGAGAGGGTAGCACAGGCAGGCGAGAAGTTCAATGCCATCCTTGCTTACCTCCTCGGCGAGGGACAGTCGGACGATGCCTACCGGGTCGAGGTGCGGCTCTTCCGCGACCTGTTGGCCCTGGGGCTGTTGTTGCTCGTCGCCTGGTTCCTCAAGAAGCTGGGGGGCGACGTGGGCAAGACCATCGTGACCGAAGAGGACGAGGTGCTGCGGCGCGAACGCCTCACGTCGCGGCCCATCCTGACCGTCTTCGGCGAACTGAGGGTGCCGCGTTGGTACTATCACAAGGATGGCTCCTCGGGCGTCTTCCCCCTCGACGAGGAGGCGAACCTGCCGGAGGCCATCCCGTCGTACTACGTCCAGGAGCTGGTCAAACGGCGTGCGGCGCGGATGGCGTACGACGAGGCTCTGGCCGACGTGGCGGAACTCTTCGGCTTTCGGCTCCGCAAAGAGTGCGTGCTGGACCTTGTGGCGGAGAGTGCCGTGGATGCCGACCCGTTCTACGAGAGCCTGGGCACGCCGCCCCCGGAGACGGAGCCGGAGATTCTCGCGGTGGCCGTGGACGGCAAGGGGGTGCCGATGATCAAGGGTGAGCCGGCCGAGCACAAGGTGCGCCTCGGCCGCGGCGAGAAGCGCAGCCGCAAGAGGGAAGCGGTCGTCGCGGCGGTCTACACCATCGCCCCCTACCCTCGGACAGCGGAGGACATTGTGGCGGAGGTCCAAGACAAGCAAACGCCGCCGAAGCGGCCCAAACCGCAGAACAAACGCCTCCGAGCCACGCTCGACGGCAAGGAGGACGCCTTCGCGTGGGCCGTCCGCGAGGTCGAGCGGCGCGACCCGGACCGCCGCAAGCGGCGCGTCTGCCTCCTCGACGGGGCCCAGGCCCTCTGGCGGCTGGCCCTGAGCACACTGACGGGGTTCATCTACATCCTGGACCTCTTCCACGTCAACGAGTACCTCTGGAAGGCGGCCCACGTCTTCCACGCCGAGAAGAGTCCGGAGGCGGAAGCCTTCGTCCGCCGCTACCTGCTCATGCTCCTGCGGGGCAAGGTGGGCTACGTCATCGGAGCCTTGCGCCAGATGCTCACGAAACACGGGGCCCGCCTCACGAAGGAGCAACGGAAGACCCTCGGGACCGTCATCGGCTACTACGAGGCCAACCGCCGCTGGATGCGCTACGACGAATACATCGCGGCGGGCCTCCCGATTGGTTCGGGGGTCGTGGAGGGGGCCTGCCACCACCTGGTCAAGGACCGGATGGAGGGCTCGGGCATGCGATGGAGCCTCGGTGGAGCGGCGGCGGTGCTCAAGCTGCGGGCCATCCACCTCAACGGCGACTGGGATGCCTTCTGGCAGTTCCACATGAAGCAGGAGGCCCGGCGACGCTTCGGCCATCGCCGCTGGGCGCCGGTGGCCTGCGGCGAGGCGCGGAAAGCCTCGTAGGGGTGTATCAAACGGACCACGCCCTTATCATTTTGCCCCACAATCATCTTGCCTTGAAGCTCTTCGCCCCTTTTGACGTGCGAGCAGGGCTGTTGTATGCTGTGCCGGCGGCGGGGAAAGGGGATGATCCGACTGATCGGACGGATCCGACGGATCAAGGGAATGGCCGAAGAGAGCAAAGGAGGCAGAAGGCATGGGCAAGCTGCGGCCAAGCGGGGGCTACCGCGGACTGCGGAGTTTCCAGACTGCAACCATCATCTACGATGCCACCTACTGGTTCTGCGAACGATTTCTGCCCGCTGGGTCGCGGCTGGTGGACCAGATGGTGATGTCGGCGCGGAGCGGCAGGCAGAATATCGCGGAGGCAAGCCGGGCCTCGGCGACCTCCTCACAGAGCGAACTGAGGCTGCTGAACGTGGCCCGCTCGAGCCAGGAGGAGTTGTTGCTGGATTGCGAGGATTACTTGCGGCACCGCCACCTGCCGCAGTGGGGGCATGAAGGCCCCGAGGCCCTGGCGGTGCGGCGCATCGGCCAGGAGCTGGGGGCTCGCGCCCTTCAGATTGATCGGACTGATCCGACTGATCCGACTGATCCGACTGATCGCCCGGATCGCGCGGGCGATGAGGCCCGCTATGCGCTCTATGCCAAATGGCTCGATAGCGAGGACCCCGCGATTCGGGCGAATTGCCTGTTGTGCCTCATCAACCAGGCGAACACGCTGTTGGACAGGCAGATCGAGTCGCTTGAGGCGCGGTTCATCGAGGATGGGGGCTACAGCGAGCAGCTTGCGGCGGAGCGCCTTGCGCACCGAGAGCGGCGGCGGCACATTGATCCGACTGATCCGACCGATCCGACGGATCCGACCGATCCGACGGATCGCATTCCGCGATGTCCCCAATGCGGGCGGGCGATGGTGCTGCGCACCGCCCAGAAGGGCAAGCGGGCGGGAAAGCAGTTCTGGGGCTGCACGGGCTACCCCGACTGCAAGGGCCTAGTGGACATCTGATTGATCCGACTGATCCGACTGATCGGACTGATCCGACGGATCAGCGAGAAGAGGAGCGCGGGAATGGAAGAAACAGACTTCGCGGCCCTGAAACGCCTTGCGGGCCTCCCCCGCGCGGAAATCGGGGAGAGCGAGGAGGACGTGAAGATCAACTTCGCGGTGCCATTGCTCGCGGCGCTCGGCCACTCGCGGCTGCGCTTCGAGCACAAACACAAGGACATTCTGCTGCGCGAGGGGCTGCCGCGCGGGGCGAGCGTGGTGGTGGAGACGAAACGCCACGGGGAGCCGCTGGTGCGATGGACTCGTGCTTGACAGGGGGGCCGAAAGGGGGCATGATGCGTGTGTGGAAGGGAAGGGACGGCGATCTGGAAGAAAGGAATCCGTGATGCGACACTTGTCGCCTGCTGCTGTCCTGCGGGGCGCGCGTGGGAGCGCGAGCCCGCTGAGGCTCGAGGCCCTCGAGCCACGGTGTCTGTTGAGCGTGAACATCACCTTCGTCGCGGGCGCGCTCTCCGTCGTGGGCGATGCGGCGATTGACTGGATTCAAGTGACCGACAACGGGGACGGGACGGCCGTGGTGGCCGTGCCGACCGACCCCTTGCACGCCTTGCCGGCGCCCTTCGCCGGCGTGACGAGCATCACGGTGGACACGGGCGGCGGGCAGAACCGGGTGGACTACCTTCTCGACGCGGCGGCGGTGGCGCCCGGGGCCTTCGCGCCGGCCGACCTCACGCTCCTCGGCGGCGCGTTCAACGACAGGTTGTTCCTCACGCAGCACCTCCCGGCCGTGCAGAGCGTGCCCGGGCAGACGGCGAACGTGGTGGTGGACCTGGGCGGCGGGAAGAACGTGCTGCTCCACGCGGCCGACGGCGCGGCGCCCGCGCTCCCTGGCGAGTCGAGCGCGCTCGTCGCCCTCTGGCTCACGGGGGGGGCGAGCAAGGACAGCGCGACCCTCTCCTTCACCGGCCTCTTCACCAACGTGACGATTGACACCGGGACGAGCCAGGGCAAGGACGCCGTGACGCTCAGCTACGCCGACGTGCCCGTGGGCATGCCTTCCAACCTGGCCGCCACGCTGAGCGAGGGGAACGACGTGTTCCGGCTGTCGGCGGCGTCGGCGGTTCCGGGCGACCCGGCCTCGGACGGGATGAACGTCGCGATTGACGGCCTGGGGGGCAACGACGCGGTCTCAATGTCGTTCTTCGACATCTTCGCCGACGTGTCGCTCGACATGGGCCTCGGGAACGACAGTGCGACGATTGGCTACACGGGGCTTGCGGGCGACCACTTCTCGAGCGTGCTGGCCGACATGGGCGAGGGGAACGACCGGCTGGGCCTGACCGCATCGGCGCTCTTCCCCGGCGTGCCGCCGAACACAGGCGTCTTCCTCAGCTTCGGCGGCTTCGGCGGCAACGACGCGGCCACGATGTCGTTCACGGACGTGCCCACGCTCCTCCTCCTCGACGGGGACCTCGGGAACGACAAGATGTCGGCCACCTATCGCGGCGTGCCGGCCGACAGCCTGGTGATGGCCGACCTGGGCGAGGGGCGGAACTCGTTCCAGCTCGACGCGCGCGCGAACCCTGCCGACCTGCCGGGCTTTGCGCCAGGCGCGCTCGACGTCCAGGTGCTCGGCGGCGAGGCCGGCAACGCCACCAACCTCGCCTTCTCACACGTCTTCGCAACGGTGAGCGTGGACACCGGGGCGGGGAACGACAGCACGACCGTGAGCTTCGATGCCCTGCCCGTGGGGCTGACGGCGCCGGTGACCGTGGACATGGGCGATGGGGGGAACGTGTTCCAGATCCTCGCCAACGGGCTTCCTCCCGCCGGCCCGCCCGTGGGGGCGCGCGGCGCCGTCGCGCTATCCCTCAACGGCGGCATCGGCAGCGACGCCGCCTCGATGTCGTTCTTCGACGTCTTCACCACGGTCACGGCCAACCTGGGCGTCGGCTCCAACAGCGCCTCCATCCTGCTCGACGCGCCGGTGAGCCTGGCCAACGGCGGGGCGGGCACGGTTGGGGTGAACACCCTCTTCGTGCAGGGCGGGGTGGGCGCGGACCGGCTGAGCCTGACCCTCGGCTCGCCGGCGGGCTCGGCCGGGGCGGTGGCCGCGCTCGGCTCGGTCGCGGCCCTCCTCGACGCCGGCGGCGGCAACAACTCCGTCGCCTTCACCGTCGGCGGCGACATCGCGTTCGGGCAGGACATCGCGGCCACGGTCACCACGGGGGCGGGGAACGACATCTTCAACGTGACGGCGCGCTCGATCTTCGCCGACGGCGCGCTGCGGGTGGCCGCCGACACGGGGGCCGGGCTCGACGCCTTCAACGGCCTGGTCGTGGCCGACGTGAACGGCACGGGCCTGGTGGACATCGCGGTGGGCCTGGGCGCCGCCACCGACGACGCGAACCTGGAGTTCCGCGGGCAGATAAACGGCGACGTGCGGCTCCTCGTGGACGGCGCGGACGGGAACGACACGCTCCAGACCTACATCATCCCGACCGTGGGCAGCGTGGGCCGGCTCGACGCCGAGCTCCGGGGCGGCCTCAACAACGACGAGCTTTCGTTCCTCGTCTCCGGCCTCCAGAACGACTTGCCCTTCCTGCTCACCAACCTGCTGGCCGATGGCGGCCCGAACTTCGACGTCGCCTTCGCGGTCAACGGCGTCACCCTCCTCAACATCGAGGAGCCGCACACCGTGCCCGAGCCGACAGTCTGACCGCAGGCGCCTCCTTCGTGCTTGCATGCCGTGCCAGAGCGGCGTATAATTCCGGGCAGGTGCACTGCCCCCAAGGAGATGGCCGTGGGCAGCACGTTCGCAGAGGTCGAGGTCGAGAATTACAGCGACATTGAGGCGCGCGAGGCCTCGGGCAACGGCCGCATACCGGTCCGCAAAGTGAAGGTGCGCGCTCAGGTTGACAGCGGCTCGGCCCTCCTCTGCCTCCACCGGGGCACCATTGAGAAGCTCGGCCTGCGCTTGTACTATACCGCCAAGGTCCGCACGGGGGGCGGCGAGGTTGACCGCCGTATCTACGCCCCCGCGCAGGTCACAGTGCTCGGCCGGCATTGCATTGTCGAAGTCATGGAAATCCCTGACAGTCTCCCACAGCTTCTTGGCTATATCCCTCTTGAGTACCTCGACCTAGTGATTCACCCCAAGAGCCGCAAGCTGGTGCCGAACCCCGAGAGCGGAGGGAAGTGGATGCTGGACCTCCTGTAGTTGCCTCCAGGTTCGTAGTGCGGCCTTTAGGCCGTCTCTTCCTCCCACCTTCACAGGACGGGCTGAAGCCCGCACTACGAACCTGTCGTGAAGACCCTCTCAGGTCTTGCGGGCGGGGAGGCGCTGGTCGCGGGCGAGGAGCATCTCCTTGACTTTCATCAGGCGGGAGATGTCGCTGCGCATGTACTCTTCGAGGCGGGCCTCGATGAGGCGGCGGGTGGAGCGGAGGTCGGGGATGACGGAGTACTCGAGGGCGTTGGTGCGGCGGCGGGTGCGCTCGAGCTCGTCGGCGAGGCGGCGAATGGTCTCCTCGGCCTGGGCGAGGGCGACGACGCGCGGGAAGAGCTCGCGGAGGCGCTTCACCGCGGCGTCGAGGTAGGGCGAGGTGTCGTGCAGGCTGTAGGAGGGGGCTTCGCCGGACAGGATGAACTCCATCCTGGGGACGGGGATGCCCATGATGCGGTCGTGGCGGGTCTGGAGGATGCCGCCTGGGTATGCCTGAGCAGCGGCGGCCTCGGTGCCGGCGGGAGTGGTGGCGGCGGCGGCCATGGTGAAGAGGGCGACGGCTTCGGGGAAGGCGGCGTCGAGCTCGAGGCGGAGACGCTTCAGCTCGGCGAGGCGCTCCGTGACCTCCTTGATGATGCCCTCCAGCTTGTCCTTGAGGAGCTTGTGGCCGCGGACGGCGAGCGCGAGGCGCTTGCGGACGCGGAGGAGCTCCATGCGGGTGGGGGGGACTTTGCGCTTCATTGGCGGCTTTCGATCAGGCCGATTCGATCGATTCGATTGATTCGATCGATTCGATCGATTCGACTGCTCGGTTATGCCTCCTGCGGCTTGTAGTATCTGTCGAGGTTGGCGGGCCTGACGCGCTTGAGCTCGCCGCGGGGCAGCATGCCCATGAGCCGCCAGCCGATGTCGAGGGTCTCGGTGATGGTGCGGTTTTCGTAGACGCCTTGTGCGGCGAACTCGCGCTCGAAGCGGTCGGCGAACTTCACGAAGAGGAGGTCGGTAGGAGTGAGCGCGGATTCGCCGAGGACGACGGCCAGCTCGCGGGCGTTCTTGCCGCGGGCGTAGGCCGCGTAGAGCTGGTTGAGGACGTCGGCGTGGTCCTCGCGGGTCTTGCCCTGGCCGATGCCCTTGTCCTTGAGCCGCGAGAGGGAGGGGAGGACGTCAATGGGGGGGTAGACGCCCTGGTTGTGGAGGGTGCGGGAGAGGAAGATTTGCCCCTCGGTGATGTAGCCGGTCAGGTCGGGGATCGGGTGCGTCTTGTCGTCGTCGGGCATGGTGAGGATGGGGATCTGGGTGATGGAGCCCTTGCGGCCGCGCATGCGGCCGGCACGCTCGTAGACGGTGGAGAGGTCGGTGTAGAGGTAGCCTGGGTAGCCGCGGCGGCCAGGGACCTCTTTTCGAGCGGCGGAGACCTCGCGGAGGGCGTCGCAGTAGTTGGTCATGTCGGTGAGGATGACGAGGACGTGGAGGCCGAGGTCGAAGGCGAGGTATTCGGCGGCGGTGAGGGCGACGCGCGGGGTGGCGATGCGCTCGATGATGGGGCTGTTGGCGAGGTTGATGAAGACGCAGGCGCGGGCGATGGCCCCCGTGCGGCGGAAGTCGGCGAGGAAGTAGTTGGCCTCCTCGAACGTGATGCCCATGGCGGCGAAGACGACGGCGAAGCCCTCGCCGGTCTTGAGCACGCGGGCCTGGCGCGCGATCTGGGCGCCCACGGCGGCGTGGGGGAGGCCCGAGCCGGAGAAGACGGGGAGCTTCTGGCCGCGAACCAGGGTGTTCATGCCGTCAATAGCGGAGATGCCGGTCTGGATGAACTCGTTCGGGTAGTCGCGCGCGGTGGGGTTGATGGGGCTGCCGTTGATGTCGCGGCGAGCGATGGGGATGACGGGCGGGCCGCCGTCAATGGGGCGGCCCGAGCCGTCGAAGGCGCGGCCTACGATGTCGGGCGCCAGAGGGAGCTCGAGGCCGCGGGTGAGGAAGCGCACCTTCACATTGTCGGGCGCGATGTCGCGGCTCCCCTCGAAAATCTGGAGCACGGCGCGGTCCTCGTCGGCCTCGAGCACCTGGCCGCGGCGGGTCTCGCCGGAGGGGAGGTGGACCTCTGCGAGCTGGCCGTAGCTGATGCCCTTGACGGATTCGACGAGCATCAGGGGGCCGACGAGGTCGCGGGCTTGCTTATACAACGTAATCATGCGCAATCCTCAAAGTTGATATCTGATGCGTGCCGCGTCCCGCGTGCCGCGTGAGAAGACAAGAGAGCACGAGGCAGGTCTTCGCACGCGGCACGCGGGACGCGGCACGGAACTCGTCCGCTAGCCCTCCTTCGCCCCAGCGGCCGCCAGGCCGTTGACCTGCTTTTCGATGTCCGCGTGCAGCGTGTCGAGCTGGGCGAGCTCATCCTCATCCACGCGCTTCATGCCGGCGATGGCGTCGAGGAGGGGGAGCTTCTGGATGGCGTCGACCTCCACCCCGCGCTCCATCGCCCCGTGCGCGAGGTCGTAGAAGTCGACGATGTTTCGGAGCATGAGGAACTGTTTTCGCTGGCTGGTGTAGGTGTCGGTCGGGTCGAAGGCGCTCTGGTGGAGGAAGTCCTCGCGCACCATCTTGGCGCCCTGGAGGATGAGGCGGTCGGAGGGGGAGAGGGCGTCCATGCCGACGAGTCGGACGAGCTCTTCGAGCTCGGCCTCGCGGTTGAGGAGCCACATGGCTCGGCGGCGGACCTCGGGCCAACGGGCGTCAACGTGCTCCTTGGCGTGGGCGCTGGCCATCTCGTCGTAGAGCGAGTAGCTGGTGAGCCAGTTGATGGCCGGGAAGTGGCGCTGGGCGGCGAGGGCGTCGTCGAGGCCCCAGAAGACCTTCACCACGCGGAGGGTGGCCTGGACGACTGGCTCGGAGAGGTCGCCGCCTGGGGGGCTGACGGCGCCGATGAGGCTCACGTTGCCCGTCCGCCCGTCGGCGCCGAGGCAGACGACGTTGCCCGCCCGCTCGTAGAAGCCTGCGATGCGGCTGGCGAGGTAGGCTGGGAAGCCCTCCTCGCCGGGCATCTCCTCCAGGCGGCCTGAGATCTCGCGCATCGCCTCCGCCCAGCGGCTCGTCGAGTCGGCCATCGTGGCCACGCTGTAGCCCATGTCGCGGAAATACTCGGCGATGGTGATGCCGCAGAAGACGCTCGCCTCGCGTGCCGCGACGGGCATGTTGGACGTGTTGGCGATCAGCACCGTGCGCTCGATGAGCGGCCGGCCGCTGTCGGGGTCACGGAGCTCGGGGAACTCCAGCAGCACGTCAGTCATCTCGTTGCCGCGCTCGCCGCAGCCGACGTAGACGATGATCTCGGCGTTCGCCCACTTGGCGAGCTGGTGCTGGACCACCGTCTTGCCGCTGCCGAACGGCCCGGGCACGCAGGCCGTGCCGCCCTTGGCGACGGGGAAGAGCGCGTCAATGACCCGCTGGCCCGTGATGAGCGGCTCGACGGGCGGGACGCGGCGGGCGACCGGCCTTGCCTGGCGGACGGGCCACCGCTGCATCATCGTCAGCTCGCGGCGGCCGCCCGCCGTCTCCAGCACGCAGACTGGCTCGGTGACGGTGGCCTCGGCCTCGCGGATGGAGGCGACGCGCCCTGAGAGGCCGGGGGGGACCATTATCTTGTGCTTCACGAGAGGCGTCTCGTCCACCGTGCCGAGCACGTCGCCTGCTGTGACCTGAGCGCCCTCCTTGACGGCGGGGACGAAGCGCCACTTCTTCGCGCGGTCGAGCCCGGGCAGCTCGGCGCCTCGGACGATGAAGTCGCCGAACTTCCCGCGAATGGCCTCCAGGGGGCGCTGGATGCCGTCGTAGATGCTCGTGATCAGGCCGGGGCCGAGCTCCACGCTCAGCGGCGTGCCCGTCGGGTACACGGGGTCGCCGGGGCCGATGCCCTCGGTGCTCTCGTAGACCTGGATGGAGTATTCGCCTGCGCGGATTTCGATGATCTCGCCGAAGAGGCGCTCCTTGCCAACGCGGACGACCTCGTACATGCCCGACTGGTCGAGCCCGCGGGCGACGACGAGGGGGCCGGCGACCTTCTTCACGATGCCTTCTTGCATTGGTCAGTAACCTCTCTCAGGGGGGATGAGTGGATGATTGGATGAATGGATGAATGAAAGCCTGGCCGTCTCTGGCATTCATCCACTCATCCACCCATCCATTCATCCTCTCAACCATTCACGTTCAGTACTCTCCCAGTATGTTCGCTCCCGCGGCGACTTCGATGAGGGAGCGGATTTCGTCGAGGGCGGGATGGCCCGCGGTGCGTTCGGCGCCCAGGAGGATGACGACGACGCCACGCCTGCGGAGCCCCTCGATAGCCTCGTGGCAATCGGCGAAATGCTGGTCGAGGACTGCGAGCTGCGTCGGCTGGCCCGCGAGGAGCCGGCCCGCGGCCTCGGCAAGCTCGGCGGGCGTCTGGCAGCGCACCGGCTCCGCGCCGATGGCGGCGAAGACCCCCACGAAGTGCCTCCGGCCGAGTGCGACAATCCTGGCCATCACACGTCCCTTTCCTCCACACCACGTGCGGCGACGCGCTCATTGGGGAGAAGCCCACGCCCCCTCTCCCCTGGGGAGAGGGCTGGGGTGAGGGTGCTTGCCTGCTCCCTCTCCCTTGGGGAGAGGGCTGGGGTGAGGGTGCTTGCCTGCTCCCTCTCCCTTGGGGAGAGGGCTGGGGTGAGGGTGCTTGCCTGCTCCCTCTCCCTTGGGGAGAGGGCTGGGGTGAGGGTGCTTGCCTGCTCCCTCTCCC
>VGYW01000287.1 GCA_016872875.1 Planctomycetota bacterium | reverse complement strand
AGGGTGCTTCTCCCCCTCTCCCTCGGGGAGAGGGCGGGGTGAGGGTGCTTCTCCCCCTCTCCCTCGGGGAGAGGGCGGGGTGAGGGTGCTTCTCCCCCTCTCCCTCGGGGAGAGGGCGGGGTGAGGGTGCTTCTCCCCCTCTCCCTCGGGGAGAGGGCGGGGTGAGGGGCCAGTGAACGGAGCGGCGCCCGCATGACCGGCCTTGCCCAACAAGCGGTCCGCGGCACGATGGCGGTCTTCGCCGCCAACACCGTCTCGCGCCTCGTGAGCTTCCTGGGCGGCCTCTACCTGATGGAGAAGGTGGCGGCGCCCGACTTCGGCGCCGTGGCCTATGCTGCCTCCCTCCTCGCCATCGCCGACTCGTTCGCCAACTGGGGCTTCGCACAGGCCGCCACCCACCGCCAGGAGCGGGTGGAGGAGACCTTCTCCACCTTCCTGGTATTGCGGGTCGGGATGCTGTGCGCCGCCCTGGGCGTCCTGGCCATCGGAGGGGGGCTGTTCCGTGACGAGCTCTCCCGAAGGACGCACCTGGGCGTCCTCTTCGCTCTCGGCGCGGCTGCGGTGTGCGACGCGGTGGCCGACGTGCAGGCGACGCGACTCGTCCGCTCGATGCGCTTCGGCCGCGTGATGATTGCCGACGTGGTGAGCGTGACCGTGGCCATGAGCGCGGCCGTGGCCGCTGCCGCCCTCGGATGGGGCATCGTGGCATTGCTGTTCAGCCGCTGCTACTACTCCGGGGTGAGGGCCGTGAGCCTGGTGTGCCTCGGAGTGGTCGAGCCGATTCGGATCGGCTTCCACAGGCACGACGCCGCGTGGCTCCTGCGCTACGGCCTCCCGCTCTGGCTCGGGAGCCTTGCGACGACGTGGGTGCTCAACTACGACGACCTGGTGGTCGGCCACCTGTGCGGCAAGACGGTGCTTGGGCACTACGACCGGGCCTACTCGCTGGGCCTCCTGCCGCTGGCGTTCGTCACGGGGGTGTTGACGCGGGTGTCCTTTCCGCTGTATGCTCGGCTCCAGGGCGACCGGGCGCGGCTCTCCGAGGCGTTCCGCATCGTGTCGGGCGCCACGCTCCGCCTGGCCGGGCCGATGGCCGTGGGATTGGCGTTGGCCATCCCTGATTTCCTGGCCGTCATGCGCTGGGAGCGCTGGCAGCCGATGACGCCGATCTTCCGCTGGCTCCTCATCTACGCGATCCTCAGGCCGCTGATGGACGACGCGGGCGGCCTCCTGACCGCCATCGGCCGCCCAAAGGTCACAGGGCACACCCTCGTCGCCGAGGCCCTCGCGCTCTCGATTCTGTGCCCTATCTTCACGAAGGTGTGGGGCGCAGAGGGGGCGGCGGCGAGCGTGGGACTCGTCGTCATCGGCGGCCTCGGCACGTGGTACGTCGTGTTCCTGCCGCGCATGCTGGACGTTTCGTACCTTCGGCTGCTCGTCCCGCCCCTGGTGAGCCTTGTGTTGGCAGGCGCGGCGGGCATGGCGGTCCATGCCTACAGCGGCCTGGCCGCTGGCTTGCCCTGTGGCGCCGCCAAGCTCGCCTCCATCGCAGCCGTCTACATTGGCTTCATCCTCCTCCTCGATGGCCGCCAGACCCTCTCCGACCTGAGATCACTGCGCGACAGAGCCTGAGGAACCAAAGGGATGTCTGAAATCAGCAGTCAGAAATCAGCAATCAGAAATCCCCTGCGCATCCTCATCGTCATTGACAACTTCCATCCCCTGATCGGCGGCGCGGAGCACGCCGCCCTTGAATCGGGCTGCGCCCTGACGCGGAGGGGCCATCGGGTGGACGTGTTGGCGATGCGGAAGCGGCCCGAATGGCCCGCCCAGGAGGAGCTGAGGGGCGTCCGCATCTTCCGCTTCGACGAGCGGATTCCGCCCAGGCCGTTCGGACGCCTGCTCTACGAACGCGCCAACGCCAACGCCGCGCAGCGCTTCCTGGACAGGCAGCTTCGGGAGGAGGCGTATGACCTCATCCTCCTGCACCCGATTGTGGCGGCGTATGGAGCCGTCAGGTCGCGGGCGGCGGCAAGAGCACTTGTCGTCTACTGCTTCCACGCGCCGCTTGGCCGCGAGCACCTCGCCGCGGCGCAGGCCGAGGTGCCCGGCGAAGGCTCGACGGGCGAGGGAAGGGTTCCGCTGTGGGACAGGTACGTGGCTCACAGCCGCGCCGCCCAGCAGCGGGCCGCAATCGAGCGGGCCGACATCGTGACCTGCCCCAGCATCTACTCGCGCGACTTGTTGGCCGAGACGGTTCCGCGCCTGGGCGGCAAGCCAGTGGCGGTCATCCCGTGGGGGGTGGACGCCGACCGTTTCCGCCCGGCGGACGACCGCCAGGCGGACCGGGCCGCCCTCGGCTGGCAGCCTGAGGACATCGTGCTCCTGACCGTGCGGCGGCTCGTCCCGCGGATGGGGGTGGGCGAGCTCATCCACGCCTTCGGCATGGCCGCGGCGGAGCGGTCCGGCCTCCGACTCGTCATTGCCGGCGAAGGGCCGCTGCGGAGCCAACTCGAGGGGCTCGCCAGGTGCGCAGGGGGCCAAGTGAACTTCGCCGGCCTCGTGGCGCCCGACGACTTGCCCCGCTACCTTCAAGCCGCCGACCTCTTTGTCCTTCCTTCCCTGACGCTGGAGGCATTTGGCCTCGTGACCATCGAGGCCCTTGCGTGCGGGACGCCTGTGCTCGCAACCAGGCGTTGCGCCTCGCCCGAAATCCTCGCCCCGCTCGACGAGCGCCTCCTAATCCCCGGCGCAGACGCCCAGGCCATTGCCGAAGCTATCCTGGGGCCAGGCCTTGAGATCGTCGCCGACCCAAGCTTCCGTGAGCGCTGCCGGGCCTATGCCATTGAGCATTATTCGTGGGACCGCACCGCAGCAGCGTTCGAGGAGCTTGTGACCCCACCTCACGCCAGAGCTAACCCGAGCTAACCATGGCCCGTTCACCCAAAAACCGAAAACCGAAAACCGAAAACCGTCTTCACATTCTCTACGTCTCCGATACCGGCCGCGAGCTCGGCGGCGCGGAGCGGAGCCTTCTCGCTCTCGTCGAGGGGCTCGACCCCAGCCGCTACAAGTTCCACGCCGTGCTGGGCGAGGACGGACGGTTCGCCTCGCTCCTGCGGCAGGCCCACGTGGAGGTCGTCCTCCTCAGGCTTGGCACGATTGCGCGAACCAGGAACCCGCTGAAGCTGTTGCTCTACGGCCTCTACTTCCTCCACGGTGTGCTCCGGCTGGCCTGGCTCATGCGCCGACGCAGGATTCAGGTGGTCCACATCAACAAGAACCCGCTTGCGCTCCAGGCGGTGCCCGCGGCGTGGCTCTCGGGAGCCCGTTGCCGGCAACGGGCGCCCGCCTGCCTCTGGCACGTGCGCAACCCGGTCCGCAACTTCGGCCGCATCGGGGCCTGGCTCGTCCGCCATTGCGACGCCCTGGCCTGCGTCTCCGAGTGCATTGCCGAGCCTTTCCGCAAGGCGTTCCCGGACGCCGCCGCGAAGATCAGCATCGTCCCCGAGGGAGTTGACCCTGCCTCCTATGCCAACCGGGATTCCGGCAGCGCTCTCCGCCGGGAGCTGGGCTTCTGTACCAGAGAATGTCTTGTCGGCACGGTGGGCCGCATCACCCCATGGAAGGGCCAGGACGACTTCCTGCGCGCCGCCGCCCTTGTGGCACCGAAGCATCCCGATGTCCGCTTCCTCGTTGTCGGGGACTGCATCTCCAGCCGCGCCGAGGCCGCGGCCGACCTGGCATTCCGCGAGCGCCTCCATGCTCTCGCCTCGGAGCTTGGCGTCGCACAGCGAGTCGTCTTCACCGGTTTCCGCGACGACGTGCCTGCCGTGATGAACGCCCTCGATATCTTCGTCCTCCCGTCACACGAGGAGCCGTTCGGCATCGTCCTCCTGGAGGCTATGGCTGCGTCGCGGCCTATTGTGGCGACCTGGGCAGGAGGCGTGGCCGACATTGTCAGCGACGCCAGGGAGGCCCTCCTCGTCCCGCCCCGCGACCCTCAGGCCATGGCGGCTGCCATCGAGCGGCTCCTCGCCGACCCGCAGCTCGAAGCATCGCTCGGGACTGCGGCCAGGGAGCGCGTGGTAGCGCAGTTCCCACTTTGGCGTCACGCTGCGCTGATACGCGAGCTCTACAGCAAGCTTGCCCCTGGCTAGGGGATGTTGAGAACGATGCGCATTTGCGTCTACTCGCACTCCTACGTTGTGGCGGCGAACCACGCGAAGCTCGAGCGCCTCGCGCGGTGCCCCGGCGTCGAGCTTGCGCTCATCTGTCCCCGCCGCATCCGCCGCGAGTTCGGCGTCTACCCGGTCCAGCGCACCTATCACTCCGACTACCAGATCGTCCCCCTGCGGGCCGTCTACTCCTCCCACAACTACCGCTTCTTCTATCTGGGCGCTGCGCGGGCACTCGAGCACCTGAGGCCAGACCTCCTGCACATTGAGGAGGAGCCCTGGAGCCTCGCCGCGTGGCAGGCGGTGCGCTATCTCAGGGTTCGCCCGGAAGTGAAGATCGTCTTCTTCACCTGGCAGAACCTGCGGCTGCGGCACGGCTTCCCACACGACCGCATCGAGCGCGCCGTTCATGCCGCAGCCGATACGGCCATCGCGGGGAACGCCGAGGCCGCTGACATCCTCCGCGAGAAGGGCTTCGCAAAGCCCATCCATGTCCTCCCCCAGTTCGGCGTTGACGAAACCGTCTACACGAGGCGGGACGCGGTGCCACGCTCGAGCGTGGCGCCCCTCCGCCAGAAGCTCGGCTTGCACGGCCTCGTCGTCGGCTTCGCCGGCCGCCTCGTCCCCGAAAAGGGCCTTGACCTCCTCCTCGATGCGCTTGCCACGTTGCCATGCACTCCGGCCCCCCAACACCCAACACCCAACACCGAACACCACTCTTGGAGCCTCCTGGTGGTCGGCGGTGGCCCCTTGAGGGACGAATTGGCCCGCCGATTCACTAAGCCGCCACTGGCCGGCTGCGCCGTGCTCCTCGACACCGTGCCCCACGGCGAAATGCCGCGGTACCTGAACTGCATGGACATGTTGGTGCTCCCCTCCCGTGCAGCGCCGCACTGGAAGGAGCAGTTCGGCCACGTGCTCATCGAGGCGATGGCGTGCGAGGTGCCCGTCGTCGGCTCCACCTGCGGCGAGATACCGAACGTCATTGCCGACGCGGGCGTCGTGTTCCCGGAGGGCGATGCCGCGGCGCTCAGGGATGCCCTGGCCAGGCTCATGGCCTCGCCAGGTGAGAGGGCCGAGCTGGCTCGCCGCGGTCGGCAGCGCGTCCTTGAGCGCTACACCGATGCCAGGATCGCCGAAGCGACGTTGGAGATCTACCGTCGGGTGCTTGGCCCATGAGCAGAGTTCGAGGACGAGGACGATGAAGATCCTTGTAGTGGCGGGCTGGATGCACCCCGATGCGGAGGGCGGCAGCTTCCGTGTCGTCTACGAGGCAGGCCGCCGCCTCGCCGCGCGCGGCCACGAAGTCCACGTCGCCACCCAGCGCCTGCACGAACAATGCCCGGAACACGAGCTCCTCGCAGGGATGCACGTCCACCGCTACAGGACCACTGCCAAGAGCGGCCCCCGCTTCTTCGTTTCGACACTACGCGAGGTGCGCCGCCTCCTGAACAGGCTCCAGCGTGAGACCGGCTTCGACGTGGTACACACACACCACCCGGTATCGGCCTTCGCCGCAACGCGGGCGCGAGGCATCCGCCACCTCCCCTTCGTCGCCGTCCTGCACTCCCTGTCCTTCCTCGAGCACCTCGACCGGCGCGCCTACCAGCGTTCGAGGCTGCCATTTCTGCGCGGCCCGGCGGCAATGGCGCTAATGTTCGTGGAAAGGGCCATTCTGAACCGCAGCAGGCGGGTGGTGGTGCTGAGCGATTTCACGCGCAGCCTCCTTGAGAAGTTCCTCCCAGCCTCTGTGGCAAAGGTCGTGAAGCTGCCGGGCGGGGCGGACCTCGAGCAGTTCCGGCCCGAGCCGTCCCGTGCCGAGGCCCGCGCGCGCCTCGGCCTGCCCGCACACAAGCCCATCTTCTTCACCTGCCGGCGACTCGAGCACAGGATGGGCATCGGCGAGCTTATCGAGGCCGCGGCGCTGTTGCGGCAGCAGGGACGCGACGCCCTCACTCTCATCGCCGGCCGGGGCTCGCTGGAGGAAGCCCTGAAGCGGCGACTCCGCGAGTGGCGCGGAGTCCGCGTCTCCGACGCGGGAAGATTCCGCCACGGAGGGGCGGACTCCACGGGGCTTGGGGAGGCCGTGCGGCTCGTGGGCTACGTTGCCGAGGCCGACCTGCCGCTCTACTATCGCGCGGCCGATTGCTTCGTGCTGCCAACCCGCGTCCTGGAGGGCTTCGGGCTGGTCACCGCCGAGGCATTCGCCTGCGGCACGCCAGTCCTCGGCACGCCGGTGGGGGCGACCCCCGAGCTGATTGCGCCCTTCGACGCCCGGCTCCTCACCCGCGACGCCACCCCCGCGGGGATTGCCGAGGGCATGGCGCGCTTCCTAGATGAAATCGCGAAGGAGCCCGACCTGGAGCGCCGCTGCCGGGCGTATGCCGAAGAGCGTTTCTCCTGGGAACCGTTCGTCGTCGGCTTGGAGCAGATTTCCCGTGACGTTGCTGGCTAGTGAACGCCGCTCGGAGCTTGTGGTCTTTCCCCTGGCACTCGTCCTGCGCCTGGCCTGGGTGGGCTATATCCACTTGCACGGTGGCGCGCTCGAAGGCCCCGACGTGCCAAGCTATGACGAGTTGGCCCTGAACCTACTTAAGGGCAAAGGGCTACAAAAGTGGGATTACAAGGGGCTCTTCAGCGACCCTGATCGGAATCTAATCGTCCGCTCCTTTCGCCCGCCCCTCCTGCCCATCGTCCTCGCGGGCGTCTACGGCGTCGCCGGGCACCGCTACTGGGTCGCAAGGGCGCTCATCGCGCTCCTGGGCGCCGCGACCTGCGTCGTCCTGATGCGCATCGCGCGACGCCTCTTCGGCCAGCCCGCGGCCGTCGTAGCGGGACTCCTCGCGGCCATCTACCCGAAGCTCATCTACTACGCAGGCGAGCCGGTCACAGAGACCCCCTACACGTTCCTCCTGACGTGTACAGTCGCTGTGCTGCTCGCGGCTCAGGATTCCGAAGCCGGCCTCTGGCGTTGGCCGCTGGGAGGCGCGCTGATTGGCCTCGCCACGCTGTGCCGCTCGGCGCTCCTGGCCTTCATGCCGTTCGCTTGTCTCTGGACATTCGTCGTGAGGCCGAGGAAGCTCAGGGCGGCCTGGGAGGCGGCGTTCCTTGCCGCCGGCTTCGTGCTGGTCATGGCGCCCTGGTGGGGCAGAAACGCCGCCATCCACGGCCGCTTCGTCCCCGCCACGACCGAGGGCGGCTACACGCTCTGGGTGACGAACAACGCCCTTGCCGACGGCGGCGGCCACTGTTTTTGGCCCGACGACCGCCGGGCCTTCGACGGCCTGAGCGAGGCCGAGATTGACCGCAAGTTCGCACGCATGGGCTGGGACTACATCCGCGGCCATCCCGGGCGCTTCATTGAGCTGGCGGGAGCCAAGTTCGTCCGCTTCTGGCGCCTCTGGCCCCACGCCGAGGAGCCTGCGGTCGGCACCCTCAAGGCCGCAGTAGCTGGCGTCACCTTCATCCCCATCCTCATCCTCGCCCTCTGGGGCGCCATCGCCGCGCGGCACCTGTGGCGAAGGCTCTTGCTCATCTACCTCCTTTTCGCATACTATACTCTCCTTCACATGGTTCTCATGGCCATCACCAGGTATCGGTTGCCTCTGGAGCCTTTCCTCATCGTCCTTGCAGCACACGGACTGGTGGAGTTGTGGAACCGACGCACCCTGCCCTCTCAGTGATCATCCCAACCTACAACGAAGAGGCCAATATCCGCCGCACGTGCGAAGCCGTCCTCGCATGGCTCCGCGCGCAGCAGCTCGACTGGGAACTCCTCCTCGTGGATGACGGCAGCACCGACTGCACGCTCACCATCGAGAAGGAACTGGTCGAGGGCGAGCCACGCGCGCGCATCCTCGCCTGCTCGCCCAACCGCGGCAAGGGCTACGTGGTTCGCCAGGGAATCCTCGCGGCTAAAGGCGACATCCGCCTCTTCCTCGACGCCGATTATTCCACACCAATCGAGGAGCTCGACAAGTTCCTCCCCCACCTGCGGTCTGGCAGCGACATCGCCATCGGCACCCGCCGAGCGGCGGACGCGCTGATCGAGGGCAAGCCCCCCGCCCATCGCCATCTCCTGGGCGAAGCCTACGTCAAGCTCGCCGGTTGGCTCCTTGGCAGCCATGTGAGCGACTTCAATTGCGGCTTCAAGGCATTCCGCGCCGAGGCCGCCGAGCGCCTCTTTCGCCTCTCGCGCCGGAACGACTGGAGCTTCGACGCCGAGGTTCTCGTCCTCGCCGAGCGCCTCGGCTTCCGCATCCGCGAGGTCCCCGTCCGTTGGGCACACGTCCAGGAAACCTCCAAGGTCAGGCCCCTCCGCGACGGGTTTCGCTCCCTCGCCGCCCTCTTCCGCATCCGCCGCGACCTCCGACGCGGCCGCTATCCAGGTGTCAGGTGTTAGGTGTTGGGGGTTCGGCCTCTGAAATCGCAAATCGAAAATCAAGAATCAAAAATGCCACCTGCCGAGGCGCGCCGCGCGCTCCTCCGGAGCTACGCCGGCCACGGCCTCTCCTCCCTCTTCTGCTGGCTCCGCTACTGGCATTCCAACATCCCCGGCATCGAAGCACACATTCCCACCGAGGGCACCATCCTCGATCTCGGCTGCGGACACGGCGTCCTCGCCAACTACCTGGCCCTCCGCGGCCCGCGCCGCAGGCTCATCGGCTTCGACATCTCCGAGCACCGCATCGCCCTCGCCCGCGCCGCGGCGCCGCCCAACGCCGAATTCAGGTGCCAGGACATCTTCAACCTCGACCTCATCCCCTGCCATGCGATCATTGTCGCCGACGTCCTCCACCATCTTCGTTCGTTCGAGGACGGCGACGAGTTGCTCGCCCGCTGCTGCGCGCTTCTGCCGCCCGAGGGCCTCCTGGTCGTCAAGGAGATCGGCCAACGCCCCCTCTGGAAGTTCCTCTGCACCCGCCCGGTGGACACCCTTTTCTACAGCGGGCGGGTCTTCTTCCGCTCCCCCGCCCAATTCGCCGCCCTCTTCGAGCGCCTGGCGCTCGACGCCACCTTTGTTCCCCTGGACGCCTGGCGCCCCCTCTCCCACATCATGTACCTATGCCGCAACCGTCCCACCGCGCCCCATCCCTCTTGATTGTGTCCTTATCGTCCTCGTCCCTCGTCCTCGTCCTTCGTCCTCGATTCTCTTGCCTTGCGGAGAGAAGAGTCGAGGACGAGGACGAGGGACGAGGACGAGGACGATTGAAGAATGACGACTGGTATTGACGCCGGCACACTAGCGCGGTAGATTACTGGTAGAGGGTTCGGTCACGGCTCAAGTCCGTTGCTGAGAGGCGGGGTGCAGCAATGACCTTCCGCAATCGCAAGGATGCAGGAGAGCGGCTGGCGAAGAAGCTGATGCGCCACGCGGGCAAGCCCGACGTGCTCGTCCTGGGCCTCCCGCGCGGCGGCGTCGTGGTGGCCTACGAGGTCGCCCACGCGCTCGGCGCGCCCCTCGACGCCTTCCTGGTCCGCAAGCTCGGCGTCCCTGGCCACGAGGAGCTCGCGATGGGCGCCGTGGCATCAGGCGGCGTCAGGGTCCTCAACCCCGACGTCCTGCGCTCAGCCGGCATCAGCGACGCCGAGCTCGAAGAGGCGACCGCCCGCGAGCTGCGCGAGATCGCGCGGCGCGAGAGCGCCCTGCGCGGCGGACGGCCCGCCCCCGACGCCCGCGGCAAGACCGTCATCATCGTTGACGACGGCCTGGCGACCGGCGCGACCATGCGGGCCGCGGTCCAGGCCCTCCGCTCCCTCGGCCCAGAACGCATCATAGTCGCCGTCCCCACCGCCCCGCCCGACACCGTGGCCGAGTTCCAGCGCGAGGTGGACCAGGTGGTCTGCCTCCTCACCCCCTGGCCATTCTTCGCCGTCGGCGGCTCCTACTACGACTTCGCCCAGACCAGCGACGCCGAGGTGCGCGACCTTCTCGGGCGCGCAGCACTTGACCATGCCAAGGAGGATAGCATGGCCTGATCGTCCTCGTCCTCGTCCTTCGTCCTCGATTCTCCTGGCGCGGGCGGGGGCGCGAGACGCATAAGGAGGAGCCACTATGGCCCGCTGCTCCGTGCTCCGTGCCTGACACCCATAGAGCTATGTCTCCCAGGCAGTTAGGGCGGTGGAGGATGGTGAGGGCAAGGGAAGGAGATTACTGGACTGACAGTGCCAGGGAACCGGGGGGTAGGTTCCGAGTGCGTTAGCACTCCCCAAACAGCGAAGCGCGCGGGTGGAGCCGCCCGGATCGCCAAGCTGCCCCAACTGTATCAAAGGTGTGGCGCGCAGTTGATACAGATGGCCAGGAAGGCCATATACGCAGCCGGTTCGCCAAAGCGCCCCAACTGAATCAAGTGTGAGCCAGGCAGGCTTGATACAGATGGGCTAGAAGGCCCCGGATTGGCGATTTGAGCCCGAGTGGACCTAAGTGCTTGGGGCGCTTGAGCATGGGGCGGGTGGTGAGGGGTGGCCACCTAAGGGTCGAACTGCCAACAGGTTGGGAACGTCCCAAGTTCTTGAGCCTCCCCGGGCGACGCTCTCCGCGCCGCGGGAACGCAAAGGCAAACTCGCGTCTGGGGGACCAGTCCCCCAGACCCCCTGGGATTTATCGCATTCGGCCACCG
>VGYW01000286.1 GCA_016872875.1 Planctomycetota bacterium | reverse complement strand
AGCCTGGCCGACCCGGAACCCCGTGCATCCGCGAGTTGTGCGCCCAGTTAGCGACCTCCGGGCGCTCGGAGACACCTCCGCGCGGCCCACCCGGGTTCGCTCCCTGGGGGAATGCGCTTGATCTAGGACTAGGCTCCGCCGCGAACTGCTCAGCCGCTTGGCAACGATGACGGCAGAGGCGCAGCCTGAAACAACCTCGGCGTCCCGTTGCCCCGAACGAAGCGGTCCGCTGGCCTGCGAAGGATGATTCCACACTTGTACAAGTGTGAAATCATGTTCCCGAACCACGCGGGTGAGCGCTGGCCCTGGCCGCAGCAGGATCGGGTCCCTATAGGCTTCGCGGGAAACTGCTGAGCCGTTTTGGGACTACGACGTCGGTGTGAGGAACGAGGTGCTGGACGCGACGGCGCTCGACCGCGAGGTCGAGGTTACACAGGAAGGCGCCGGGCTGGAAGCGGTCGCCGTGCATGAGGATCCAGGTGGAGAAGCGGACGGCGTCGGCGAAGGCGCGGATGGCGGCGGGGTCGTCGTGGGGCCACCAGAAGATGGCGCTCACCTGCTGGCCGCGGAGGGCGGGGGGAGGCTCGTGGCAGTCGCCGCTGTAGAAGAGCCGCGTCTCGCCGCAACTGATGAGGGCGGAGAACTTGTTGGGGCGGCCCTGGGCGTCGGCCGACTCGTCGTAGCCGGCCGTCGCAGTGAGCGTGAGGTCGCCTTGCGTGACGGTCTGGCCCTCCGCCAGTGCCACGAGGCCATCGGGCGCCTCCCCGCGGTCGAGCAGGTCGTCAACCACCTCGGGCGGGGCGAGCACGCGGCAGCCGGTGCCGCGGCGGATGCGGCTCAGAGCGTCGGGGTCGTAGTGGTCACCGTGGACGTGTGAGACGAACAGCAGGCCGCACTTCGTGATCGCCTCGGGCGGGAAGGCGGGGGGCGAGAGGTAGCGCTCGATGTGTCCCTGCCACTCGAAGGCCCCCGAGAACAGCGGGTCGGTGAGCAGCACCGTGCCGCCCCGCGAGCGGAAGAGGAACGCCACGTGTGCGATGAAGTGGGCCTCGACGTCGTGGAAGCGGATCAACTCCGTGCTGCGCGGGAGCGGATGGGTGGTCATGGCGTGCCTCACGAGGTCGGGAGTTGGGCGGCGGCCTCCTGGCGGATGACGACGGGGATGGCCTTCCAGCCGAGCCTGCGGCAGGCGATGAAGCGCTTCTGGCCGGCGATGATGCGGTAGCGGCCGTTGGGCAGCGGGGTGACGACGACTGGCTGGAGGAGCCCGCGCTCGCGGATGTTGCTCATGAGCTGGTCGGCCTCGGCCACCTGCTCGGGGTCGGCGGGGAGGACGACGCCGTGCTCCTCGATGAGCCCGGTGGGAACCTCCTGGATGGCGTCGGACGGCTCGGGGAAGCTCCCCCTCATCACCCCGTCCGTGCTCTTGCGGAAGGAGTAGACGAACGGGATGGCCATGTCCACCCGCGGGTCGCGCTGGACCGCCTTGAAGATGTGCCGGACGATTTCGTGGGTGATGCGGGGGCGGTCTTTCGCCATCGTCATGTAGCGGAGGCGGAGCAGGATGCCGTAGTCCCACATGTCCGACCGGATGTAGGGCTCGTTGCCGGTCTCCTTGATGATCTCCGCCGTCACCTCGCGGGCCGCCTCCAGCAGAATCCCCTCCGCCGTGTCCCAGTCCGAGTCGTAGGTCATGCGGATGACCACCTCGTCGAGGAAGTAGGCGGCCTCGGCCTTCGGCGTGTAGTTGATGGCCACCTGGCTGAAGAGCATGGCGTTTGGGATGAGGATGTTGCGGCCTATGGCCTCCTCGGAGCCGATGGCGCCGCCAACCTGGTCGAGCGTGGTGTACATGAGATCAATCCGCTTCACGTCGCCGATCAGCCCGAGCGAGGGGAAGAGCACGCGGTCGCCGATGCGGAACGGGCGCTTGAGGGTGACGAGGACCCAGGCGGCCATGCCGCTCACCGGGGCCTGGAGGGACCAGCCGAGGAACAAGGCGGCGAAGGCGCCCACCATGGTGGCCGCAGGCCCGAGGAGGCCCAGGCAGTAGATGAGCGCCGCGGCGACGGAGACCCAGGCGAGGACTCCGACGAAGCCGGAGAGCATCTTGCTCTCGCCCTCCGGGCCGCCGCGCCAGCGCACCCAGTCGCGGATCAGGATGGCTGCCGCGTGCCGGAAAGCCAGCACCGCGCACGCGATCCCCAGGAACTCCCATAGGGTGCGCCGCAGCTCGCGGTTGAGCCAGACGGGACACCAACCCAGGAAGTGGAGCCCGAGGAACGCGGCGGACGCCGCGGCGAAGATGATTGCTATGAAGGCCCTGCCCTTCATGGGTGCCTCTTCCTTCGGAGAGAGAGCTCCTGGTTCCTGATTGCTCATTCCCATAGCATACCGAATGTCCCGGAAAAGTAAAGGCTTGCTCCGCGAAATCGAATCGGGTAGACTCCGGCGGCAGGAAAGGAAGCCATGCCATGCAGATAGTAGCCAGCGGATGTGGGCGGGGCCTCCGTGCCCCGCGGGGCAGAGACGCCCCGCCCACAGCGGAGATGGCCCGCCCACGGCCTTCGCCATTCGCCCTGCTCGCGTTCGTGCTGAGCATCGAGCTTCTGGCGTCGGCCGCGGCCGAGCCGCTTGTGGCAGTGGTCTTCGGCGAGCGCTCGGAGCCGAAGGAGGCCGAGGGGGCGGCCCAGAGCCGCGCACGGGCCTGCTGCCAGGCGGTCGAGGCAGCGCTCAAGGCCGCAGGCGTGCCCTACGCGCGATTGGCCGATTCGGAGGCCCAGGCCGGCCGCCTTAGGCCCTACAAGGCCGCTATCCTCCCCTTCAACACCGTGCTGCCCGATCCCGAGCTCGCAGCGATCGAGCACTACGTCAAGGACGGCGGAAAGCTCATCCTCTTCCACGCCCAGCACGAGAGTCTCCTCGGGCTGCTCGGCCTGTCCGGCCTGGGGCGCCGCACGGCCGGGCACGCCGCAGACTTCGCCACCATCCGCTTCGGCGGCGAGGCGGTCCAGGGCCTTCCGCCCCGCCTGCGCCAGGGCTGCGACGAGCTCGGCCACGTGCAGCCGACGGCCCCCGGGCTGATCGCGCTCGGCGAGTGGCACGATGCCGAGGGCCGGCGGACCGGCCTCGCCGCCGCCTACGTTGGCCTGCGCGGGGCCTACCTGTGCCACGCGCCCACGGCGGCCGACCCCGCGGCCCAGGGCCGCTTGCTCCTGGCCATCCTGGGCCACCTCGTGCCCGAGGTCTGGCAGCAGGCGAGCTCGGGGGCCATCGCCGCCGCGGCCAGGGTGGGGTCGCTCGACGGCTTCGATGCGCTCGCCCGGCGGCTCGACGCGCGGCTGCCCGCCTCCCGGCGACGCGAGGCCGCGCGCGCCCTCGCCGAGGCGCGTTCGCTTGTGGCTGAGGCTACGAAGCAGGCCCAGGCCGCCCGTCACGCGGAGGCCACCGACGCCGCCAGGGAGGCGCGCCGCCGCGCGGCCGACGCCTTCCTCCTCACCACCACGGAGCGGCTGGGCGAACTCCGCGCCGCCTGGCTCCCCGACCCCCACGGCCTGCGCGGCCTGAGCTGGGAGGAGACCGCGCGCCGCCTCGCCGCGTGCGGCTTCAACGCGCTCCTGGTGAACTTCCTCGGAGCGGGTGTCGCACACTACCCCAGCGAGACCCTGCCGCGCTCCCCCGCGGGACGCGGCAAGGCCGACCCGCTGGCCGAATGCCTCCGCGCCTGCCGCCGCCACGGCCTCCAGCTTCACCTCTGGATGACCTGCTACAACCTCTCCAGCGCGCCCGCCGAGCTAACCGACCAGCTCAGCGCCGAGGGGCGCCTGGCGTTCCGTGTGGCACAGGCGCCCTCGCCTGTGCCACCACAGCCGGGGACGGCTGTGCCACCGGTCAGCACCGAGCTCCTCTGGCTCTGCCCCTCGCACCCCGAAAACCTGGAGCTGGAGCGCGACGCCGCCCTCGAAGCCATCCGCAACTATGCGGTTGATGGCCTCCACCTCGACTACGCCCACTACCCGAACGACCTGGCGTGCTTCTGCGCCGGCTGCCGCGAGCGGTTCCAGACGGCCTCGGGGCTGAAAGTGGCGAAGTGGCCCGACGACGTGCTCATCGGGGAGCGCGACCTGCGCGAGCGCTTCGCCGCCTGGCGCCAGGAGCAGGTCACGGCCCTCGTGCGCGCTGTGGCCGTCGAGGCGCGCCGAGCAAGGCCAGGCATCGCCGTCTCCGCCGCAGTCTTCCCCGACGCGCAGGCCGCCCGAAGCGTCCACGGCCAGGACTGGCCCCGCTGGCTCGACGAGCGGCTGCTCGACTTCATCGTTCCGCTCGACTACGCGGCGGACGCCACCGAACTCGAGCCGCTGGTGGCCCGCCAGGTCGAGCTTGCGCGCGGGCGCCTCCCGGTCTGCGCGGGCATCGCCGCACACCGCGTCAGAGACCCCATCGGCATCCTCGATCAACTGGAGCGGGCGCGCCGCCTGGGCGCCGACGGCTTCGTGCTCTACGTGCCCGACGCGGAGCTGTTGGAGGTCGCCTCGCCCGTGCTCGGCCAGGCATTCTGGGCCAGCCGCACGGCGCCGCCGTTCCCCGCGCCAGCCTCCAGGTTCACCCTTCCCTCTGGGCTGGGGCACCGGCCAGGGTTGGCCTTCGAGGAGGGCTCGCCGCTGACAGTGACCGCCGCGTTGGAGGCCAGGGGCAACTTCCGCAAGCCGGTCCGCCGAGCCGCCGGCACCCTGCGGGTGGAGACCGCCGATGGCGCCCCCGTGCAGAGGCTCGGGCGCGTGAGCTCGGGGGGCACGCAGCCGGCCAGGGCCGTCCTGCGGCTGCCGCCCGGCTGCTACCGCCTCGCCATCGAGGGAAGCGTGTCCTTCGGCTGGTTCAGCGGCCAGCCGTTCGTCGTGCGAAGCCGGCCCTTCGAGGTGATTGCGCGCTCCGAAGCGCCCTGAGGCCCAGGTGTCTGGCGATCGTGTCCCTTAGGTCCCTGTGGTCCCTGTGGTCCCTGTGGTCCCTTGTCTCAGAAAGGGACCAAAGGGACCACAGGGACCTCAGGGACCACAGAGGCGCGCCTCGGCAGGGCCGCCGGCCGTACGCTGTTCCGGGGGAAACACGTTTGGTCCGTGAGAAGCTGGACAGAGTGCTCTCAAGCGTCGCGGGACGCCACTGGATCGTGATCCTGGCGATGGTGAAGTCGGCCGCGGGCGGCATGCTCGCCGTCGGCCTGCCCGTGAAGCTCGACCGCCTCGGCTGGAGCGACTGGGGCCTCGGCCTCCTCGTGGCCGCCACCGCCACCACGTACACCGTGGTCTGCTGGGTCTACAGCCTCCTTCTCCACCGCGTGCCGCTCCAGCGGATGATGGCGGTCGCGTCGGGGATCGCGGGGGCCGCCGCCTTCGGCCTCTGGGTCTTCAGGGGCAGCATGCTGGTCTCCCTCTTCGCCGCGGCCTTCTCGTTCGGCGCTGCCTTCTTCTGGCCCTCGCTCATGGCCTGGATCGGCGACGGCGACGAGGCGCACCTGGTGGGCGATCTCTCGGCGTTCAACTGCGCGTGGACGATTTCCTTGACCGTAGGCTTCGTGGCAGGTGGCATCGTCGAGACGCTTGCGAGCGGGCTGAGCCTCCTGGTCGTGGCCGCGGTGCAGGGGCTGCTGATGCTCGCGGTGCCCTTCGCCCACATACGCGGGCGCGGCGCGTTCCCCGCCACGGTCGCCTCGCCGCCCACGACGCGCCTACAGCCTCGCCGCTTCCTGCTGGCAGGGTGCATCGCCGCGGCACTTGTCACGCTCGCCGTCGCGGTGCCGGGAGCGGTGTTCGTGAAGCTCAATCGCGAGACGCTGGGCTACTCGCCCCGCGACTTCGGCATCTTCCTGGGCCTCCAGGGCGGGGCGCAAGCGTTCGTGTTCCTCGCCCTCGGCGTGCTCCAGGGCTGGCGCTATCGCCGCTGGCCCCTCGTGGCCTGCCTGGGGCTGAGCGCCGCGGGCAGCGGCCTGCTCTTCCTGCCGTTCGCGGGCGGGGCTTTCGCCTGGCACGTCATCGCCCTCGGCTTCCTGCTCCTGGGGGCCGGCATGGGCCTCGGCTACGCCGCCGGCTTCTACTACACCGTCGCCAGCGGCGGCAACCGCAGGCGAAGGGTCGGTTTCTTCGAGACCCTTGTCTCCATCCAGCACGTGATCGGCGGCGCGCTCGGCGGCGCTCTGGCGCCCCTGCTCGCGGGGTCCGTGTTCCACCGCCGCGTGCCCTACCTGGCCACCGCTGCGCTCGCGGCGCTCGGCATCGCGCTCCAGGGCGCGCTCCTCAAGAAGGCGGCTGGAACACAGGAATGAGTATGGCCCCAATCCCGGTGTCGCTCTTGCTCTTGAGTCGTCGTCGTTGTCGTCGTCGTCCTCGTCGTCGAATCTCCAGGACACAGGAAGTCAAGAGTCTCGACGACGACAACGAGGACGACGACGAGGACGAGAATAGAGAGGAAACCGCCCTTTGACACGCCGCGCCATTGTCCCTACAATACCTGCCTTGAAAGCCGGAGCGATGCGGGTGCTGGGGATAGACCCGGGGCTTCAGGTGACGGGCTACGGCCTTCTCGCGGCGCGGGGCGCCCGCGTGAGGGTGGTCGAGGCGGGCGTGGTGCGCACCGAGCAACGCCAGCCCCTCGCGGAGCGGCTCCGCAGGCTGCACGACCTGGCGCGCGGGGTGATCGCCGACCTCGCGCCCGACGCCATCGCGGTGGAAGAGCTCTACTCGCACTATCGGCATCCCGTGACGGCGATCCTGATGGGCCACGCGCGCGGCGTCATCTTCCTGGCCGCGGGCGAGGCGGGCGTGCCCGTCGTGAGCTACTCGGCCACCCGCGTCAAGAAGTCGCTCACCGGCGAGGGCCGCGCCAGCAAGGAGCAGGTGCAGCGCATGGTGCAGAGCGCGCTGGGGCTGAAGACCCTGCCACAGCCGTCCGACGTGGCCGATGCCCTCGCCGTGGCGCTCTGCCATTGCAACGTGGTGGCGAGGCAAACCTGGCAAAGATAGCTTCGAGCCGCGAGCCACGAGCGGCGAGCTTTCGGAAGGCTCGCGGCTCGAAGCTCGTCGCTCGCGGCTTTCGGAGAGTCAATGATCACGCGCATTCATGGCCGCCTCGCGGGCATGCGGGGCGATTCGGCAATCGTCGAGGCCAGCGGCCTCTTCTACGATGTCATGCTGCCCGGCGGGCTCGCGCAGCGCCTCACCCGCAGCCTCGCGCCCGACGAGGCACGCGAGGTGACGTTTCACACCCTCCACTACATCGAGGGCTGGGGCGGCGGCGGGAGCCAGCGCCCGCGCCTCATCGGCTTCACCGAAGAGCTCGACCGCGAGTTCTTCGAGCTGCTGACGACCGTGAGCGGGCTGGGGACGAAGACCGCGCTGCGCGCGCTCACCATCCCGATCTCCGAGATGGCCGCGGCCATCGAGGGGGGCGACGCCCGCACACTGGCGAAGCTCCCCCGCATCGGGCCGCGCATGGCCGACAAGATCATCGCCGAGCTCAAGGGCAAGGTCTGGAAGTTCACCCTCCTGCCCACGGGCGAGCCGCTCGCCGCGCCCGCCAAGGCCCGGCCCGTCGAGCAGCCCTTCGTCGCCGAGGCACGCGAAATCCTCCTCCAGGTCGGCTACCGCGCCTCTGATGCCGCGACCGCCATAGAAAAAGTCCTTCGCGCAAGGCCCGACATTGCAACCTCGCAAGCCCTTGTCCAGGAAGTCTTCCGACAGCGAGGAGGGAAGACGTGATGCGTGATACGTGATACGTGACCAGAGAAGAGAAGCTGGTCTGCTCTTGGCTTCTCACGCATCACGTATCACGCATCACGCACCCTGCACCGAAGCAAGAAGCCAGGGATCCAAGAAGAATGCCCGAGGATCGCGAAAGAGTCATTTCAGCCGAGGCCGCCAGCGCCGAAGAAGAACAATTCAACTGGAGCCTGCGCCCCCAGCGGCTCTCTGAAGTCATCGGCCAGCGCGAGCTCGTCGAACGCCTCACAATCTCGCTCCAGGCCGCCAAGGGGCGCGGCGAGCCGCTGGAGCACGTCCTCTTCTACGGCCCGCCGGGGCTTGGCAAGACCACGTTCGCACACGTCATCGCCAACGAGATCGGCTCGCGCCTCTCGCAGACCAGCGGCCCTGCCCTCATCCGCGCCGCCGACCTCCTCGGCCTACTCACCAACCTCCAGGCGCGCGACGTCCTCTTCATTGACGAAATCCACCGCCTCCCCGCCGCAGTCGAGGAGTTCCTCTATCCCGCGATGGAGGACTTCCGCATAGATTTCGTCGTGGACAAGGGGCCTTTCGCCAAGACCGTCCCCGTCCCCCTTCAGCCCTTCACCCTCGTGGGCGCCACCACGCGCGCCGGCCTCATCTCCAAGCCCATGCGCGAGCGCTTCGGCATCTACCACCACGTGGACTTCTATCCGGTGGAGGACATCCGCGAGATCATCCGCCGCTCCGCGCGGCTCCTCGACCTCACCGCGGACGAGGCGACGCTCGACGAGATTGCCAAGCGCTCGCGCGGCACCCCGCGAGTCGCAAACCGCCTCCTACGCCGCGTCCGCGACTACTCCGCCGTCAAAGCCAAAGGCAAGCTCTCACACGCCGTCGCCACCGACGCCCTCGCCCTCGAAGGCGTGGACGGGGTGGGCCTCGACGAGCACGACCGCAAGTACCTCCGCACCATCATCGAGTTCTACAAAGGCGGCCCAGTCGGCATCGAAGCCGTCGCCGCCACGCTCAACGAGGACGCCGACAACGTGGAGGACCTCGTCGAGCCATTTCTCCTCAAGATAGGCTTCCTCAAGCGGACGCCCAAGGGCCGCGAGGCCACCGAGCTCGCCTACGCCCACCTCGGCCTCAAGCCCGGCACGGGCCAGCGAACCCTCTTCTGAGCGGGCAACCGGGCACGTGATGCGTGACCCGTGGGCGGAGAGCCACGAGCCGCGAGCGCCGAGCCACGAGCCTGGGGGGCCAGAGGGCTTCCCCATTCCTCCGGCTCGCAGCTCGCGGCTCGCCGCTCGCAGCTTCTCTTCTCACGCACCTTGACTTCCCCGCCCGCCCGGATTACCATTGCTCTTGCCCGGCGCGGACCGCAGACCCGAGAGCGACGACGGTTCTTGTCTGTCGTCTGCCGTCTGCCGTCTGCCGTCTGCCGTCTGTCGTCTCTCTTCTCCGTGCCCTCCGTGTCTCCGTGGTGAGCCTCCTCCTTCCCTGGTAGCGACGTGCCTGTGCTTGCCATGGCAGTTCTCCCCGCCCTAGTCACCATGTCGTGCGTCGCCCGCGTCGACGCGGAAGGCGAGCCGTTGGCGCGGTGGCGCGAGGGGGTGCAGGTGCGGCCAGCCGCGCCGGGGGAGGGGCGGCATGCGGTCCATTCGTATTTCAATGCCTGTCCTGAGAGCCCGGACGGCAAGTGGGTGTTGTTCTTCGCTTCGACGGCTCGGAACGCCGAGCGCGGCGAGGTGTGCGTCCGCAATCGCGCCACGGGCGAGGAGCGAGTCCTGGCACGCGGCGTGAACACCGAGGACGCCCACCGCGTGGCGTGCCAGCAGTGGGTCTCAGGCGGCCGCCGCGTGGTGTATCACGGCGAACGCGACGGCAAGTGGTTCACCGCCGTGGTGGACGTGGAGACGGGCAAGGAGCGGGTGCTCGCCCGCGACCGTCTGGCCGGTTGGAGCCAGCCCCAGGCCGACGTAGTGCCGCTCTACGGCCTGCACTGGAACCCCGGCGCCCACCGCGACCTCGAGCTGGTGAACGTCGAGACGGGCGAGATTCAGACCGCCGTGACCGCGGAGGCCCTGAAACAGGCATATCCTGAGTTCCTGGCGAAACACTTCGGCGACAAGCCCGTGTCCATTTTCTTCCCCGTGCTGAGTCCCGACCTGAAACGTATCTTCTTCAAGCTGGCCACGCCCGCGGGCGGGGATGCGCGGAGCGGCAAAGCCAGCGAGCGCCTCGGGCTGGTCTGCTACAGCCTGGGCGACAAGAGGCTCCTCCGCGCCGACAGCCGTTGGGGCCACCCATCGTGGCACCCGGACGCGCAGACCATCGTCGAGGCGGGCAACCTGTTGATTGACAGCGCGACCGGCAAGACGCAACGCATCCCCGGCCTGCCGGGGTTCCGAGGCGGGCATCCGTCCACGAGTCCCGACGGCAAGCTCATAGTCACCGACACGCTGATGGACGGCCTGGGCGGGAGCGCGAAGGAGTGGGGTGTGGTGGTCGCCGACATCCGCGGCAAGAGCCACGTGGTCATCCACCACTTCGACAACTCGCGCGGGGCCAGTTCCTGGCGCCGCTGCCATCCCCATCCCTTCTTCAGCAGCGACGGGACGCGCATCTACTACAACGTCAGCAGCGGCCCGTGGACGCAGTTGTACGTGGCCGAGGCGAAGGGACGGTAGGGTCGGCGGGGCGCCCGCGTCAAGGCGACCAGGTCCTGTGGCGCGGGCGGATCGATCCGACGGATCCGACGGATCGGACCGATCCGTCCGATCTGGGTCAGCCCTAGCGCGAGAAGCGCTCGTGGACGGGCGGCATCGCGGGGAAGGCCGCGTGCGGCTCGGCCTGATACCAGTAGGCCACGGAGGCAATGTCGTCGGTGAGGGGCTGGAACTTGTGGTTTGGCCACCAGCCCAATGCCTGCATCGTCACCTTCAGATCGCTCTTGAACCGAATCGGGTCGAGGATGTGCCAGCGGTAGAGTCCGTGCCGCGGCACGCGCCCCTCGGCCTTGTCGTAGAGCGGATAGCCGAGGAAGGGGGTCGAATAGGTCTGGCCGCCGAAGCCCCAGGCGCCGCAGAAGTAGTCCTCGGTGCCCGTGCCGCAGATGGTGGGGAACTCCTTGTCGC
>VGYW01000285.1 GCA_016872875.1 Planctomycetota bacterium | reverse complement strand
GCTGAAGCGCGAGACGTCCGCCGCGTGAACCGTGGTGGTCAGGCCCTGGAGCACCTTGAGCTCGACCTCGAAGCGCCGCATGATGATGACGATGACCAGTGAGGCCAGGACCACGACGGCGAAGCCCAGGAAGATGATCGTGGGCGTCTGAGAGATGGCGAACGCCGGATGGGTGAAGAACAGCACGAGGAACGTCAGGGAGAAGAAGCCGGCGAACCAGGCGATCTGGCGGTAGACGTTGGTCGCGCCGACGAGGAGGCGCTCGATGGCGAAGGCGAAGGGGACGGAGAGGCCGAGGAGCACGAGGACGGCGCGAACGAGGTCGTTGAGCGTGGCGCGCGTGGCCTCGTAGACGGGCTGCTCGGCGAGGAAGGCGGAGGCGGCGAGGGCCTCGGCGTCCGCCACGGGCCTGGCCTTGCCCGCCTCCAGCAAGAGGTCCTCAGCCTGGCCATGGAGCTCCTCGATGGAGCTGTTGACGATGCCGCGCGAGCGGAGGACCTGCATCCTGGCCTCGTTGAGGCGCCAGAGGTCGGAGGCTGAGCCGCGGGCGCTGCTGGGCAGCTCCCAGGGCGGGTTGGTGGAGAAGCCGTTGCCTTCCCAGTCGTGATGCGTGACGCGTGACGCGTGACCAGAAGACCCGGCATCATCGGAGCCGAGGGCGACGATAGCGCGGAGGCCGAAGAGCTTCACGGCGTCAACCTTTGTCTCGCAGTACCAGTAAGCGACGCCATCGAGGGTTTGGTAGAAGGCCCGCTCGTCGTCAACGGGGCTGTTGCCGCGGGCGCGGAGCACCTGGATGGGGCGCGGGTCGAGCTGTGGTGACAGGACGGCTGCGCCCTGGCGGCACTGGAACATGTTCAGGCGCCAGGCAGCGCTGGGCGAGGAGAGCACGTCGGAGGCGGCGCTGACCTCCCCGCGGGCGTTGAAGCCTGCCGCGAAGCCGCTGAGCTGCCACGTGGCCTTCTGCACCGGGCCGAAGCCGTAGGAGCCGTTCTGGTTGGTGCGCAGCACGGCGAAGTCGTCGAAGGCGCAAGGCTTCTGCGGCTGGTAGGGCAGGTCCGTGTATGGCCAGTCGCCGCGCTTCCTGAGATGAAGCTGGACGATCACGTGTGGCATCTGGCGGTCAGGCATCGGGCTGCCTGGCAGGCGGCCCATCACCATCGGGCCGCGGGGACGGTAGTCCGACGGGAACTCGGGGAACGAGTAGAAGTTGTCGGCCACGATTGAGCGGCGGAGCGAGAGGCCCGGGTGGCTGGCGACGGCGGCCAGGAGCGGACAGAGCTCCGCGGCCTGGGCCTCGATGCGCTGGACGTTCAGGGCGGCGAGGGTGTCGTCGGGCGTCCCCTCGCGCGGCGGGCTCTCCTGGGCCGTGGCGAGAGCCACGTTGTAGATGCCGAGACGGCCTGGCACCTCGCCGCTGTGAACGAGGAATGGCGCGGCCCAGAGCAGCCGCGGCGGGTCGAGCGAGCCATCCGCCGAGGCCAACTCGAAGTGGTGTGTTGAGTCGTTGAGAGAGTTCGCGGCGCTCAGGAAGGTGCTTTGGATCTTGCCGTAAAGCCCGGGGTCGTCGCCCGCGATGCGGAACGAGGAATCGCCGCCGATGGCGAGGCCCCAGCGCGGCGAGGCGTCGCCGAGCAGGAGCGAGACGTGGAGGCAGACCCATAGCTTGCCGACAAGTTCGCTGAGCCGCTGGTCGGCATCAAGGGCGCGGCGCTCGAAGGCCACCTCCTCCGCGCGAGCGGCTATCTCGCCGCGAAGCTCGTTGAGGGCTGCGGGAAGGATGTCCCTGGCTTCCGCCGCGTCGCGGCCGCGCGCGAGGACGCGCAGGAGGGCGTTCCAACTGTCCTTCTCGGCCTCCTTGTCGGCGATGCGGCGCTCCAGGGCGGGCCGTTGCGCGGCGCCCTGGGGGAGCGCGCCGAGCTCCGTGCGGAGATCGTAGAGGGCCTGGCGGATGTCGAAGGAGTGGGCCGCGGCGTTCCGCTTGAGGCGGAGGACGAGTTCGCGGCGCACGGGCGAATCGGCTCCCAGGGGGTTCTGCTGCCCGAGGAGGGCCTGCATGTCTTTGAGGAAGGCCTCCTCAGTGTCGAGGGATTCCTTGCGGTTCTTGAGGCGGATGGTCGCATCGCTGGCCTCGTCGAGGACGCGGTAGAGAGCGGCGGCGCCGGCGTGGCCGCGGGCCTGATTGTCGAGGAAGGCCAGGAGCACGTGGCGGCGGGGGCGGTTGGCCTTGACGTGCTCGGCGAGCTTGAGGAGCGCGGCGCAGTTGGCCGCGCCGCGCGCGCCAGGCGAGAGACGCGGCACCTCGCCGAACGTGTCGAGGTTCGCCGCCAGGATGAGGAGCTCCTCCTTGTCCTGGTCGAACTTTGCGCTCGTGCCCTTGAAGAAGGCGAGGACGTTGCGCCCGACCGCCCCCTGCCAGGGCGTCTCGCTGCGGAGCGTGGCCGTGGCGCCCTCTGGGAGGTCCTCGCGCTTCCCAGCGTAGTAGAAGCGGGGGAGATTGGCGTTGGCGAGGGTGTAGTGGCACTGCGACGCCTCTGCGGGGCCATTGGGCACGAAGACGACCGCCTTCGCTCCCAGGCGAAAGGCCCTCAGCCAGCCGCGCCCGCAATTGTAGTCCAGCACCACAATCTTGCCCTGCGGAGAGCGCTCGCCGAAGTCCTCCAGGCCCCCGGCCCCCGCGTGGAGAACGAGCCCGGTTATCCCCTCTGGCGGGCTCGCGGGCGGCACGATGCCATTGGGCCTCATGGCGAGGAGGGGCTTCGCGTCGGGGGAAGTGGCGATCTCGATGGAGCAGGTTTCGGCAACCTGCGCGCTGGGGAACCCCTGGACAAGAACCTCGTCGGCTCCAATCTCGCGGAGGCGCTTTGCGATGTGTTCGGCAGCGGCGCCGTGCTCGGGGGTGCCGCTGAGGCGGTGGGGGGCGCGCGTGAGCGCCGCGCAATCCGCCGCAAACCGGCCCTCCGCTGCCGAGGCGGGCAAGGCCAGGAGGAGGAGCGGAAGGAGTATAGCTCCCCGGTTGTGGGGAGGCCATCTTCCCTCTTCAATCGTCCTCGTCCCTCGTCCTCGTCCTCGACTCTTCTCCCCCCGAGCCAGGAAGATCGAGGACGAGGGACGAGGACGAGGGACGAGGACGATTAGCACACCGGGCGGTTGGCAGAGATATGGGCGGTTGTCTTTCATCATTCCCTCTCGCCGGCGATGGAGCCGACCTCGACGTGGACCTCGTCGCGTCGTGCGATGCGCTCGATCCGCCCGTCGCGTATCCACATCAGGCGGTCGCAGATGTCCATCATCCGGTGGTCGTGTGTCGCGCAGATGATGGTCACGCCGCGTTCGTCGTTGAGTCGGCGGAGGATTTCGAGGATTTCGCGGCCAGTGTGAAGGTCGAGGTTGGCGGTCGGCTCGTCGCAGAGCAGCACGCTCGGGCGGTTGGCCATCGAGCGGGCGATAGCGACGCGCTGCTGCTGGCCGCCCGACATCTCGATGGGGCGATGGAACCAGCGGTCGCCGAGGCCGACCAGCCCGAGGAGCTCCATCCCGCGCCGCCGCGCCTCGTCGGGCGCCACGCCCCCGAACGCCATCGGCGTCGTCACGTTCTCCAGCGCCGTCATGTACTGAATCAGGTTGTACTCCTGGAAGATGTAGCCGATCTTGCGGCAGCGCAGGAACGCCAGCTCGATGGCGGTCAGTTGGGCCACGTCCACCTCGTCAATGAACACTCGCCCGCTCGTCGGGCTGTCGAGCCCGCCGATCATGTTGAAGAAGGTGGACTTGCCCGAGCCCGACGGCCCCATGACCGAGATGAACTCGCTTGTGTAGATCTCCACGTCCACCCCGCGCAGCGCCTCCGTCAGCACGCTCTTGATGACGTAGTGCTTCTTGAGGTTCACCGTGCGGATGATCACCCTTCGATCCTGCGTGTTGGTCATCCTATCGTCCTCGTCCTCGTCCCTCGTCCTCGTCCTCGACCTACTGGATTCTCATCGCCTCCATAGGCGCCAAGCGAGCTGCTTTCAATGAAGGGTAGACCGCTGCGACCGCGGCGAGAATGACGCCCAGGAAGGATGAGGCAACAATCGCCAGCGCAACCTGCGCGATGGGAAACGACGCGGTGACGAGCGAGCCGAACGGCACGAGCATTCGTGCAAAGCCCAGAAGCGTGCCGAGGACGGCTCCCACAAGGCCACCAACGACGCCGAGAAACGCGGCCTCCAGGACGAACATCAGCATGATGAAGCCGTCGAGCGCCCCCAGGCACTTGAGCGTGGCAATCTCGCGGAAGCGCTCCGTGACCGACATCAGCATCGAGTTGGAGATGCCCACCACGCAGACGAGCATCGAGGCCACGACCAGCCAGTCCATCCGCTCCCCGCTGCCCGTGAAGCCGCCCGAGGCAAGCGTCATCCGCTCGGCGCGGGCTATGGACTCGGCCTCGTCTTGCACCCTGGCGAGCTCCACCAGGCGGTCTGCGGGAAGGCCGGCCGCCTCGCCGCGGGATTCGCCCTGTCTGGCGAGGTACCAGGACGCGCCCTTGTGGCTCCGGAGGAGGCGCCAGACGACCCGCGCGCTCACGTCGTTCGGCAGCAGGTCGAGGTAGCCGGCCACAGCCTGCCGCATCTGCGGGGCGGTCGCAGAGCGCTCGACGAGCTGCGTGTCGAGCACGCGGCGCGCGTGTTGGGCGACCCGCTGTGCTTCCGCGGGCTCGAGGGCGAACCCCGCGGAGCGGATGGCCTCTCCGAAGGCGCCGTCGGCGTCCGCGAGCGCATCGAGGAGCGGCTTGCCGCGGAGGGCGTCCGACACCCTGGCGATGCCTTCCGCCTGCTTGCGGCGCACCCCCTCTGCCGCCTCCTTGAGCTTCGGCCAGCCCCGCACGAACTCCTCGAAGGACGGGAGCGAGGACGGCAGCCGGACGGAGCGCATGACCTTGAGGCCATCGCGGAAGCGTGAGAGTGCCGCTTCGTCCTGAAGGGCGTCGAAGGCTCCCGTGCCTGCGGCGCCGTGAAACAGCGCGCGGCGCCGGGCGTAGTCGAGCGCGGTGAAGAAGCTGAGATACGCGGTGGCCTGCTTCGCTGCCTCGCGGAACTCGCCGTCGGCCGCGGCAAGCTGCTGGAGGGCCTCCTCAACCGTCGGGGGGTTGGTCAGACGCGCGACCCAGGCGGCGGCGCGGCGGAGCTCGGCGATGCGGCTCGACGCCCTCGCCGCAATCGCCCGCCGAATCAGGCTCTCGCTCAGGATGTTCATCAGGAAGGCCACCGCCACGGCCACCACGCCCACTGTGACGAGCGAGCGGAAGAGCCTGTAGCGCACGCCGTTCGCGGTGATCTGCACCGTGCGGCGGAAGCTCAGGACTGGTTGCTCGCGAATCTCGATGGTTTTCACGACGGGAACACCAGGAACCATTCTCCTCGTTCCCACGGTCCTCCGTGGGAACGCATGTCCTGGACGCTCCTGCGTCCCGCCTCGACGCGGAGCGTCGCACAGGCGCGTTCCCACGCGGAGCGTGGGAACGAGGAAAACGCGGGTTGCCCACCAACCTCGGCGGGTCTCATGACGGAAACACCAGGAACTGTCTGGGCGGTTCGCCCGCGGAATACCAGTAGACGAGGCCGATGAGCATGGGCAGGAGGCCGCCGAGCATGTCGCCCGCGATGACGCCGATCATGAACGGCTTGGCCCTCTGGTAGGCTGAGGCCCCGCCGTACTTGGTCACGGCCACCTTGACGAGGCAGCCGATGAGGAACGAGAAGCCGAAGCACCGGCTCTGCCAGGTGCCGAGCACGAGGAACATGATCGGGTGGATCGGCCATCGGGGGAAGCGCAGCCGCGCCGCCGCAAAGAGGAGCACAAGCCCCAGCGTGACGCAGAACGAGAGCACGCACGAGCCGGTCGGGGCGAGGTTCCGAAGCCACTCCCAGCCCGAGAGCCGTCCCGCGGCCTCGAGGTTCCCTTGCGCCTTCAGCTTCTCCATCGCGCTCACTGTCGCGTCGAAGGCCATCTTCGGGACGTTGTGGGTCCAGCCGTCGGTCGTCTTGCCCATCCCCTGGTCGTAGTGCCAGTAGAGCGTGGCGGGCACGGCCACAGCGAAGCCGAGCACCAGGGCCACCGCGCTCCAGGCGGCCACCTTGCCCAGCCTCACGCGGGCGGAATCCACCAGCTTGAAGGCGTGAACCATGAACGGCATGACCGCTTCGCGGGGGTCAATGAGGAGGAGGGACGTTACCATGAACATGATGAGCATGCCCTTCGGCCCGATGGCTTTCGCCCCCAGGAAGCCCCAGAGGATGACGCAGGGGAAGTGGTAGGCGTGGATGTAGAACGCCCCCGTCTCCGCCACCACGCGGCTGACGACCGTGAAGATGATGACCGCCCCGAGGGTGTAGAGGACGGCGAGATACCAGTCCAGCCCCACTATGCACAACTGGATGGCGAAGAGCGCCGAGCAGGCCAGGAAGACCCTGGCGGCCCAGACCGCCTCGCGCTCGACCGCCTCGCCCGACGAGAGGCCGAGGCTGCGGCGGAAGACGTTCAGGTAGTAGTGCCGCCCGGTGTAGAGGAGCACCAGGAACATCCCGAAGTACGCGCCCCCGTAGAGAAAAGTCTCGCGCTTCAGCGACAGGAATCCGCCCCCGCCGAGATCAATGCCGTAGCCAGCAAGCGTCCCGAAAGCATAGGCGTACACGGCGCCCGCTATGCCCAGCGAGAACGACACGTCGGTCGAGAGGAAGAACGCGAAGGCGACCACGGTGTAGTAGATCGTCGGGTTCGTGAGGTTATACATGTAGTCCCTCGCCCGCTGGAAGGCTGGGATGGCCTCGGACAGGGTGCGGAAATCGAAGGTGCGTTCGATCCTGATGAGATACCGCGGCCACCACGCCACGGCGTAGTTGTTCAGGTGGATGGCCAGCACGACGAGGCAGCCGATCCAGAAGAGGCGGCTGCGGAACACCCCGCCCCGCGCCTCCCCCTCCTGCGGCAGGAGCGCGTTGGCGAACGACACGATGGGATAGGGCATCTGCTCGTGGCTCGACCACTGGCGGTGCACCACGAGCGCCAGGGCGATCATCCCCACCGAGAACACGAGAAGCAGCGGCAGCCAGAAGGCGAGCGTCCGCCGCCAGGCGTACCAGGGGATGCGCGAGAAGGCCATGTGCCGGCTCCCCTCGCCCAAGCCCTGCACGAAGCCGTTGAGCGACACGCTCTCGTTCCGCGAGATGTCCGCCAGCATGCGCTCTGGGGCGAGTTGCACCACGCCGGTCGCCTTCCAGCCAGGCGTCGTCCGCTCGTACTTGTGGGGCAGCATCAGGAACGTGCCGAAGTAGTGCATCAGCCCGCGGCCCGGCACGTAGCAGGCCGCCAGCGTGAGCGCGATGATCACCGCAAGGTCGCGGTTCGTCAAGGCCAGCCGTTTCGACGCCCGGAGCAGCAGCGGATTCACGACGAGCAGGAACACCAGCAGCCCGCCGTAGACCGAGATCGGCATGTAGTTGCCGACCAGGAACGTCTGCTTCATGATGAAGTCGTTGAAGAACGCGAAGGCGCACACCGCCGCCGCGGAGAGAAGGCCGATGATGATCGCCCGCAACCGCATCAGGCGTTCCTGCTATCTCGGAGGGGATGAATGGATGGGTGGATGACTGGATGATTGCCAGAGCGGGCCTGGGCCTCTTTCATTCATCCATTCATCCACCCATCCATTCATCCATCCATCCATGATTGCCATCGCCAGCACGCCCCTTCGCACGAGCTGGCTCAGGTAGCCCGTCACCGCCACGCGCGCCTCGTGGAACGTCAGGCGGTGGCGGCGCGCGAACTCGTCCACAATCTCCTCCACGGTCCGCCCCCCGTCGCACAGCTCCCACACCTGGGCGCCCAGGTTGTCGAGCCGCACCGTGCGGCTCGGCCTCAGCGGCACGAGCCACGACAGCGGCGGCACGAGCCAGCGCGGCCGCTTCATCGGCACCGCAATGGCCACTTCGCCGGTCGGATCCGCCGACGCAGTTCCAGCGGCGTTGCGCACGGGCCGCGCCGCGAGCACCGCCCGCCAGCTTGTCCCAGCAGCCGTTGTCATCTCGCATCTCTTTCCCACCCCCCCTTTGGGAGAGGGTGGGGATCACGGGCCTCGGACTGGGCGCGGCCCCTACTCTCGAGGCAGTGAGAAGATTGCAGAGTTGTGCAACTCCGCAATCTTCCTGCGCCCCCCGCTCCCAGCGCCCTCACCCTGCCCTCTCCCAGAGGGAGAGGGGAAAGCGGGAAGCCATGCTCCCGCAGCAGGCAAGGCGCCTGCCGGCGAGCTCGGAGGCGCTCATCCCATCGGAGCCGGCAGCGCTCACACAGTAGAGGCGCCCATCAGCCGGGCAGAGCCAGGCGGTCGCCTCGTAACGGAGCGCGCGCCGCGCCAGGCCGCGCTTGACCATCCCGGCCCGCGTCTCGATCGTGTGCCCATTCACCTGGGCTGATGCTTCAGAAGCCCAGGCCACCCCGCTGGGCTTTTGGCGGCAGAGCCAGTCGCGCACTGTGCCGCAGAGCCACTCGCTCACCATGCCGAGGCGCTGGAACGTCTCGGAACACCCCGTCCGCTCATCTCCAAAGGTCATGCGCGCCGCCGCCGGCTCCACGCTGCACTCGTGCAGCGCAAGGCCATGCGAGGCGAGGAGGTCCATGCCAAATGCCCGCCATCGCCTCAGGCCCCATGGCCATTGGGGCTCTGCCGCCACGCTCCCTAGCACCGCCTCTTCGAGCCGCGCATCGAGGGCCTCGGGCCAGGGGAGCACGAGCTCCACGATGCAGCTTTCCTCCGCAAGATAGCGGCAGAAGCGTGAGGTGGCAAGCCCATTCTCGGAGCCTCGAAGCCCGCGCCATTCCCCGAAGGACACCGCTGTGGCCCGCCCCTCCGGGGCGGAATCCTGCCGCGTCGGGGACGCGGGGCGCGTGCCATCGCGCGTGAGCTTCGCGAGGTAGTCGGAGGCAAGGCGTGCCATGTCGGGCGGACCGGGGACGGCCTGCCAGCTCAGTTCCGCACGGAACTGATACCTGTCGGCGAACGCGCACCGCCCAGCCTGCGGGTCGCGCGAGAACTGGAGCATCTCCCAGTCGTCGGGCAGTTCGATGCGGATGTTGCGCCAGACCCACAGGCGCATGCTGGCTCTCCTGGCCCGGCCCAACGGATTCTACCCGCCGAGGCCGGCCAGCGCAACAGGGCAAATGGGATCTTACAACACTGGTGGGTGCCACCCTCAAGCGTCCTCGCTTGAGGGTGTCTTCAGGGGCTGGCCCGGTCCGCACCCTCAACGGAAGCCGTTGATGGTGCCACCCATTCCGATCGTGATGGTTCACATAGGGGTGTGCTGCTGCTCGTTGGGACCGGCGCGGCTGGCCCAGGCGGCGGCGAGGGTGGGCAGGGCGCGGCCGGCGGCCGAGGCCAGGCTGCTGAGGAGGGAACGAACGATGCCGCGGCCCAGGGGTTCCGTGGCCGCGGGCGCGGGAGGGGCGGGCGGCGCCGCGGCGCGCCGAAGGGCGCGGAGGCCGAGGGCGGCCAGTGCGCCTGCGGCCGCTGCCGTGGCAAGGGGGTGGCGAGCGGCCACGTTGAGCGGGTGGTAGTGGGCGCGCAACTCCTCGCCCGCCGCCTGGAGCTCGGACCACATTGCGTCCAGGTGCTCCTGCATGCGGCGCTCGAGCTCCGCCGGCGGGAGGCTGTCCAGCACCTCAGGGGGTGGGCTGCTGCTCATCGAGCCAGGCTCCCGCACGCCCAAACGAGTTTGGGCGTGGCACCCGGGGTGGAGCGGAGGGAACAAGGGGTGCCACGCCCAAGCTGCGCTTGGGCGTGCTCTTGCCGCGAGGGATTCACCTCCGCGTCCATTTGGACCGCAGAAACACGATGAAGCTGACGATTGCCAGAAGCGTGCCGCCGATGGCCATGGGGCCGGAGCCTGGGACGCCGAGCCGGCTTTCGAGGAAGGCGGCCAGCCCGCACGCGAAGAGGACGATGCCCAGGAGGGCGATGCCCACAAGGAGGAAGCCGACGATGGCCTGACGCACGATCGCAGAGGCGCCACGCTCGACCTGGCCCAGGATGAGCGCAACGGCGCACCGCGACGCCTCGAGTGCGTGACCGAGCGCCCGCCGCAGGTGCCCGGTGGCGCCAGGAGGGGCAGGGTCTTCGCCGATGTCCGTGGTCAAGCGTGTGTTCCCCTCCTATCGTCCTCGCCCTCGTCCATCGTCCTCGTTCTCGACTCTTGTCCTCGCGAGCCAGGAGAATCGAGGACGAAGGACGGGGGACGATTGCGATAGGGGCAACAAGAGGACGGCCTGAGGGCCGCACTACAGACCGGGACCTCCCGCAACAGGGCCTGCTCAGCCTCGGTTGCGGCCGACGAGCATTCCGACGGCGAAGCCGATGCTGGCCCCCAGGCCAGCCGCGATGCCGAGCGCCGCAAGCGGATGGGCCTTCGTCCACTCCGTTGTGCCGGTCACAACCTTGTCCTTCGTGAGCCTCAAGACGTCGGCCAGGTCGTGCCGGAGGTCCGCAACCTTCGCCCCAAGCTCCTTGACCTCTTGCTGCGTGGCTGTCTCTTCCATCGCCTTCTCCTCTCAAGAGACCAGTGTGTTCCCACCCTGTCATGAATTGTAGCCAACGCGCGTTTGGGGTTCAAGTAAAAAATCAGTACCTCTCGGCCACTTCGCGGGCGACCTCGGTCCAGCGCGTGAACCGCTCGGGGTGGTGCTCGCAGGTGTGGGTGTCCTTGAGGATCATCTCGACGATGCAGGCGCGGGTGGCTTCGCAGGTGTGCTGGACGTAGGCGCGAAGGCGGGCGGCGTCGAACTCGCCCACGAGGTGTGAGGGGTGCGGCTTCCAGGAGAAAATCGCCTTGGCCCCCAGCCTCTCGGC
>VGYW01000284.1 GCA_016872875.1 Planctomycetota bacterium | reverse complement strand
CCCCTTCGCGCCGGAAGGCGCATACACGGATAGGCGGATTCCACCCGCAGAGGCAGGCTCTTTTCGCAAAACTCGCGGATCCGTGATGCCCGCCGACGGGCCAGAAAGGGTTTTTCAGCGGAATCAGTACTCCATTATTTTGGCTGGTGTGGTACCACGGGCTGGGGGTGTCCGGCAAGCCAAAGCGGCGTCGAGCCGCCGCAGTCCGACAGGCTGACGCATCGCACAGGCCGCCTTGGCTAGCGACGGCCAGCTCGCTTGACACGAGGGCGCGGCGGCGGTAACATGCCGACAGTCAGCGGAGACGACCGATGAGAGAGACAGTGGTAGATACGAAGGTGACCTACACGTTGGCGTACCGAGGCAAGTTCTACGTCATCGAGCACGTGCCGGCGCGGGTGTGCAAGGAGACGGGCGAGGAGTTCTTCGCCCCAGAGACGGTGGAGCGCATTCAAGCGCTCATCCGGGGCAGGAAGAAACCCGACCGGGTGGTCGAGACGCCGGTTTACGAATACGCCTGAGTGCCCGGCAACGCACTGTTCCGCGCCGCAGGAGCTTGGAGGCAATGGCTGTGGCACCCAAGGACCCGATCGTCGAGGAGATGCGGCGGATCAAGGAGGAGCACGCCGCGAAGTTCAACTACGACATTCGGGCGATGGGGAAGAGCCTCCAGGAAGAGGAGAAGCGCAGCGGGAGAAAGGTGGTCTCGTATGCCCGCAAGAGACAGATCGCACAGGCGACCGGAACGGGACGCTGAAGGAAAGCGCGAGCACACGCCACGTGCTGACGGCGTGGACGCCAAGAAGCGCCGCCTCACGATCGGGGAGCTATTCAGGCTGGTGCAGAAGTCTGGGCTCCGTTCGCCCTCGGAATCCGCGGCGATGATCCGGGAGGATCGCGACGATCCTACGCGATGAGTTGCTTCCGAAGAGGCCGTGGCGCGGGTCAAGTCCACAGCGGCGTCGAGCCGCCGCACTCCGACAGGCTGGCGCCTCGCGGCGGATGGAAGATCGGCCATAGGCGGAGGCCCTTGCAGAGGGTCCGCGTTCAGCAAAGGGGTGGTGGTCACCAAGGCGTGCGGCAGCCTGTCGGAGTGCGGTCGCTTGAGACCGCTTTGGGCTGCCGCAGGGGCGGGCGTTGAGCGCAGGGCACACACGGCGATGGTTGACAGGGCCAAAGGACCGTGGTAGCATTCTCGCAGGTAGCCGGAGAACCGGGCCGCCGGGAGAAGGCGCAATGTCTACAGACGACGAGGTTGTGAGCGGTGGCGGTGGGGCGGTGGGGTCGGGTCGTAGTACTCCATTATTTCCGCTGCTGCGGTTTCGCGGGGCGGGGGCGTCCTGGCAAGCCAAGGCGGCGTCGAGCCGCCGCACTCCGACAGGCTGATGCGCTGGATGGGGCACGTGGCGGCTTCCGGAGAGTCTGGCCCGGAGGCTTGGCGAGGTGAACATGTCGAAACCGCCCCGCCACGGCGCGACCCGTGAGTACAAGTGCTTGCCACAAAGCTACTTATGGCCACGGGCGCCCGGCGATTTCGACATGTTCACCCCCTGTGTCGCGGAGTGAACATCTTGAACATGTCGGGCGCCAAGCGCCGCCGGCCTTGACAGGGGCGGGGGGGATTGGTAGCATCGGCGGGCGTGGGGGGACGCACAGCTTCCCTGGAGGATTCCGCATGCGATCGGCAGGACGAATGGCGGCGGTGTGGCTGGCGGTGGCTCTCGGCGCGGCACAGGTCGGCGTGGGGGGCGAACGCTGGTCGTATCTCGACCTGGTGAAGCGGCTGACGGACCTCGAGGCCCTGGCCGTCCTGCCGCCCCCTGGCGAGAAGTGCCAGCAGTGGTCGAGCTACGACCGCGCGAGCAAGTACGACGAGAAGACGGGCAAGTACGTCCGCTGGGACGCCAATGGCGACGGGAACGGCATCATCCGCCGCGAGGCGGACAAGGAGGTCTTCGCCGAGATGGAAGGCCCAGGCGTCATCGAGGAGGAGATGGCCGTGTTCACCCTTGGTTGGCTCTTCGTGTCCGTGGTTGCTGCGGCGCCGGCGTTCGGCTCCGACGATTGGAAGGCGGGGGAGCCGTACGTCGTTCGCCGCGCTGCGGGGGCGGTCACGGTTGACCAGAAGCCGCACCCCGAGCAGTGGAAGAACGCGATGGTCATCCGAGGCTTCTTCGCGGCCAAGTCCAACAGTCCCGCTCAGAGCAGGACCGAGGCGATGATGCTCTGGGACGAGGAGCACCTCTACGTCCAGGCGGTCGCCACCGACGCCGATCTCCGCGGGAGGTTCAAGGAGCGCACCGACCCGCTCTGGGAGGAGGACGTGGTGGAGCTGTTCCTCAAGCCCCGCGAGGACCAGCCGGGCTACTACGAGTTCGAGGTCAATCCCATCGGCACGGTCATGGCGCTGAAGATTGACGAGCGGAGGGACAAGAAGACGATCAAGGAGCGCTCGGCCTGGGAGACGGGCATCGCCTCCGCGGTCCAGGCCGTGGGCACGGTGAACGATTCGGGGGACACAGACGGGTTCTACCGCGTGATTCTGGCGATCCCGTGGAAGAGTCTCGCGCACGCCGGCGGCAGGCCGCCCAAGGCGGGGGACGCCTGGCGCTTCACCTTCGCCCGCTACGACTACTCGAAGGTCTACAAGAAGGCCGAGGAGTCCAACTCCGCCCCCATGACCACCGACGACTGGCACCGGTTCGAGCAGTACTCCCTCCTGCGTTTCGCCGATTGAGCGCCCGCCCGGGTCACGCGACGGCGCGGTGCGGCTCACGCGGTGCCGACGGGGCGGGGGGGTTCGGAGGCGGCGGCGTAGCGGCCGAGCTTGTTGCGGAGGGTGCGGGGGGTGACTTTGAGGAGGCGTGCGGCCGCGGTCTTGTTGCCGCCGGTGCTGCGGAGGGTTTTGAGGATGAGGTCGCGCTCGACATCCTCGATGGACCGTCCGGGGGCGATGCCAGCGGGCAGGCCGCGGGGGCGCTCGGCGGTGAGGTCGGGCGGCAGGTCCTCGGGGCGCAGTTGGTCGCTCTCGCCGAGGACGACGGCGCGGTGGATGAGGTTGCGTAGCTCGCGGACGTTGCCGGGCCAGGGGTAGCGGAGGAGAATCGCCATCGCGTCCTTGCTGATGGTTCGGACGGGGGAGTGTGCCTCGCGGCGGAAGCGGCGGAGGAAGTGTGCGGCGAGGAGCGGGATGTCGTCGCGCCGCTCGCGCAGGGGTGGGAGGAGGACTGGCACGACGTTGAGGCGGTGGAAGAGGTCGGCTCGGAAGCGCCCCTCCTCGACCTCGCGGGGGAGGTCGCGGTTGGTCGTGCAGACCAGGCGCACGTCCACCTTGAGGGTTTGGGCGCCGCCGACGCGTTCGAGTTCTTCCTCTTCGATGGCGCGGAGGAGCTTGGCCTGGAGTGCGGGTGGGATTTCGGAGATTTCGTCGAGGAGGAGTGTGCCGCCATGTGCGAGCTCGAAGCGGCCGCGGCGCAGGGCGATGGCGCCGGTGAAGGCGCCCTTCTCGTGGCCGAAGAGCTCGCTTTCGAGGAGCGTCTCGGCGAGGGCGGCGCAGTTGACCTTGATGAAGGGGCCGCGCGCGCGGGGGCTGGCCGTGTGGGCGAGGCGGGCGACGAGTTCCTTGCCCGTGCCGCTCTCGCCCTGGACGAGGAGTGTGGCCTTGCTGGCGGCGGCCCGGCGCACGGTGGCGAGGACTTTCGTCAGGCGCGGGTGGCGACCGACCAGTTCGTCGCCGCTGCGCCCATCGTCCTGGCCGGGGAGTGCGCGGCTCGCGCGGAGGAGGGCGTGCCACTGAGCGGCGCGCTCGAGGACGCGGCCAACGTCGGCGGGCGTGGGGGGCTTGGCAAGGCAGGCGAAGGCGCCCTGGCGCAGCGCCGCGGCCGCCTGGTCGCCGGCCGCCGGGGCGAGAAGAGGGACGACTAGGACATCGCGGCCGAGGTCGCGCGCGCTCTCCAGGAGGCCCAGGGCCAAAGGGCCGCCCTCCGCAGTGTCGGCGAGGACCAGGTCCACCGCCTCCCGCTGGAGGGTGAGGAGGGCCTCTGCGCCGCTGGCGGCCTGGGTGACCTGGCAGCCTCGGGCCACTAGAAGACCGGCGAGGGTGCTGCGAGTCTGCGCATCCTCGGCGGCCACGAGCACTCTCTCGACGGGCATGCGCTCCCCCTCACACCGTGCAGGCCGTGGCAGACGCGGAGAACTCCTCGAGGGGGTATGCACTGAGCCTGGCCCGCCGCACAGCTTGCTGGGCAGCGGTGCCGCGGCGGAGGAGCCAGGCCTCGTTCTGCTCCTCCTGCTCGCGGATCGCCTCGATCGTGCCGAGGATGCCGTCGAGGAGACGGTTGAGCTTCGCGCGGGCCTCCGCGTCCACGTCGCCCGCCCACCACTGCTGCTTGAGTGGCTCGAGCTCCCGCTCGATGCGGCCGATAGAGCGCAACAGCTCGTCCTTCCGCGGGAACAGGGCGGCGTAGCGCGCCACGTCCTCGTCGCGCCGCAGCAGGCCGCCCTGCTCCCGGGCCAGGAGGAGAAGGCCCTGGTACAGCTCCGCCTCGAACGCGTAGTTGCGGACGAGTGCCTCGCCGAGTGACGCCGCCGTGCATGGCTCGCCGCTCATGCGTCGGTCTCCTTAGACTCTCCCACTGTGCCTCGTGCGCACCTTGCGCAAACGTTGCTCGGGACAAGACCCAGGTTGGGCACACCTTATTGAATCGAGCGGTCCTCCGGTCGATTCAATAAGTCATGGCTCCCTGGCACGTTACGACATCGGAGCGCGGAAGAAGAAACCAAACCCAGGCAAGCTGGCTTTGTTTTCTAGTGTGCCCAACCTGGGTCTTGCCCCTTTGGTTGGAAAAGGCTTGGAGCAGGACGAGTGTGCGGGGCGTTGAGACAACGGAGGGGGTCGCTGGGCGGCCAGCCCGCCCTGCCTTCCGGGCGCCGGCGTGGGCCGGTGGCCCGGGGGAGAGCCTGCGACCTTCTGGGGCGTCTCGTCCTGCTCCTCGCCATACTTCGCATTGCGACCCCTTCGAGCACGGAGCCACAACGCGAGCAAATCGTGTGCCGCAGGGGGACGGCGCCTCCCGAGTGCGCAGGCCCCGCCTGCCGCCACGCCCGGCAGCATAGCGTCAACCCAAAGATGTGACGGGAGTTACGGCGACGACGCGCGACGCGCGGCGGCGCCCGCAGCAGCGAGCGCAGCGTGGGTGGCCGTCGCCCGAGGCCAGGGATTCAGGCGCGCAGGCCGTAGAACACGCGCCACAATCCGCAGAGCGCACCAGCCCCCTCGGAGGCAAGAGAGAAATGGGGGGGAAGGACACACGAGACGTTTGGCACCGTTTTGCCATCGAGCCAGTCTGAGCCACACGCCCTAGCCCAGTGATCCGGGATGTGCAACGTGTCCTTCCCCCCATAGTCTTCCGAGGGCCGGAACCGGGGGCCCCTGGCGGAACCTTTTTCCGCCACCCGGCGCACCCCTTCCCGCAAAGCCGCCTGTTTCGCGTGCCGTGAAGGGCTGGGGCAAACCACGTGCCGCGTCCCTGGGCCAGAAAGCGAGAATGTCCCCTTTTCTGCCCGTTGCCCCGGCGCGGCCGTTCATACGAGGCGTGGTGTGGGCCGGGCCGGGCAGCCCAAAATCCTGTGGTCGGGAGACGATTTTTCACTTGACAGCGCCGGCGCAGGCCGGTATAACCTATAGCAACCCGGCGCAGCACTACCCGTGGGGTTGCGCCGAACCCTGACCCCCGTGCTATAGTGGAGGAGCTATGGCCCTCTTCATTGCCGAGGCCGCCAGGGCCGTCGGTGTCTCCCCCGCGACGCTCAAGCGGTGGTTTCGCGCCGCCAGGGTGACCGATGTCGCCCGCGACCGCAATGGATATCGCGTGTTCGAGCCCGAGGACATACAGCGCCTGCGCGCCTACGCCAACCAGCGCATCGAGCCCTTCCAGCCTCGGGCCATGAGCCACGACCTTCGAGCCCCCTCCTTTGCCGCGCCCGCCACCGCGCGCCGCTGACAAGGGAGCATGAGGCAGCGCCCAGATGCCGAACAACGCCTTCTTCAAGTTCTTTCAAGACCTCGTCCTCTCCGAGACGTGGCGCAAGCTCACCCCTTCGGCCCGCACCCTCTACCCTGTCCTGGCCATCCATACCAACAAGGATTTCAAGGCCGTCAATCCCTCCCTAAAGCGCCTCAAGAAGCTCAGCGGCCTGGGCAACAGCGGCATCAGCTCCGCATTCCGTAGCCTCGAACAAAACGCCCTCATCCGTATCTGGTCAGGCAGGCATAGGAACGGCAATCAGAGCAACACCTACGAGTTCCTCTTCGCCTACCCCGGCTGCCAGGTGGACCTAGCCCTGCTGCGGGACAAGGCTACCCCCGCTGCGGGGGTAGGGCTGGCCCCACAGCAGGGTAAGGCTATCCCCCCGCAGCGCGAAGCCCTCTCCCCACAGGAAGACAACCTACCACCACAGAGGGGCACAAACAAGAGAACAAGAACAACTATAGACGAGCCAACTAGAGCCACAACAACCATCCACGGCGATGTCCACATCAACATAGACCACGGCCCCAGCCCGGCTGTTGTTGACTCCTTGAGACAATTCTTCACAGACTCCATCGCCCTGCAACTCGCCCACGAATATCCCCCAGAGTACATCAAGGAGAAGATCGAGATCACCCGCTACAACCACGAGCTAGGCAAGGTCCGCGATCCCGCCGCCTACCTCCGCAAGGCCCTCGCCCAGGACTACACCAGGCCCCCCGGCTTCGTCACCGCCGACGAGCGCGCCGCGGCCGACGCCCGCGGCCGCGACCTCCGCGCCCTCATGGAGCGCATCCGCGACCGCGGCATCAAGCTCGCCCGCCACCGCAACACAGGCGAAGTCTGCCTCGTAGATGTCCCCACCGACCTCGCCTACATCATCCTCCAGGGCCGCCACGACACCCGCTGCATCAACACCTGGGACGACGTGCAGCGGTACGACTTCGAGTAGCCCGCCGCTACCACGCCCCCCGCTTGACTGGCCGGGCCGCCCGCCTATAATCTACCTCAGCGTGCAGAGTCTCCCCAGCGTTTCGTAGGAGGTCGGGCGATGGTGTGTCGGCACATGGCAGGACTCGCGGCGGCGTGCGCAATCGTCTTCGTCCTCGGCTGCGGCGAGGAGGGCAAAGGCCCCGCCGACGGCGGGAAGAAGGGAGAGAAGAGGCTCACCTTCGCCGTCATCCCGAAGGCCGACGTGTTCACCTTCTGGCCCACGGTGCGCAAGGGCGCCGAGGCCGCCTGCAAGGAGCTGGGCATCGAGATGTTCTGGCGCGGCGCGAAGGACGAGACCTCGCCGACCGATGAGATCAAGATCGTGGAGGCCATGATCGAACGTGGGGTGGACGGCATCGTGCTGGCCCCGCAGCACGCGCAGTCGCTCGTCCAGGTGGCCGAGAAGACGATAGCCGCGGGCATCCCAGTGGTTGTGATCGACTCGGGGCTGAACTCAGACAAGATCGTGTCGTTCGTGGCCACGGACAACTACCAGGGTGGGGTGATGGGCGCGGAGCGTCTGGCCAAGGTGATCGGCGAGGAGGGCGAGGTGGCGCTCATCATGAACGTCCCAGGCTCCGCCTCCACGGAGGAGCGCGAGAAGGGTTTCCGCAAGGCCCTGGAAAAGTACCCCAAGATCAAACCCGTCAAGGAACTCCACGCCGAGGGCAAGTCGTCCAAGGCCCTCCAGGTCGTCACCGACATCCTCACGGCGCACCCGAATCTGGCGGGCATCTTCACGGCGAACGAGCCGGGCGCCATCGGCGCGGTGAACGCCGTGGAGAACGAGGGGCGCAAGGGCAAGGTCAAGATCGTCGGCTTCGACGCCTCCGTCGCCCTCATCAAGGCGATCCAGAGCGGCACGCTCGACTCGACGATCGTGCAGGACCCGCACGAGATGGGCTACCGCGGGGTCAAGGTGCTCTACGACCACCTCCAGGGCAAGAAGGCCCAGCCCCTCGAGAAGACGCCCATCAAGCTCGTGACGAAGGAGAACCTGGGCACGCCGGAGATCCGCGAGCACCTGGCCGCCTACGGCGCGCTGGTCCCGGATGAGAAGTGACCCATTGCCGATTTGCGATTGCTGATTGCCGATTGGCCAGAGAGGGCGAAGGAGCGATGGGGGGACATGGGTTCTGAAATCGGCAATCGGAAATCGGAAATCGGAAATCCCCCTCCGCCCCCGCTCCTCGAGATGCGGCGAATACACAAGGGCTTCCCGGGCGTCCAGGCCCTCAGAGGCGTGGACCTCGAGGTGCGCGCGGGCGAGGTCCACTGCCTCGTCGGCGAGAACGGCGCCGGCAAGTCCACCCTCATGAAGTGCCTCATGGGCGTCTACCGCCCCGACGCCGGCGACATTCTTCTCGCCGGGCGCCACGTCGCCATCCACAGCCCCCACCAGGCCCTCGGGCTCGGCATCTCGATGGTGTTCCAGGAACTCAACCTCGTCCCCGCCCTCAGCGTCGCCGAGAACGTGTTCCTCGGCCGCGAGCCGCTCCTCGTCCAGCGGCTGGGGATCGTGGACTGGCGGACGCTGCGGGCGCGGACGCGCGAGGTGATTCGGCGCTTCGGCTTCCCCATCGAGCCCGACACGCCGGTGAGCCGCCTGAGCCGGGCCAAGCGCCAGCTCGTCGAGATCACCAAGGCGCTGGTCACCGAGAGCAAGATCGTCATCATGGACGAGCCGACCGCCTCGCTGTCGCTCGAGGATACGCAGCAGCTCTTCGGCATCCTGCGGCGCCTGCGCTCCGAGGGCGTGGCCATCGTCTACATCTCCCACCGCCTCGAAGAACTCCGCGAGCTGGGCGACCGCGTGACCATTCTGCGCGACGGCGAAAGGGTCTACACGGGCGACGTGGCGGCGACCGATCTGCCGATGATGATTCGCCACATGGTGGGCCGCGAGCTGACCGACATGTACCCGAAGGAGCCGGCGCCCCTCGGCCCCGAGCGGCTGCGCGTCGAGGGCCTCTCCGCACGCAACGGCCGCGTCCGCAACGTCAGCCTTCGCGTGCGGGCCGGCGAAATCCTCGGCATCGCGGGCCTCGTGGGGGCAGGACGCACCGAGCTGGCCGAGGCCCTCTTCGGCGTCGCGCCCATCGAGAGCGGCCGCGTGCTCGTGGACGGCGTGGAACGGCGCTTCCGCTCGCCTCACGACGCCATTGGGGCGGGGTTGGGCCTCCTCACCGAGGACCGCAAGGGCACCGGCCTCCTCCTCAACCTGCCGCTCCCGCACAACACCACGCTCGCCGCGCTCGGCCGCCTGCTGCGCGGCTTCCACCTGCCCCTGGGCGCCGAGCGGCGGGTGGCCCAGGACTACGTGGCCCGCCTGGGCATCCGCACCCCCTCCGTGCGCCAGCTCGCCGTGCGCCTGTCCGGCGGCAACCAGCAGAAGGTGGTGCTCGCTAAGTGGCTCTACGCTCGGAGCCAAATCCTCATCTTCGACGAGCCGACCCTGGGCATTGACGTTGGGGCGAAGGTCGAGGTCTACCACCTCCTGTGCGAGCTGGCCCGCCAGGGCGCGGCCATCGTGATGATCTCGAGCGACCTGCCCGAGCTGTTGGCGATGAGCGACACGCTGCTGGCCATGCGCCGCGGCGAGGTCACGGCCACCCTCGACCCGCGCCGCGCGACCCAGGAGGAGGTGCTCCGCTACATGGCCCTCGGCGCCGACGCAGCGCCCCCCGCAGACCCGCCCCAGGCGGCCAGGAGCGCATCGTGAAGCACCTGCTGGCGCGCATCCTCCCTTTCCTGTTCCTCATCGTCCTCACCGTCGCCCTGGCGCTCACGACCAAGGGGTTCGCCACCTGGGCCACCCTCAGCAGCGTCCTGCGCTTCTCGTCGGTCATCATCATCATTGGTGTGGGCATGACCTTCGTGATCGTCGCGGGCGGGATCGACCTCTCGGTCGGCTCGGTGCTCGCCTTCGCCAGCATAGTCGCCGCGTGGTGCATCGAGGCGAGTGCGCCGCTGGCCGCGCGGCTCGCGGCGTGGCTCGGCGCGTCGGGGTCCAGCCTCGAGGCCCTGCGGGTCGTCGTGGGCACGCTTGTGGGCGTGTTCATCGGCACGGTGTGGGGGTTTGCCAACGGCGCAATGGTCGTCTGGCTGCGGCTGCCGCCGTTCGTGGCCACGCTCGCCTCGATGGGCCTGGCCCGCGGGGCCGCCTACATCCTCGCGAAGGCCGTCTCGGGCACCACCACGGTCGAGATCAGCACGGGGAGCTTCCGCTTCCTGGCCAACGGCATGCTCTTCGGCTTCGCCCCGATGCCGGTCGTCATCATGTTCGTCGTCGTCGCGGTGGGGCACTACGTGCTGAACCACACGCGGCTGGGGCGCTACAGCTTCGCCATCGGCTCGAACATCGAGGCGGCGCGCTACTCCGGCATCCCCATCCAGCGCTACACCCTGGCCGTCTACGCCATCGTGGGCGCGCTCGCCGGCCTGGGCGGCATGATCGAGGCATCGTTCAACGGCAACGGCCAGGCCGTCTTCGGCGGGGGCTACGAACTCCTCGTCATCGCTGCTGTCGTCATCGGCGGCGGCAGCCTCAGCGGCGGGCAGGGCACCATCATTGGCACAGTCACAGGCGCCCTCATCATGGGCGTGATTGACAAGGGCTGCACCCAACAAGGCCTCCAGTACGAACACCAACTCGTCGTCATCAGCGTCCTCATCGTCATCGCCGTCGGCTTCGACATGTACCAGCGCCGACGAACCGGATCATAGGAAGCGAATGTCCGGTGTCCAATGGCCAATTGGGCAAGCTCCCTCCCCATACTCGATCATTCGTAACACTTCAGCCGAGTGAAGTGGAGGTTTGGAGTGCGGCCTTTAGGCCGTATCCTGCGCCCCAGATACGGGCTAAAGCCCGCACTCCGAACTCGGCGCGCCATCCGAGGGCGACGGTTGGCTCTCCACTTCATTCGGCTGAAGTGTTAC
>VGYW01000283.1 GCA_016872875.1 Planctomycetota bacterium | reverse complement strand
CGGGCAACACCACGTAGTCTCCGCTTGGACCATTGAGGATTGGAGTTTGGGGCTTGTTTGGCGCTTGGTGCTTGTGGTTTGGTGGTTCCCGCATTTCTCACCAGCCGCTGGTGAGAAATGCGGGCTAACACCGTTCTCCTCTGGGCCGCGCTGGTGGCCCTGTGCGCCTGCTCCGGCTGCGTGGAGATCGAGCAGGAAATCCACATGAACCACGGCGCCTCGGCGTTCGACTGGGACCGCTGCACGCCGGACTGCTGGAACAGGTGGTACGTGGAGTTCTACCCGCGGCAGTCCATCCTGGTCCACGACGACAGCCGCGGCCTTTCGCACATATCGTCCTCCGCCGACCTTGCGGCGTTCGAGCCAAGGACCGGGCGGCTGCTGTGGAGAACCGCCCTGGCCCGCATCGCCCCGCTCAAGGTCACGCAGAGCCGTTACCCGCGGAAGATCAGAGTCTTCTCCACCAGGCCGCTCCTGAAGGACAACGTCGCCTACCACGTGACCAACGCCGGCGTCGTGGCCGCGGTGGACGCGCAGACAGGCGACATCAGGTGGCTGACGCGGTACCCACAGAGGCAGAACGTGCTGGACAACCTGGCGAAGCCCGGCGAAACGTGGCACAACGATGCGCCGCTCATCCGCGGCCACGCCTGCCTGCGGAAGCTCGACCACGACGGGAACTGCCTGCGCTCCCTCGCCCCGCCGCGACGGCGACCCCTACCAGGACTACCTCCGCTCGGTCCGCGAGAGGCAGAAGATGGGCGAGGAACTCTACTTCATCCAGCGGCGCCCTGGCGTTCCTCTATCCGGGGCGACAGTCTGGACCTACGACCCCACCGGCCAGTTGCGGCAGGAGTGCGCCGTCCTCGGCGGCGGCACGATGGCCGGCGTGCAGATTGCTTTGCAGGCGAAGAGCGAAGCTGACGAAGTGACAGAAAGGGCGTGGCGCGAGACGTGGATCATCGAGCGGGGGTGTGGCCAAGGTCGGCTTCCGTGTTGACGTTCCGCCATGCCTGCGTGAGGCCTGATGGGGGACAGGGCGAGATGACGTGGGGGTTGCCGGCGATTCGGGCGGGGCAGAAGTCGTCCTGGCCGACCAGTTCCTCCAGGAGCTGACGGGCGCGGAAGTCGTAGTGAGCCAGGAGAGGCTCAGGATGAGCCTCTCCGGGCAGCATGGGGAGAGTGGCCCACACCCCTGGGGCGCGGGTGGAGAGGAGCCAACGCAGCGCGTCCGCAGAGAGCCAGGGCAGGTCGCACGCGGCGACCAGCCACGTGGCGTGCGGCGCCCAACGCATGGCGGCGAGGATGCCCGCCATCGGCCCGGCCAGGCCGGGCGCGTCGGGCAGGCGCGGGCAATCGGCGAGCCCTGGGGGCACGCTGCCGCTCCCCACCAGCACGGTCTGACCCGTCACCTCCCTGAGGTGGCCGATGGTTCTCTCGAGCCACGTGGTGTTGCCGGACATGACGAGGTGCTTGGGCGTGCCAAAGCGGGTGCTCCGTCCGCCGATGAGCACGCAGGCGAAGACTGGGGGCTTGAGCCACTGCCTGGGCAGCCACTCGGCCAGGAGTGTGCGGAGCGCCCTGAAGCGGCCGGCGTCGCGTGGCAGCGCGGCGACCACGTTGCTGGCGTCGGGCGGCGGCTCGGCCTCCCCGTCGCTCAGGAGCCAGACCTTCGGCAGCGGGGTGCCCTTGTGGCCCTCGACTAGGATGAGGTCGTAGCGGGAGCCCAGGGCGCGGAGGGCGGCGGCCAGCCTGTGGTCCTCCGCGCCGTGCACGCGGAGGAACTCCTGGGCAGGGCCTTGAAGGAGCACGTCGGCCCCCGCCTGGAAGAAGCGGTCGCTGTCCTTGCCTGGGGTGTCTATGTTGATGCCGTGGAGATCGTGCTTGAGGACGGCGAGTCGGAGCCCTTGGCCGGCGAAGTGGCGCACGAGCTCTTCGAGCAGCGTGGTCTTCCCGGCGCCGCTCCAGCCGCAGACGCCGAAGATGGGCAGGGCGTCGAGCATACGCTAGCTCTTCCCGTTGCACCTGGGCTCGGAAAAGACACCCGCTGTCTTTTGCCGTCACAAAAGACAGCGGGTATCTTTTCCGAACAGGGTCAGGGCGCCACGACCTCCACCGTGCCGCGCATCTGGAGGTGATGGTCGCTGCACCACACGGTGCAGTAGAAGGCGTGGGTGCCAGGCTTTTGTGGGGTGAACTCGACGATTGTGGAGTGTCCGGCCTTCAGGTCGCCCACGTCGATCCCGAAGTCGGGCAGCGTGAAGCCGTGCGTCACGGTGTCCACGTTGCGAATCCGCAGGCGGACGAGCTTGCCGGCCTGGGCCTTGATGTGGCGGGGGAGGTAGTTGCCGCGCTCGGGGGCGCGGGCGAGGACCTCGTGGGTGATCCCCTGCGTGCGGACGGCCTCGTAGCCGATGGTTGCCAGGATCGGCAGGATGGTGCAGGCCAGGACGGCCGCGGCGACGAGGATGAACTTGGTGGCGTTCATTGGCTGTTCAGCCTCCGTAGAGCCAGCCGAAGAAGAGCGCGACAAGGACGAGGAAGGCCAGGAGCGGGATGAAGCCGCGGCGCGCGGCCCGCTCGTCCGCGAACGTCTGGCGCGCCAGCTTGTAGCCGTAGTCGGCCCCGAACACGAGGCCGACGAGCAGGCTCACGTATTGGAACGGCACGAGCCAGCCCGTGAGCACGGGCGTCCACGGGAAGCCCGCCGTGCCGATCAGGTTCCAGCCGCGGGCGAAGGGGTCGGAGAGGATGTGGAGAATGTAGGAGCCGTTCGGCAGGAGGAACCCGAAGCTGAAAGCGATCCAGGCCGCCAGCCCCATCGGCACCATCGCGTAAGAGAGGTTCACGAAGACGGCTTTGAGGGCCACGTTGCGGTCGCCGCTGAGGGCCTTGGCGAGCCAGGCGAAGACGAGGAAGACTCCTGGGAGGGCGAGGAGGTTGAAGGCCGCGTGGATGGCGACAAAGGTCAGCCAGCCGCCGAGCGTGGCGCCGCGCACCATCTCCTTGAGCCAGCCCCAGGGCCCCATCATGGCGGTGTAGAACATGATGGCGATGCCGAGCATGATGAAGCCCTTCCAGGCCTCGTCGAGGCCCCGCTTGTCGTTCACCAGGAGGTCGGTGCCGGGGGGGCGGAGGTTGAAGGCGACGTTGTCGAAGGGGCAGGTCTTGAAGCACTCGAGGCACATGCCGCAGTAGGTGTTGCGCGTGAAGCTGTGCGGCTCGAGGAGCCAGGGGCAGCCGTAGCCGCGCTTGTTCCCGGTCTCGCAGGTCTTCGTCTTGTGCTTCGCGCAGATGGCGGGGTCCTTCACCCGCACCTCGGTCATGGCCATGTTGGAGTAGAGTCCCTGGAAGCCGCTCACCGGGCAGATGTAGAGGCAGAAGGAGCGCTTCTCGAAGATGAGCATGATGACGATGCCGAGGACGATGATGCTGCCGAGGAGCATGAAGGTGGCGAGGGGCTTGACGGTGAAGAAGCCGCTGAAGAAGGTGGTGCCGAGGAACAGGAAGTTCATCAGCCACATGTTGCGCAGGCGCCTGGGCCACTTGAGGTTGAGGCCCTGGAGCTGGTTGTTCACTCCGAAGACCTTCAGGCGCTGGAGCCATTCGCCGAAGGCGGGCAAGGGGCAGACCATGCACCAGGTGCGGCTGAAGACCGGCACGAGGACGAGCATGAGCATCACCCACCAGAGGATCCACACGATCATGATGGTGAAGCTGTAGTTGCCGGGCGAGAAGCCGCCCAGGATGCCGCCGGTCAGGATGCCCATGAAGATGAAGAGGTTGACGAGGATGGCGACCATGGGGAACCAGCGCCGCTTGAGGAGCCATCGGACCCCGGGGAGCGCGGCCAGGTCGTAGCGCCAGCTCAGGGGGATCAGCCCTAAGAGCCGCCCCTCGCCGCGCGATTTCGGATTTCGGATTTCGGATTTCGGATTCTCAATCGGCAATGCCCCTCCTCCCTCGCCGCTCGTCCCTCGTCCCTCATTTCTCTCTTCAGGCATTTGGGGCGGCTCCCTTGCTCTGACGGGTTCTGAAGAAGACCAGCACGGCCGCAGCCACGGCCAGGCCGATGGTGGCCACGACGTAGACGCGGAAGCGGGTGTTCGGCTCGACCATGAGGTAGCCGATCATGTAGGGGTGGAACTCGCCGCAGGTCTCGGAGCAGCGAAAGGTGAAGCGGCCGGGCTTGTCGGCCACGAACGTGGCCACGCCCACCTTGGTCGGGTTCGCCTTGATGTCCACCTCGTAGCCGTCCAGGTAAAGCCCGTGGGTCACGTCCAGCGATTCGAGTCGGAGGGTGATGCGCTCGCCCTTCTGGACGGTTATCTCGCTGGGCATGTACTCGAAGCGCTTGGCCTTGATGGTGATGACGCGCGGCTCGGGCTCCTTGGGGGGCTCGGGGTCCACGGTCCCGGCGGCGGCTGTGGGGAAGAGTGAGAAGGCGGGGCCGCGGGGAGGGATTTTCGATTCTTGATCTTCGATTTTCGATCTTCGATCTCCTGCCCGTTTCGCGTCTTTCGCGTGTTTCGCGGGCCATGGCCCCTCGGCCCCGATTTCGTGGGTTGAGGCCGACCTGCCCTGGCCCGGGGCGGCGGGCTGGACGTCGAGGATGACCCAATCGCTGATGGACTTCCGGGCGCCGCGGTCGCCCGTGTCGCCGTTCCAGGCGGCGAAGGCCGTGTAGTGGCGGCCGGGGGTGAGCTGCACATCCGCCCTCAGGCCCGCGGGCGCAGCGGCGAGCGCCCGCTTGAGGATGACACGCCAGTGGCCGTCGCGCCACTGGCCGCGGCCGGCGATGCGGCCCCAGGGCTTGGGGGTGACCAGGCCGGGGCGCGGCGAGATGAGGTCCTGGCACGCGCTCGACGGCGGGGTGGTCCGCGCGGGGAAGGCGGCCGGCTCCTCGTAGGTGTAGTGCTCGTTGGGCGACGCGGCGGATTCGCCCGACGCCACCTTCCACACCTGCGCGTCGAGGTCGGCCTTCCACTGCCAGATGTTCACGGGGGACTCGAAGCCCATCATAATCGAGTGCTTGGGGGGCTCGGGGGCGAGGGAGAAGGCGACGGCGCAGGCGTCGGGGAAGTGGCCCGCGCCGTGCTCGCGGCTCTCCTGCGCGTCCGGCCACTCGAAGAGGAAGTAAGCGTCCTTGCCGTCGTGGAAGGCGCGGACGCGGAGTTCCGGGACCAGCCCCGTGGCGTGAGGAGCCGCGGTGATCTGGTGGAGGAGCTGCACGCGGAAGGGGGCCAGGTCCTTCCACGGGGCCGCATCGAAGTCGGCCGCACCGAGGGCCAGGGCGCACTCGACGTAGGGCATTGCCAGCTCCGGCGGCGGGTCCACGCCGCCTTGCGGCGGGCCGCCCCAGCGGTTCGCCCAGCCGTAGTAGACCAGGCCGGCGAAGAGGGCGACCGTGAGCGCACAGAGGATGATGACCGAGCTCTTCCTCACCGCAACGTCTCCTTCTGAGCAGCAGGGCGTGGAGCGCAATCGCTTCCGATTTCGCTCGGAACGGCAAGCCGTTCCGCTCCAGATGCGCAGCGTTCCTTCTCGGTGGCGAGAAGTGTATCCAGCAGGCCGAGCAGGCGGGCGTAGAACGGGGCCGTGGCGTCGAGGCGGGGGCGCAGGGCCTCGGCCAGCGAGTCGGCCCACGTGAGGAGGTGGTCGCGGAGGAACTTCTCCTGCGCGTCGCGGCAGACCGCTGCGTCCTCGCTCCGCCCAGCGTCGAGGGCGTGCTGCTCCTTGAGCGCAAGGTAGTGCATGAACTCGAGTTCGGCGGCCAGGTGGTCGGGGCGGTCGTCGCGCGGCTCGACGCCGAAGGCCCGGTAGAAGCCCATGATGTCGGCGAGCAGTTGCGCCTTCGAGAAGTCCTCGAGCGGCTTCATCTCCGCCTCGTAGGGAAACGGCCCGCCGACGGGGTCGAAGAGGCGCATGTAGCTGTTGGAGAGGGATTCGGGCGTGGCCTCCCGCGCAGCGTCGAGCAGGGCGCGCACGCGCTCGCCGAGCACGCCGTCGCCGGCTCGGAAAAGATACCCGCTGTCTTTTGTGGACGGCAAAAGACAGCGGGTATCTTCTCCGAGGCTGCGGAAAAACCCGAACGTAGTGGCGTCCGGATGGGCGAAACCCTTCGCAAGGAGGGCGTAGACTTCTGATCTCTGATTTCCGATTTCTGATCTGTCCACTTTTTCGCGTCTTTCGCGTGCCCTCGACTTCGCTCGGGCCAAGGTTTCGCGGGCCGATCCGCTCGCTCACGGCTCGTTGAAGCGATAGGCGGCGAACGCCTTGTCGTTGAACGGCCGGATGAAGATAGGCTCCTCGATGGGTAGCTCGACCGCGGCTTCGCTGCCGGCGCCGATGCCCTTGATGCTCTTGCCGCTGAACCTGTAGCTCTCGATGCGGCGGGTGGTGGAGCCGAAGAGCTTGAGGACGGCGAAGAGCTGGGGGTCGGGGTCGGTGCGGGCCTTGATTGCGTGCTCGACGCCCGGGCCGAACATCTGCGTGAGGTAGGGCCTGGGCACCCAGCGCGGCGGTATGTAGTAGAGGTTCGGCTCCGTGCCGAACTGGGGATACAGCGGGAGGGCGACCTTGCGGACGTGGACGAGGTAGTCAATGGGGTTGTCCTCGCGTGCGGCCTCAGGGCGGCTGACCCAGCCTGCGAGGCGGATGTGGCCCACGCAGGCGGCCATGCAGCGTGGGATGGTGCCCTGCTCCACCCGCGGGTAGCAGGCGATGCACTTCTCGGCCGTCTTCGTGTGGGTGTTGAAGAGCGACTTCTTGTAGGGGCAGCCGGCCACGCACTCCTGGTAGCCGCGGCAGCGGGCCTGGTCAACGAGGACGATGCCGTCCTCTGGCCGCTTGTAGATGCTCTGGCGCGGGCAGGCGGCGAGGCAGCCGGGGTATGTGCAGTGGTTGCAGATGCGCTGGAGATAGAAGAAGAAGGCCGAGTGGATGGGCTGGGCGAGGCCCTGGGCCGAGGTGGCCGTGGCCGTGTCCTCGTACATGTTCGGGAAGCGCCACTCGGGGGCCTGGGGGAGATAGCCGAGGGGCTCCTCGCGCAGCCCGCCCTTGTCGTTCTCGAAGATTGTCCTGCCCGCGTAGACTCCGCTGCGCCAGGCCTGCGGGCCGAGCTTCTCGAGGAGCTTCACGTCCCAGTGCTGCGGGTAGCCGCCGAAGGGCTTGGTGGCCACGTTGTTCCACCACATGTGCTCCTGGCCGCGGGAGAAGGTCCAGGTGGACTTGCAGGCCATCGTGCAGGTCTGGCAGCCGATGCAGCGGTTGATGTCGAAGACGAAGCCGACCTGGCGCTTGGGCCGGGCGTCGGGGAAGCTGTAGGCCATCTCGCGGCCGAGCTGCCAGTTGTAGACCTTGGGCATGTCAGGCTTCCTTGCTAAAGCCGCCCTGGATGTAGAGGCGCATCGCCTCGTTCTCGTGTGCGGGCGTGAAACCCGTCTTCACGGGGTCCCACGCCCCGCGGCCGCCGATGCCGCCTTTCTCGGCGAAAGTCACCTTCACCAGGCTCTCCTTGGGCGCTCCCGTGGGGGTGTGGGTGTCCACGGTGAAGCCCTTGACGAGCTTGTGGGTGAAGTAGTCCTTGTGCACCAGGCTGCCCGTCATCTGCGTGGGGTTGAGCCAGGTGCGGACGCAGGACTGGTGTGAGCCGAAGCGGAGGGTGGGGGCGTAGCCCGTGTCGGTGATCGCCGAGCCGTCGGGGTTGGCCTGCTGGGCGCGCACGGAGCGGTGGGTCGCGCCGTAGATGCTGTGCTTGACGTTGAGGAAGCCGCGCGGGAAGGAGGGGTTGTACTTCGCGCGGACCATGAAGCGGGTCATCTGGTCGAAGAAGGGGTCGGCCCCTCTCTTGCCGCGGAAGGGGCGGTCGTTGGGCGCGGCGTCGAGCCACACGTAGTCGCCGTCCTCGATCCCAAGGGCCTTCGCGTCCTCGGGGTTGATGTCGAGTTCCTCCTCGCCCACCCAGGGCGTCCGCTTGTCCAGCCGTGTCGGGTCCCCGAAGTTCGAGCACCAGATCACGTTCCAGTCAACCGTGCTCCAGGAGGAGTGGACCCGGTGTCGGGTCTTGCAGGTGACGAAGACAGAGGTCAGGCCGAACTTTTCCATGAGGGGGTTTCGGGATGCGCGGACTTTTTCCCAGGGCCACTTCTGGTTGAAGATGCAGCGGAGGTCGCCGTCGAGCTCGTCGGGCGCCACGCCGTAGTCCTTCGGGCGGATCACCTCGAAGGTCTCTGGGACCACGATGACGTTTGGCTGGTATGGCGTGGCCTCCACGGGCTCGCGGTGGACGATGAGGTTCTCGCCCTGGGCGAGCCATTCGTCCTCGTCGCGGTAGAACTCCATGCGGCCGGTCCTGGTGTAGAATGGCACGCTCTCGTGGACCTGCTCCCAGCATGGGATTCGGGGGTAGGTGCGGAACATGGCGAGGGCGGCGCCGCCGTTCGCCATGATCTCCTTCACCTTGTAGCCGCGGAACGCGTCGCTCGCGTCAAGGATGCGTTGCATGTAGACGTCCACGCGGTCCTGGTCAACGAAGTGGAAGTGCCTTGCGAAGCGCTCATCGCCGGTGAGCTTGCTGAGCGCCTTGGCCACGCCGGCCGGCACCTCGATGTCGTGCCGCGTGTCGTGCAGCCGCTCGATCGCCGCCCGGGGGAAGAACTGGAGGAAGGGGTTCGTACACGAGCAGGTCATGTCGGGGTGGGCCAGCTCCACCCAGGAGTCCACGGGGAACACCACGTCCGCATACTCGCAGTTCATCGTCCACTCGATGTCCTGGGCGACGTAGAGTTCGTGGTTGGGCAGGACGTTCTTCATCACGTCGTAGGCCCACTTCGCGTTGCCGAGGAGGTTGGCGTTGGCCGACCAGGCGACCTTTGTGGGGCTGGGCAAGTGCCCCGCCTCGGTGAGCACCACGCGGCCCTCCTTGGGGGTCTGGACGATGAGGGGCGAGTCGCCGTGTGCCCAGAAGTGGAGCGACTCGTAGTGGCCGAGGAAGCGGCGCGGGACCTTCTCGCCGTCGAGGTCGGGGTCGAGGGACTGGTTGAAGGGGTCCTCGGCGACGTAGGCGGGGAGGCCGTTGAAGACGGGCGACTTGTAGTTGCCGGCGTAGCTGCCCACGTTGCCGCCAGGGATGCCCACGTTGGCCGTGAGCGCGGCCACGAGCAGGTAGGCGCGGTTGATGAGGTCGTTGTGCAGGTACATGTTCATGCCCATGCCGCAGATCATGGCGGTGGCCTTGCTGGCCGCGAGGTCCTGGGCGAACCGCCCAATCAGCTCGGCGGGCACGCCGGTCATGCCGGCCACGGCGTCGGGGCTGTAGTGCTCGGTGAGCTCGCGGTAGAGGCGGAAGACGCTCTTGACCCTCACGGGGCCGCCCTTGGTGGCCACCTCGCCCTCGAAGTCGAGGGCGAGGTCCTTGAGTGTGAGCTTCTGCTTGGCGAGCTGGGCGTCGAGGTGCTTGCCCAGGCAGTTTCGGGCCACGCCGAGCAGCTTGCCCCCCTGGCCCGCGGCCACGACCGCGTTGAGGGCAAAGTCTTTGGCGTTGGACTGCACGGGCGAGCCGTCGGCATAGGTGTACGTCTCCCCGGGGTCCAGCAGCGGCAGGCCCTCCACCTCCTCCGCCTTCAGGAGCTTCAGGGTGTCGAGGCGGACGAGGAAGGGGAAGCTGGTGAACCTGCGGACGAAGTCGTCGCGGTAGGCCCCCGTGCGGATGAGGATGCCGGCCACGCCGAGCATCAGGGCCGTGTCGGTGCCGGCGCGAATCTGGAGCCAGTAGTCGGCCTTGGTCACCGTGGGGCTGTGCTCGGGCGCGATGACGATGATCTTCTTCTTGCGCTCGATTGCTGCGTGCCACCAGATGGGGTCGGCCATCTTGTTCTCAACCAGGTTCAGCCCGCTGATGACGATGAGGTCGGAGTTCCAGTAGTCGTGGAACTCCTGGTCGAGGGTCTGCATGCCGGTCACCATCGCGTGGCCGGGCGGCAGGTCGGTGTGCCAGGCATAGTTGTCCCACAGGCGGGCGCCGAGGGCCTTTTCGGGGGGCGCCTTGCGGACATGGTGGTCGAGGAGGGCGAGCATGTTGGCAAAGCGGTAGAGGGCCACGATGCGGGTGGCGCCCAGGAAGCCCATGCCGGCGCGGAACTTCATCGTGCGCACCCCGGCCACGTTGCCGTCGGGGTCCTTCATCGGCTCGATCATTTCGGGCGGGTAGCCCTGGGCGAGAAGGCGCTTGGCCCCCTCCTGCCCGCTGTAGGCCGTCGCAATGTTCACCAGAGCGCGGGCCACCAGGTCGCTCACCTCGTCCCAGGTCACGCGCACCCATTCGTCCTCGCCGCGCTTGAAGTGCTTTTCGGGCGGCCGGCCGGTCTGGGGGTCGCGGGGGAAACCGGCCTCCACCCAGTCCTTCCACCCCTTTCGGACGGTGGGGTACTTGACGCGGAACTTGCTGTAGACCCGCCGCATGTAGGTGTAGCCCTTGAGGCAGCCGCGCGGGTGCCAGGTGGGCGTGGCCTGGTTGCCCTGGAGGTCCTTGTACGACGACACGTCGTATGCCTGCTCGACGCGGACGAGGACGCCGTTGCGCAGGAAGCCGCGCAGGCGGCAGTTGTGGGTGTCGTTCGGCGCGCACACGAACGTGAAGTCGCGGTCGTAGCGGTACATGTCGCGGTAGAGGGTCTCCCAGTCCCGGCTCGGGTAGTGTTCGAGGGGATTGTCTATGTTGTCGGCGGGCTTGAGCGCCGCGAACAGCGGGCTCGCGGCTACGCCCGCGAGGCCCACCAGGCCGGCCCGCAGGAACTCGCGGCGATTCGATCCTTGGTCCTTCGCGGCTCTGCCGGCAGGCACCTCCTTGTGCGACATTCGATGCTCCTAGCACTACAACGCTAAAAAAGGCCTAAAGTTTTCGAGGATTTCCCCGATTAAGTACTCCGGGGGGACTGTTTTCAGGCCAGAGAGCCCCGGAGAGAACGACCATGGATGCACGGCGTCTGAAGGCGTTG
>VGYW01000282.1 GCA_016872875.1 Planctomycetota bacterium | reverse complement strand
AGCATCGCGGCCACCGCCACGGCCATGAGCACGAGGATCACGGTGCCACCCTGTGTGTGCCTGTAGCTCATCTCTCGCCTCCTTCCCTGCCCAGTTCGTAGAGGAGCAAGCGGCTCGGGGGCGGGGTTTCGGCGGCGGGGCGCGGGCGGTCGCGGTTCGCGCCGAGGGTCTCCCAGCGCAGGACGTAGGTGACGCCGCTGCTCTCGCAGGTGCGGGTGCGGAGGGCCATGCCGGGGAAATCGGATTCGAGCTTCCGCACCTCGGGCGGCCAGGGGGCGCTACGCGGCGCCTCGCCAGTGGGCTGGAGTGTTTCGCCATCGAGCAGCCGCGTGTGGGAGCCTGCCTTGGGGTGGGAGAAGCTCTGGACCAGCGACTTGCCGTCGCGCCAGACCGTGGCCGCCGAATAGCCTATCTCGGAGTGGATGCTGCCGCCCCCCTTGAAGTCCCAGCGATAGTCCCAGTCCGTCGTCTGATACGTCTTCCAGCCCTCTTTCTCGCGGCGGGCGAGGTAGAGCTGCGTGTTGCCGCCCGCGTCGAACTTGTGGTAGGCGATCAGCGGGCGGCCGGCTGCGTCGAGGCTCAGCTTCACGTTGTTCAGCAGCCCGCCGCGCGCGGGCACGGGGTCGGCCACCTCGCCGTTCCGCAGCGTGATGGGCAGGGAGAGCGGGCGGCCGTCGCTCGTCTCCCACGACTTCAGGTCGCGGCTGCGGGCGTAGGAGACGTCGTGGTTGGTCGAGCAGTCGGGCGTGTCGCGCCAGACCCACGCGATGTGAAAGACCCCCCGCCCGTCGGCCAGGATCGGCGTGGGATAGGCGTTCATCTTCCCCTCGCCGGAGAACAACGGCTTGTCGAGCTGGCGGCGCCAGGCCCGCGACTTCTCGTCGTAGGCGTTGACGTAGTTGCTTCCGTTCCCGCTCCCGCCGTCGCGGTAGGTGAAGAGCAGTTGCCCGCCCGGCCCCGCGAAGAAGTGGGGATAGGTGCAGCGCTTCTCCTCCGTGCGGACCATGTGGTGGACGGCCTTGAGAGAGCCCACGTCCCCCGCCCGCTCCGTCCGCCAATAGCGGAGCGGACGGCAGTGCATGTTGGCCGCCACGTGCAGGACGCCCTCGCGGTCGAAGCCGAAGGCGATGGAGTTATGGCTGTCCCAGCCCACCCGCTCGTCGGTCACGTTCAGCGTCCAGTCCTTCGCCCCGGGCTTGCGGTGGCCGATGACCATGCGGCGCTCATGGTCGTAGAAGCCCACGTAGAGGCCCTCGGGCCGCGCCTCGAACGCGAAGCCCACGGGGTGTCCCGCCCACACCTTGGCGATCTCGACGCACGACTTCACCACAAGCCCCCCCTCGGCTTCGCCCGCCGCCACGCGCACGGCGCACAGCGCGATGAGCCACAGCCAGTTCCGCACGTCGCGCCTCCTCCTGCCCGCACCCTCAACGGAAGCCGTTGAGGGTGGCACCCACACTCCGCTAGGCCACACGGCATTGTATCCCTTCCGCAGAAGCCGATAGTGGCCGCATTCTACGCCGGCAGCAGCGGCCAGGTCAAACCACTTCCCGCGTACCACGGATGGCACTGGCCCTGATGAGATGTCGCCGTCCGAGCCCCCGCAGGGGGCGGCAGCTCGCTAGCCACGGGCGTAAGCCCGTGGGACGCCGCGTTACCCCTTGCACAGCCCCCGCAGGGGGCGGTAGAAGCCCCGATTCGCTCGCGTCCTGTGGTTTCTGCCGCCCCCTGCGGGGGCTGGGATAGGGGGGATCGCCCTTCCCACGGGCTTACGCCCGTGGCTATCGCGCTGCCGCCCTGCGGGCTGGCATGCGCCCTCAGATTGGCGCCATCCTATTGACCTCTGCATAAGTAATGTGCAGGGGCAGGGCCCGGAGCCATAGCCATGTGGCACAGCCGCCCTCGGCTGTGCCGCCGTTCGCAAGGGCGTGCGCCCGTCTCCGGGGCACAACCGAGGGCGGCTGTGCCACACAGGCCTTGCTTCGGCTGCACATCACTTATGCAGAGGTCAATAGTGTGTCACTTCGGGGATCGAGGGTCCGCGACGTTGTCGAACAGGCAGCGCCGGTCGCCCCACGGGTGGTCCGCGATGTCGCGGATGCCGATTGCCCTGGCCCGGCAGTCGAACCAGAGGACGACGGCCCTCTTGTTGTGCCGGCCCACGGGCCGCCAGGCCCTCTCGCTCCGGTACTTGGCGCTCTGCTTGTAGGCATCGCAGAGCGGGAAGCGGACGTAGCCCGTCACGTTCGCCGCGTCGCTCTCCTGCCACTTGTCGGACGGCGTCTTCAGGTCCGCGTCGTTCGTCACCAGCCCCGCATCGCAGATGGCGATCTGGTTCGACGGGTCATTGAGCATACTGGAGTGTACGCTCTGGCCATACCAGAGGACCGGCACTGGGCCAGGCGGCTCCCACAGCTTGGTCAGCTCCGGCTTCTCCCTGTAGATGGCGTCCACGCCATGCGGCGCGGCGTAGTTGTAGCCGTAGCTTATCGCAGTTGGCCCCCTTGATGATCGGCAGGAGTACAACATGCACATCCGGGCGACCTCGTCCGCTACCTGGTCTCGCGTCGGTTCCCTCCCCTCTCGCTCGGCGTAGCGCTTGCGGGCCTCCGCGTGCGTCACGGCACTGTTGACGTAGGGAGCCAGTGCCTCGTACCAGAAGGGGAAGTCGGGCTCGGTGCTGCCCGGCAGGGCCGCCGGCGGCTCGTCGTGCTCGCCCGCCCGGTTCCCGCCGCAGATCATCCACGAATCGAAGTCTGTGCAGTAGCTCGCCATCGCCTGCCCGATCATCCTCAGGTTCACCATGCAGGAGACGGGGCGTTCGTGGTGGCCATTGTAGATGCAGATGTGCAATGCGAGAAACAGCAGGAGGGCGAGCCCGCCCACGACAGCGCAACAGATCAGGACTTGGCCCAGTGAGCTGCCCCGCCGTCGGCGGTGCTGCTCGATTGTGCCGAACCCGCGCGTCGTCCTCATCGTCCCACCCTCCTTCGAGTGCCTTGCGTCCGACCCTCAAGCCCACACGAACATTATACACCCGCTGCTCGGCTTCGCCAGCCCCGGTCCCCACCCACCAGCGCAGCAGGCGGGGAACACCCTCAGGCAGGCAGAACCCCTGGCAGCGCCGCAGTGCAAGTCTTGTGAACCACCTCGTGCTCCGGGGGACGTCTGGGCTCTGGGATGGTTTCTAAGTACAGCCCTCCACAGATGAGGGGACAACATCGGGGGCCTTCAGCGTCTTGCTCCCAAAGGGAGCGGCCCGCGTGGCGGTCAGCCCCAACCGCCGGACGCGGTGCCAGAGTGCCACCTGCTCCCCACACGGAGTGGCACTCTGGCGCTGCGCGGGCGACGAGTCCTAACTTTCCAATTCCCAAGTACTTCGGAAGCGCACCATGTGGCCAGAGCGCCAGAGTGCCACTTGCTCCCCACACGAAGTGGCACTCTGGCGCGGCGTGGGCGGCCAGCCCTGAGTACACCCCCCATAGGTAACTGGATCAGCCCCGCGGCCAGCAAGCGCGCAAGGTGAGCGCTCGCGACGTCGCGGCGCGGGCCGACCTCGCCGGCGAGTTGGGCCAGCGTCTGCTCCCCGCCGCCAACCAGGCGGTATGTGATGCGTAAGCGCCGGAAGCACGCCACAGTGCGAAGCACCCGAACAGTGAGCTCATCCGAGTGGTTTCCCGCGGGAGACGATTCCACACTTGTACAAGTGTGAAATCGTCTCGGCGCCATTCCCCGCTATCAGCCAGCGATGCGAGGGCAGGTGGCCTACCGCGGCTCCTTGATCCGCACGTTGCGATACCACACGGGCAGGCCCTCGTCCTGGAAGCCGATGTAGCCCTCGAGCGGGCGGCCCTTCAGGGGTGACTTGGCGAGGTCCAGGTCGATGATCTGCTCGCCATTCATCTCGACCTTCAGGCGGGTGCCCTGGCAGGTGATCACGTAGCGGTTCCACTCCCCGGCCGGCTTGGCCATGTTCTTCGACGGCGCCGCGGCGCCGATCACGCCGCCGCAATCGTGGTTGCCCGGGTTCTTCAGGCCGTGCGTGTCGAGAATCTGAATCTCGAAGCCGCTGGCGACGTGGTCCTTCGGGTTGCCGACCCGCAGGAACACTCCGGAGTTGCCGCCCTTGTTGATCTTGAACTCCAGGTCGAGGACGAAGTCCTTGTACTTCCGCTCGGTCGTCAGGTAGGCGCCATAGCGGGTCCAGCCGCTCTCCCCGGGCCGCGGGCGGAGTGCCACCGCGCCCCCGTCCTCGACCACCCAGTTCCCCGTCGTGTTCCAGCCCGAGAGGTCCTTGCCGTTCAAGAGCGGCACGAAGTCGTCGGCGACCGTTTCCGCCTGGATGCCGCTCAGCGGATGGCGCGTCACGGCGTCCCAGGCGATCTCCTGGAGGAGGCGGTTGAGGTCCTCCTTGTACCTCTTGGCCAGCCTGGGCGGCATCGGCAGGCCGACCGGCGTCCGCCGGTACACCACGGCGAACTGGCAATACCCTTCGAGCATCTCCAAGGCCGGTCCCGGGTGGCCGAGCTTGTCGGTGAACAGCTCGGACTGCTTTGCGATCCCGGGCGCCTGGCCGGCGATGATCTTCTCGCGCAGGGCGAGCACCGCCTGCCCCATCGGCACGACGTAGACGGCCTGCTTGCCCAGGCTCTTGTTCAGGGCCACGACGTAGTCGTCGTATGCCCTGAAGTAGGGCTCGTGCAGTTTCCGTAGCTCGTCCGCGCTTCGCGCATCAACGTCGGCCGGCTCGTTCTTCCCCTTGAACGGCCACTGCATGGAACCAAAGGGCAGCCAGAACTCCAGGAGCGTCACGCGGATGCTGGGGTTGTTCTCGACTGCGAGCTTTGCGAACTTCTCGATGCCGTCGTCGGGCTGGTGCATCGCCGAGAGAGTGAGCACGTCCACCTGGCCGGCCTTGAGCGCCTGCTTCGCCTTGTTCTTCTCGTCCGGCACGTTCCAGTGCTGGATCGCGCGCGAGCCGCCGATCATTGAGACGCCGGCCACCTGGTGGTCCGCGATGCCGGCGCCACGTGCGATTTCGCCCAGGACGTTGCCCACCCATGCGTGGAAGCTATGGCCGCAGGTGAAGACGCGTTGCCCCTTGGTGACGGGCTCAACCTGTCCGCTGCCGCCTGCCGCCAGAACGCACGATGCCATGACAGCCAGGGAGCAGACCAGAGAACGCGTTCGCATGAGCTTCTCCTTTAGACAATGCCTTCAGGCCACTGGCGCCTCATTGTAGTTCTTGTTGCGGAAAGTGGAAGGGGCTGCTGCCCCAATCACAGGCCAGAGGCCTGTGCCACCAAGCCCCTTGTCTCAGCGGTGGCACAGGCGTCCCGCCTGTGATCGCACTTTCCGCAGCAGAAACACTGTAGTGAGGCGCGCGCCCGGGCGCAAGGCAGACCCCGCACGGGGGTGGAATGGCAGATTCGTGCAGGTGGGCACACCGTCCAAAGAGTGCCAACGGCCCTCGGGAAGGGGGGAGTTGGGATTCTTTGCCGGAAGGCCGCAGATCGCCAAACCGGAGCCATCCGCCCGAAGAGTGCCAAACCCTGGGGAGAGGAGTTGGCATTCTTCGGGCGTCCCCCCCCAACACTCGGCACCCAACACCTTCTTGACTTCGCTCGCCGGCCCAAGTACCTTATCGGCCATGAAGAGCGCCCTTTGCTTCGTTGCCTCCCTGCTGGTTTCCGCGGCCCTGGCCGGCCAGGCGCCCAGGCCGCCCGAACAGCCGAAGTCCGGGCCGGGCGGCGCCGACTACCCCCACGCGAAAGTGGTCACCAACACCTACGGCAAAGAGGCCGAGCAGTTCTGGATTCTCGAGCCCGCGGAGCCGACGCCGAAGTCGGCGCCCCTCATCGTCTTCAACCACGGCTGGATGGGGCTTCAGCCGGCCGTCTACCTCGGCTGGCTCCACCACCTGGTGAAGCGGGGCAACATCGTGGTCTTCCCCCGCTACCAGGCGGGCATGCTCACGCCCGCCTGGGAGTTCACGCGCAACGCCCTCGGCGCGGTGAAGAAGGCCATCGAGGAGCTCAAGAAGCCTGGCCACGTGGCGCCCGACCTTGAGCGCTTCGCCATCGTGGGCCACTCGGCGGGCGGGGCGATCTCGGCGGACATGGCGGCACTCGCCGCCGCCGAGAAGCTCCCCAAGCCCAAGGCCCTCATGATCGTCCAGCCGGGAAGGGGCCTCAGCGACGCCCGCCCCGTCTTCTTCGCCCCCGCCGGCTACGAGAAGATTCCTGCCGACACCCTCCTCGTCGTGGTCGTGGGCGACCAGGACCGCGTGGTGGGCGACCTGACGGCGAAGGACATCTTCAAGAGCACGCCGCAGATTCCCGCGGAGCGCAAGGACTTCATCGTCGTGCAGACGGACCGCCACGGCACCCCGCCGCTGGTGGCCGACCACATCAGCCCCTGCTCCCCCCTCAACCCCGGCCTGATGCTCATGGGCCACGGCTGCGACGCGCTCGACTACTACGCCTACTGGAAGCTCTTCGACGCCCTCACCGACTTCGCCTTCCACGGCAAGAACAAGCAGTTCGCCCTCGGCAACACCCCCGAGCAGCGCTTCATGGGAAAGTGGTCCGATGGGACGCCTGTGAAGGAGCTGATTGTCAAGGACAATCCGTAATCCGTAACCAGACAAGGAAAGGAAGAGAAGATGGCGGTACCTGCAAGGAGACTGAAGCCGTTGGCCCTCGCCGACGTGAAGATCGCCGACACGTTCTGGGCGCAGAGGCAGGAGACTAACCGCACCGTCGGCATCCGGCACCAGTACAAGCAGTGCAAGGAGACCGGGCGGCTCGACGCCTTCAAGCTCGATTGGAAGCCCGGCATGCCTAACGAGCCGCACATTTTCTGGGACTCGGATGTGGCGAAGTGGGTGGAGGCGGCGAGCTATAGCCTTGCGACCCACCCCGACCCCGAGCTCCAGCAGTTGGTGGACGACACGGCGGCCCTCATCGCCTCCGCACAGCAGCCCGACGGCTACCTCAACAGCCACTTCACGGTGGTCGAGCCGCAGAAGCGCTGGACCAACCTCCGCGATCAGCACGAGCTCTACTGCGCGGGCCACCTGATGGAGGGCGCCGTCGCCCACTTCCGCGCCACGGGCAGCCGCGTGCTCCTCGACGCCCTGTGCCGCTACGCCGACCACATTGACCGCACGTTCGGCCCCGAGCCTGAGAAGAAGAAGGGGTATCCCGGCCACGAGGAGATCGAGCTGGCCCTCGTCAAGCTCTACCACGCCACGGCCGAGGAGCGCTACCTGCGCCTGAGCAAGTACTTCATAGACCAGCGCGGCCAGCAGCCCCACTACTACGACCAGGAGGCCGTCGCCCGCGGCGACGACCCGAAGAAGTACTGGGCACGCACCTACGAATACCTCCAGGCCCACAAGCCGGTCCGCGAGCAGGAGGAGATCGTCGGCCACGCCGTCCGCGCCATGTACCTCCTGAGCGGCATGGCCGACGTTGCGGCCGAGACCGCCGACGAGGGGCTCCTCGCCGCGTGCCGCCGCCTCTGGGCCAGCGCCACCGAACGCAAGATGTACGTCACCGGCAGCGTCGGCTCCGCCGGCTGGGGCGAGCGCTTCACCAGCGACTACAATCTGCCCAACGAGACGGCCTACGCCGAGACCTGTGCCGCCATCGGCCTCGTCTTCTTCGCCCACCGCATGCTCCAGATCGAGGCCGATGCGAAGTACGCCGACGCGATGGAGCGCGCGCTCTACAACGGCATCCTCTCGGGCGTGAGCCTCGACGGCACGAAGTTCTTCTACGAGAACCCGCTAGCCTCGGAGGGGAAGCACCACAGGCAGGCCTGGTTCGGCTGCGCCTGCTGCCCGCCCAACGTCGCCCGCCTCATCGCCTCGCTCGGCTCCTACGCCTACTCAGTGGCACCCGATGGCGTCTATGTCCACCTGTATATCGCAGGCTCGGCGACGGCCTACGCCGCGGCAGACAACTCGCCCGATGTGACGCTGACCCAGGAGACGAGCTACCCCTGGAACGGCGACGTGAAGCTGACGGTCGGCGTCCAGCAGCCCTCGAAGTTCGACCTCTTCCTTCGCATCCCCGGCTGGTGCCGCGAGCACACCCTGCGGGTGAACGGCAAGGCGGCGGGGCACCGCATCGTCAAGGGCTACGCCAAGCTCAGCCGCACCTGGTCGAACGGCGACCGAGTTGAGCTTTCGCTCGCCATGCCCATCGAGCGGGTGGTCGCCCATCCGCGCGTAGCCGAGGACGCGGGCAAGGTCGCCCTCCAGCGTGGCCCGCTCGTCTTCTGCCTGGAGCAATGCGACAACGCCGCCCCCGTCCGCTCGATCATCCTTCCCGACGAGGCCAGGCTCACCGCCCGCTTCGACAACCGCCTCCTCGGCGGCGCCGTCCTCATCGAGGGCACCGGCCTGGCGCCCAGCCAGGGCGGCTGGAAGGGCAAGCTCTACCAGCCCGCGGGCGCCCTCTCCCTTCGCCCCGTCAAGTTCCGCGCCATCCCCTATTGCCTCTGGGACAACCGCTCCCCCGGCCCCATGACCGTCTGGCTGCCGAGATCCTAACCTGCCTTCCTCGCGTCTGCGGTAAGTGCGCTCGTTGCGGCACCTAGAAGGCCTGCACTTGGCTCAAATCGGCAGCAACCTGCGCCATCGTCCGGATCCCGATGCCATCCCCTGCCGGACGCCGTAAGGTCTGCTGCTTGGGCTCCCTGTTCAAGCGGAAGCGTTGTCAGAGCATGGCAATGATATGCTAAGCATATGGCGGGCTCTCTGTAAAGGCCTCGGGCGGGCCGTGCCGACTGGGTCACGGCGACGCTGAGATTCAGCTATGTCCTGGGTTTCTGCCGCGCCTGCTTGAATGCGCTTGACATCCCAGGTGTAGTGGTATATAATGGCGGGCGTACAGGGTATGGTGTATGCTCTGTCCAAGGGGTCTTTGCATAGCAGACACTCGTCTGCAGAAGTAGGAGGACGCGATGTCAGAACAAGAGCTACTCAGGGGCATCGACGAGAAGCTTAGCACTGTCATCCGACTCCTCGCCGCCCTCCTGGTCAAGGACGCGACCCAGAAAGACGCAATTCTAATGCTGCGCGAACTTGGCCTTGACAGGGCGATCATCGCTGAGGTTTGTGGGGCATCAGCGCAGACGGTCAACCAACGGATCTACGAGCATAGGAAGCGCAGCAAAACAAGGAGGCCACCGCAGAGAAGCTAGGCGATCACGGTCAACCTATCCTCCCTTTTGGAGAGAGACCCATGAGCGCAAAGTTGGAAAGCGAGATCCTTTCGAGGCTTGATCTGCTGATCAAGCTGACGGCAGCGTCCCTTGGTCAAGCTAGGCCCCTGCGAGAGGCAATTGTCCTGCTTGCGCGTTGCGGCCTCGACAGGAGAGCCGTCGCGCAAATACTGGGTACGACTCCTATGACAGTTAGCGTCAGGCTCTCAGAAGCCAAAAGGAAGCCGGCACTGCGGCCGGCACCTAGCGTGCCGAAGGAGAACCCCCATGCCCAGTAGCGCCGAGAACGAGATCCTGGCTGAACTGCGTCGGATCACGAGGCTTCTTGTGGTACTCGCGATCAAGGGAACTGAACAGCAGCAAGCGCGGATCGAGATCCTGGATGCGGCCGGTTTTTCGCCCAAGGACATAGCGGATTTCCTGAGCACAACGCGCAATACCGTCAATGTGGCTTTGGTGCGCCTCCGCAAGCGCAAAGGCTCCGTTGCCCGGTAGGACCCGTTGTCGCCGGGCGGGATGCCCGAGGGGTGAATCACGATGCCGAGGAATCTGCGGAACGATCTGCTACAGAAGCTCGGCGTGACTCCTCAGGCCCTTAACCAAAGGGCGCAGCGGATCAAGAAGCGCGTTCCCATGACGACAGGTGACGCATACCACGTTATAGCCCACCAAGAGGGCCTGGTGCTCGACAAGTACCTGGACCGCGCGGGGGTAGACAGGATCAGGGAGCTCTGGCAGCAGACAAGCGCGCAGTCCAGCGATTTTGCCCCCAGAGCCAGGGAACGGGCACCAAGCCCGCGGGCCACCAGCACCCAACCCCTTGGACTTGTACCCACCGGAGACTTGCGCCTAAAGGATCCCCTTCTGTCGTCAACCAAGCTGAAGGAAGCTCGCGCTATGGCAGCGGTTTTCCCGCTGCTATACGTGCTCGAGAATTCCATGCGTCAACTCATAGACCGGGTCATGCGAGCCAAGCACGGTGGGAACTGGTGGCCGAAGTGCGCGCCACAGGGTTTGCAGGCAGCGGTGGCCAAGCGCATGGCAGATGACGAGAGAGACTCCTGGCATCAACGGCGCGGAGCCAGGGAGATTGACTACCTGGACCTGAACCAATTGCCTGCGTTGGTACGCAACAACCAGAAGGATTTCTTCCCCACGATTCTCTCAACTATCGAGTGGTTTGACCAGTTCGTTAAGGAGATCTACACTTCTCGTTGCGTTGTTTGCCATATGAATCCGCTTGACTCCAACAACATTCGAGCTGTTGAGGTCCGACGCAAGCAGTGGGAGAAGCAGCTCTCCGCGAAGCTTCACCTGCTCTGATGCCGCAAGCCACACCGCGCAACATCGTTCCCCCACCCTTCCTTCTCGGTCATTCCGGGACGTAGAGCGTACTGCCGGGAGGGATGGTGACCTTGTCGTCCACTTGGTTGCGTTTGGAGGAAGGCCGCGCGGTGAGCCTCTTGCCGCCGACAGCCGCATGGGAGGTCTACGGAAAGTCCGCAAGGCCCAGTGCCGAGGCGTCAGTCACGATGGCCGGAATCCCGGTCTTCGCTTACCATGGCAGCGGATTGGGAGGGGGTGCTGAGGCCCAATGTTGGAGCTTTCGCCAGGACCTGTGGGGGGGTGGGATGACCACGGGGGATGACCCTAGCCCGCATTTCTCACCACTCCCCCCGGGTGCCGGCTGACGGCGGGATTTGTGGTGGACCCGGGTTCCAGGGGGCGTCAGAGATGCTTGGCGTGCCGGGGCAGTGACACCACCCCCTTTCCCCCACACG
>VGYW01000281.1 GCA_016872875.1 Planctomycetota bacterium | reverse complement strand
ACCCCCAGAAGCCGCTGTGCAGCGTGATGGTGGATGGATCACGCAGCATGCTGCTCACGGACTCCTACGGGCCAGATGAGCTGAAAGGCAAAAGGCAAAAGGCAAAAGGCAAAAATGAAAAGGAAATGTCACGCGAAGAGGTGGTTCGCCTCCTCCTGGACCCTGGCCCAGATGGCTGGCTCGCGAAGGTGCGGGAGGGCTTCGAGTTGGCGGGCTGGCGCTTCGCCGGCACACTCGATGCGTTGGCGCTGACGCCCGGAAACCCATCCGCGTCGGAGACGCGGGCCACTTTCGAGGTGAATCCGGAGGGGTATTCGACGGCGCTGGGGGAGGCGCTGGACCAGGCGGCGCAAGGCTCGGGCGGCGTGAGGCCAAAGGCCATCGTCCTGATAAGCGACGGCGCCTGGAACACCGGGCGCGACCCCTCCGAGGTCGCGCGCGTCCTCGGGCGCATGGGGATACCGGTCTTCGTCGTAGGAGTTGGGAACCCGAGCCCGCCGCGTGACGCCGCGGTGACGGCCCTCCGCGCGCCCAAGAGCGCGCTCCTCGGCGACGAGGTGCTCCTGGGCGCCGACGTGGCCACGAGCGGCATGGGCGCCGCAAGGCTCAACGTGGAGTTGCTGAGCGGCGCCGAGGTCATCGCCACTAAGCCAGTGGTCACACTCCCCTCTGGGCGCCCGGTCAGCGTGAGCTTCTCCTTCGTGCCCGACACGCCCGGCCTCCGCTCCTTCACGGTGCGAATCCCCAAGCAGGAGGGGGAGCAGAACGACGCGAACAACTCGGCGAGGGTCAGCATCGAGGTCTCCGAGCGCAAGATTCGCGTCCTCCTGGCCGACGCCGAGCCGCGGTGGGAGTTCCGCTTCATCCGCAACGTCTTCGAGCGCGACCCCGCAGTCCAGCTCACAGTCTGCCTCCTGCGGCCTGGCCTCGGCGGCATCAAGGGCGAAGGCTACCTCGAAACGCTCCCCACCCAGAAGCAGCAGTTGGCCGACTTCGACGCGGTGATCCTGGGCGACCTCGCGCGCGAGAGCCTGCCCGACGACTTCCTCAAGGAGCTGGTGGACCTCGTGAAGGCGAAGGGAGCCGCGCTCATCGTGGCCGCGGGCCGCCGCCAGAACTGCCGCGGCCTCATCGGCACCCCGGTGGCCGGCATCCTGCCCGTCGCCCTTGAGGGCGGGACGGGCGACGGACGCGGCGAGCCCTACGGCGTGGAGCTGACCCAGGACGGCGCGAGCCACCTGGTGACCCGCCTTGCCGCCGACCCCGATGAGAACGAGCGGGTGTGGGAGCGGCTCCCGAAGGTTCGCTGGTCGGCGAGCGTGGGGGGGCTGGCGCGGGGGGCCACGGCGCTGCTCGTCCATCCCTACCGCCTGGCCGGGCCATCCAAGCTCCCGCTCATGGCCGTCCAGAGGGTCGGCGCGGGAAAGGTGATGTTCCTCGGCATCGAGGAGACCTGGCGCTGGCGCCAGGAGGTGGGCGACAAGCACCACTACCGCCTCTGGGCGCAGACGGTGCGCTGGATGGTCAAGCGGCAGTTCGCGGAAGGCGACCCGCGCGCCCGCCTCTCCCTCGACCGCACGGAGTGCGACGCGGGCGAGAGCGTGGAGATCGAGGCGTATTGCCTGGCCCCCGATGGTTTCCCCCTGGAGAACGCGCGCGTGTGGGCCAAGATCGATCTTGAATCGTCCTCGTCCTCGTCGTCGTCCTCGATCTCCTCGCAGCGCCTGGCCCTCGCCGCCGCCCCGGGCGGCTGGGGAATCTACAGGGCGGTCTTCAAGCCCGACAAGCCCGGCAAGTATACCATCCGCCCCATCGTGGCCACCTATGGCGATGAGCCGCTGACCTCCGCCGCCACGATCACCGTGTCGCGCGCCGACCTTGAGAAGCAGCGGTTGGCCCAGGACGATATTTCGCTGAAATCTATTGCATTAGCGAGCCGAGGGCGGTATCTTAGAGTTGACGAGGCCGACCGTTTGCCGGACCTTCTCGCGGCCGGGGCGGAGCGTCCGCTCAAGGTGGCGGAGTACTCCCCCTGCCGGCACCCGGCGTACTATTCGGCCCTTGCGCTCCTCCTTGCGGTCGCATGGCTCATCCGCAAGAGGAGCGGGCTGGCGTAGTGACAAGAGGATGAATGGATGGGTGGATGAATGGATGGATGCCAGAAGTCTGACAACCATCCACCCATCCAATCATCCATTCATCCCGTCCCCCAAGAGGAGTGGCCTGACATGACTGCTCGCGCCAAGTCCCGCCTTCCCGACGCCCTTCGGCGGCTGATAGACAGCTATCGCCGCCGCTGGCGGGTGGTCTACACCCACACGGGCCTCCTCATCACGGTCGCGGTGCTCGCCACCGGCGTGGGCGCGGCGATCGCCGCCGACAGGCTGTTCCGCCTGGCTCCTGTGCCGCGCGCCGTGGCCCTGGGCGCCATACTTCTCTCCTGCGCCGTGTGCCTGGCACGCTGGGTGGTCTGGCCCGCCGTGCGCCGCATGCGCGACGCCGACACCGCCGCCCGCCTCGGCCACCACTTCCCCAAGGTGGAAGAGGACCTCGTGACCGCTGTGGAGCTGAGCTCAGAGACCTTCGACGAGCGCGGCATCTCCCACGGCCTCGTGGAGTCCGCCCTGCGGCAGATCACACAGCGGTCGAGCACGGTGGACTACAAGGCCGCCGTGCCCGCCCGCCCGCTCCTGAAGGCTGGGGCCGTCGCGGTCGTCCTTCTGGCCGTGCTCTTCGCGGCCTACCAGGTCAGCCCTGAGGCCATCCGCAACGCACTGGCGCGCCTCTTCCGCCCGGCCGCAGGCGTCCCCTACTTCTCCTACACCAACCTCAAGATCGAGCCTGGCGACCGCGTGGTTAGGGTAGGCGACGCCGTGGACATCACGATCACGACGACTGGCCGCCCCGCGTCTTCGGCCTCGCTTGAGGGCCGCAAGGGCGACGGAGCGGAGGCCGCTGACCGCCTCAGCCTCGCGCTTACCCTATCCCCTCTCCCTTTGGGAGAGGGCAAGGGTGAGGGCGTCGGTGTTGGCGCAGGCGCTGCTCGCGGCGCCCTCACCCCACCCTCTCCCAGAGGGAGAGGGGGAAGAGAGGGGAGCGCCGCGCAGTGGAACACCGGCCCGCTCTTCAAGGACCTGCGCTACCGCGTGTCGGCGGGCGACGCCCTTTCGCCCTGGCACCACATTCGCGTGGTCGCGCCGCCCTCTCTCAGCAAGAAGAGCGCCGTCCTCATCCTGCCCAAGTACGCCGGCAGCGTTCGCCGCACCGTGGAGACAGTCGAGGGCAGCCTTCAGGTCGTCGAGGGCACCGAGGTCGTCATCAGGTGCATGCCGGTCGCCCGCGGCCCGGAGCCTGAGCTTCAGTGCGCGGGCGAGCTGCGTGTCGGGGGCGAGAGCTTCCCTCTCGCGCCTGAGGGGGCGGGCGTCCTGGCATCCAAGCCGTTCCTGCCGCGCAAGAACGCCGAGTGCGTGATAACCTTGCGGGACGGCTATGGCCTGACGAACCGCTCGCCCGAGACGCTCGCCATCAAGGTAGTGGCCGACCGTCCGCCCGCGGTGAGCGTGGCAAGGCCGGGGCGCGACCTGTTGGTGCTCCCCGGCGAGAAGGTGCCGCTCGAGGCCGCCGCGCGCGACGAGTTCGGTGTCCGCAGCCTCGTCCTCGCCCACCGCGCCATCAAGGCCAAGGAGGCCGCCGACGCCTCGGAGCGCTGGCAGCGGCGCACCCTCAAGGAGGGCAGCCCAACCGCATCCGAGCTCGTCGCCGCTGAAGAGATGGTGATTGACCAGCTCGGGCTCGTCCCGGGCGACATTCTTGAGTACAAGGCCGAGGCCGCCGACTACGCGGACGACGCGGTGCTCCGCCGAGGCGTCTCCCCGCTCTACAGGATCGTGGTCCTCAGCGAGATCGAGCACCTCGAGCGCATCCTCACCCGCCTCAAGGAGCTCCAGCTCGAAATGATGCGCCGCGCGGCCACCCAGCGCGCACAGAGCGGCCAGGCCGACAAGTTGGCCAGCGCCAAGGAAGCCGCCGACCGCGAGGGCAAAGAGCCCACGGCCAAAGGCAAGGAAGCAGACACGGGCGGCAAGGAACCCGACAAAGGCGGCAAAGAGGCAGACAAGACTGCGCGAGAAGGCGCACGCCAGGCCCACGAACGCCAGGCCGAGGAGACACGCGGCACCGACCACCTCGCCCGCAAGCTCGAACGCCTCATCCCCGAAATGGCCCGAAACCCCGCCACCCCCACCGACATGATGGCCCAGATGGAGCAGCTCGGACGCGGCGTTCGGCAGACCGCGAACACGCAGATGCAGAACGCGGCCGACCAGTTCGCCAAGGCTGCCCAGGGGCAACAGAGCCAGCAGGGCGAGCCCTCCCCGCTCCGCATCGCCCAGGGGCAGACCGATGAGGCGGCCCGCCGCCTCGAGCAACTGGCCCAGCTCGCCGAGCGGCTCCAGCGCCGCGGCCTGCTCGAAAAGCTCGCAGCCGAGGCCGAAGCTCTCGCCGCTCGCCAGCGCGAGATCAAGGACAACCTCGTCCCACTCGCCAAAGAGTCCCTCGGCACCGACCCCAAGAACATGGGCGACGAGCAGAAGGCGAAGCTCCAGCGCATCACCGCCGCCCAGCGCGCCATCAAGGAGGGAGTTGACAACCTCGGCAAGGAGATCGAAAAGGCCGCCGGCGCGCTCGCCTTCTCCAACCCCAGCGACGGCGCGACCGCCGAAGAGGCCAAGGCCAAGCTCGACGACGACAAGGTCTCCGAGCGGGCGGGCACCATCGCCCGCAGGCTCGGCGAGAACGCCCTCTTCTCCCAGGTGCCCGAGCAGGAGAAGGTCGCCACCTCCCTCCTCGCGGTCGCCGCCATCCTCCGCCGCCGAAGCGAGGAGCTCGAAGCCTTCATGAAGGAACTCGAGGAGTTCATCCGCCGCCAGAAGGCCATCAACACCGGCATCGAGGGCGCGATCAAGAAGGTCGAGAAGGCCAGGCGCCCGGCCGAGCTCGGCTCCGACCAGGCGGTCCTCCAGCGCGACGTCTCCGAGCAGGCCAGCGCCCTCCACTGGCTCGCAAACGAGATCGCCATGTTCCGCTCGCAGGCCGCCGCCAAGCTCGATGCCGCCGCAAAAGAGATGGGCGAGGGGGCCACCGACCTCTACGCGGTCGCCCTCCCCGAGGGCCTCGAGCACGGCAAGCGCGCGCTCGCGCTCCTGGAGGACGCCCGCGAGAAGCTCACCCAGGAGATGCAGCAGATGCAGCAGGCGGCCATGAGCGCCCAGATGATGCGCGCGCTCCTCCTCCTCCAGCGCTGCCTCGTGGGCCAGAAGCGCGTCAACACCGGCACCATTCAGGCCGACGCCATCCGCGCGCGGGAGCCCGACGCCTTCGAGAGCCAGACCGCCGCCCTCACGAAGCGCCAGAGCAACGTCCACCTCGACGCCACGAAGCTCGAAAAGCTCCTCGGCCAGTTCCCCGCCGCCGCCGAGCTCGTCAACAAGTCGGGGGAGAAGATGAACGTCAGCCGCATCGCGCTCGCCGGCAGCGACACTGGCAAGGAGACCCGCGAGGTGCAGCGCATGGCCCTCGCGCTGCTCGAACAGCTCCTCAAGGAGTGCCAGGGCGGCATGTGCGGCGCCATGGGCGCCATGATGGGCGCGAGGGCGCAGGCCATGATGCAGATGATGGGCGGCTCGGGCGGCGGCTTCGACGGCGGCTCCAACGCCCCCGTCATGCCCGCCAACCCCGCCGAGGCCAAGGGCGAGGACTGGCGCCGCGTCCGCTCACGCTTCGACGAGCAGCTCGGCGCCGCCTTCGAGGGCACCCTTCCGGCGCAATATCGCGACCTGCTCAATTCCTACTTCGACCGGCTGAGGAAGGAGCCGATCAGGTGAAGAAGGAAGAAGGCAAAAGGCAAAAGGTAAAAGGCAAAGGGGAAAAGGGAGGAGTCCGGGACAAGCTGCCCCGCCGGCGCCCTCTGATTTTTGCCTTTTGCCTTTCTCCTTTTGCCTTTTGCCTTTTCCTCTCTGCCCTGCTCCTTTCGCCTTCCTTGCCTGCTGGTGCCGGCGAAGAGTGCAAAGTGACCCCCGAAATCGAGCGCGCGGTCACCCGCGGCCTCGACTACCTGGCACGCACCCAGAAGCCCGACGGCGCCTGGCCCGACAGCTATGGCCAGGTGAGCGGCGTCGTCGGCCTCTGTATGCTCTCCTTCCTCGCCCACGGCGAGATGCCCGACGAGGGGAGATACGGCGCCGTCATCCGCCGCTGCGTGGACTACATCGTCAAGAACCAGCAGGCCAACGGCCTCCTCTCCGGCGACGGCGGCAGCCCGATGTACAGCCACGGCTTCGCCACGCTCGCACTCGGCGAGGTCTACGGGATGATAGACGACCCGCGCGTCGGCCCCGCCCTCAAGAAGGCCACGGGCCTGATCGTGAGCTCGCAGAACCGCCTCGGCGGCTGGCGCTACAGCGTGAACTCGGCCGACGCCGACACCACGGTCTCCGGCGCCCAGATGATGGGCCTGCGCGCCGCCGCCAACGCCGGCATCGAGGTGCCCATCTCCACCGTCCAGCGCGGCGTGACCTTCTACAAGAACTGCTTCTGCCCCGGCGGCGGGTTCGGCTACACGGGCGCCGACAGCCCCAGCCCCGCCCGCTCCGGCATCGGCCTCCTCGTCCTCAGCCTGTCCGGCGCCTACCGCGCCCCCGAGGCCAAGGCCACCGCCGACCTCCTCCTCGCCGGCGGAGGCGGCTACGGCTACTCCGGCTACTTCCACTACGGCGCCTACTACTGCTCGCAGGCCATGTTCCAGGCCGGCGGACGCTACTGGCGGCACTGGAACGAGACGATGACCCCCATGCTCATAAACATGCAGTCGCCCGACGGCTCCTGGCGCGACCAGGGCGGCAGCGGCGGCGTCGTCGCCGCCACCGCCTTCGCTCTTCTCTCTCTGGAGATCAACTACAACCTGCTGCCGATCTACCAACGGTAGCTGGAAGGAGATGCCCTCATGACCCGCTGCCTCGCCGTCCTCGCTCTTGCCGTGCTACTCCCGCGCCAGGTGGCCCTGTCGAGGCCCGTCATCATCCCACACCAGCAATTGGATGATCCCTTCTTCGATGAGGTGGTGCCGGACGTGCCGCTGGCCCAGTTGGAGGTGGAGGAGCAGGGCGGGCGGAAGATCTTCGTGCCGCAGCCCCGCGGCGCGGGCGACACGCTGGACGACACGGCGAAGCGCGCCGAGGCCGGCATCGGCGACACCGTGACCACGATCCGCGGCGACAAGATCGTCGGCAAGGTCGTTTCCATCGAGGCCGGCGGAAAGCTCAAGCTCACCGCTCCCCACTTCGAGGGCGAAGTCGTCGTCCTCGCCTCCGCTCTCGACACCGTGGACCTGCTGCCCAAGGAGAAGACGAAGGGGGACGACGTGGTGGACCTGAGCAACGACGACCGGATCGTTGGCGAGATCGCCGCCATCACCCCCGAGGCCGTCATCGTCGAGACCAAGGCCACAGGCCCCATCAAAATCGCGCGGAACATCGTCCGCAACATCAACTTCGCGCGCGGCGCACTCACCGCCCTCGAGAGCAACTTCGAGGCCGGCAAGCTCGACCCCTGGACCGCCCGCGGCGGCGGCTGGTCCGTCGCCAACGGCGCCGCCCAGTGCAACACCCACGGCGACTGCCAGACCCTCTTCGCCAAGTTCGACCAGAAGGAACCCGTCACCATGGAGGCCAAGTGCGCCGCCACCCTCCAGCGTTACCTCCACGTCGAGCTCATCCTCGCCGCCGACAACACCGAGGGCCAATATGGCACCAACAGCCTCATCGCCCGCTTCTACGCAAGCCAGTTCAACCTCATGGTCATGCAGAACGGCAACATGAACTCCTTCATGGACCGCGGCATCGGGCGGATGATGAACGAGGCGACCGTCCGCGTGGCCTACGACCCGGGGGCAAACAAGGTGCGGGCCTGGGTGGACAACATGGACCTCGGCGAGTACGCCGTGCCGGGGAACCTGCCCGCCGGCAAGTTCGTGATGTTCAACGCCCGCTACCCCTGCCGCGTGACCCGCCTGCGGGTCGTCCAAGGCATCTCCGGGCCATCTCAGGCCGAGAAGGAGGAGACCGCCGAGGCCAACGTCGTCCGCTTCGTCAACCGCGACCGCGTGGCCGCCACGCAGATTTCGCTCGCCGACGGCAAGCTCACCCTCAAGACCGCCTTCGGCGACATCGCGGCCGACGCCGCAAAGGTCCAGAACATCGCCTTCCTCAGCAAGGGCGTCGAAAAGCCGCGCCGCCAGAAGGGCGACATCATGGTCGAGACCGCCGACAGCCGCTTCACCATCCAGTTCGACCGCCTCACCGAGGAACACCTCCTCGGAAAGTCTGCCTACCTCGGCGACGTCAAGGTCCTCCGCTCCTGCCTCAAACGGATCAAGTTCAACATCTATAAGTAGGGGGTGGTGGGTGTTGGGTGTTAGGTGTTGGGGTACAGAAAGACAAGCCGACGCCTCCTGGTTCCTGTACCCCAACACCTAACACCCAACACCTAACACCTTTCTTGGAGACCCCCGCCCGATGACACGTGCCCTCCTCCTCGCCCTAGCGTCCGCCTCTCTCTGTGCCTCCGCGGCCACGCCCCGAATCACCGCCGAGCGGATAGTCCAGGCGCTCATCCGCGACCTGGGCGCCGAGCGCCACGACGCCCGCGAGCGCGCCACGGACACGCTGCGCCGCATCGGCCGCCCGGCCCTCGATGAGCTCGAGAAGGCCGCCGAGGCCGACGACCCCGAAATCCGCGTCCGCGCACGCGACATCCTGGCCGACGTCCGCCTCGGCATCGGCCCCGACTGGCCCGCCGACATCGCCCTCATGGTCCGCCACTACGACAACATGCAGGAGCACGAGCGCTCCAACGCCATCTACCGCATCGCCAGCATGGGGCCGCGGGGCATCCCGTTCCTCATCAAGCGCATGGAGACCGGCTCGCCCAACGAGGCGAGCTGGGCGGTCAACGCCCTCCAGCGCCCGCAGAGCGACGAGGCCTACCAGGAGATCATCCGCCTCATCGGCGAGCCGAAGAACAACCACCTCGCCCGCGCACTCGCCTGGGCACGCTCCGCGCGGCAGCAAGCCATCGCAGGCGCCGAGGGCCTCCCAGGCCGCCAGCCCATTGACGCCAAGCCCAACAAAGCCACGGAGGACGCCCTCCAGGACGCCCTCGGCAAGCTCGCCGCGGCCAGGGCCCAGGACGCCTTCGCCGCAGCCGAGGCCCTCGCCAAGGCCGACCCCGCCGACCCCCGCCCCCTCTACATCCAGGCCGAGGCACTCGTCGCCCTGAACCGCGACAAGGAGGCCCTCGCCCTCCGCGAGAAGGCCCTGGGCCTCAACCCCGACAAGGAGCTCCCCCACTACCTGGCCGCCGACCTCCTCACCAGCCTCGGCCGCTACCGCCTCGCCGTCAAGGAGTGGCTCCGCGTCGTCGAGACCGACCCCGCCGGCAGCCCCTGCGACGCCAACGCCTACCTGGGCCTCGGCGCCATCCACACCGCAAGCGGCCTCTTCGAGCTCGCCGCTCAGCACCTCGAGAAAGCCATCCAAATCCTCGCCAAGGCCAAGGACCAGGAGAAGCTCAAGGCCGCCACCGCCGCCCTCCAGATGGAGGTTGACCGCCTCCGCCAGCGGGCCGCCTCCTTCCCCGTCCCGCCCGACGCCGCGGTCGAGGACGCCATCCCGCCCAGCGAGCTCCAGCTCCAGGTCCGCGCCCTCCCGCTCCAGGGCAAGCCCGAGGACCTCCAGGCCGCCCTCGCCGCCACCGCCGCTCAGTTCCAGATCGCCGTCGGCCTCCCAGCAGTCCAGGCCCTCGACCTCCCCTGCGCCGCCGTGAAGTACGACAAGGCCGCCAAGGCCATTCTCATCACGCTCCACGACGCGCCGGCCTGCGACCCACTCCCCTTCGTCCTCACTGGCAACGAGGCGCGCATCGCGCTCCACCTCCCAGGCTGCACCCACATCTACCGCCTCGACGCCGCCACCGGCCTTGGCGAGCGCCTCGCCCGCTTCGAGAAGAACTACACCGTCACCCTCAAGCCCGGCCTGAAGGTCTCCAACTTCGCCAACCCCACCCTTCGGATCAATGGTCGCCCGTACGAATGGGACAAGGCGCTCAATGGCATCCCATTCGAGCGCTTGCCCGAGCGCTTCGACATCATCGTCGAAGGCTCGGCCCCGCTGGGGCGACGGATGACCGTTCGCGCCTCCTTCGACGCCCTCGAGCCGCCCCCCGAGCCCCCCAAGCCCACCCCCGCCCCGAAGCCCAAGACGTGAGCGCCCGCCCTGAGACAGGGCTCCCTTCCCTCTCCCTCGGGGAGAGGGCGAGGGTGAGGGTGCTTCTGAGGTGGAGGGTGTTCAGGCACCCTCACCCCAACCCTCTCCCCAAGGGAGAGGGGGCAGAGCGGCCCGGCGGAACAGGCCAGGCCACAGAGAGGCACTGGTTACCATAGCCGGGGCCCACACTCGCTCCTCAGCGTGCCCCCGACATCAGCGCCTAGGCGGTCTTGGCCCACCAGGCGGGGAACCGGTCCGCGGTGAGGAGGAGTTTGTCGGTGTAGAAGGAGCGGAGGCGCTCGCGGTTCCTGCCCCCGGGCCGCAGGCCGAGGAAGTCGGCGGCGTTCTCGCCGAAGAAGCGCTCGGCGAACTCCGGGCGGAGGGCGAGGATGTGCCAGAAGCGCGCGTTGGCGTGCGCCCACTCCCCCGCGTAGTCGCCGTACATCAGGGCGAGGTGCCAGTCGGAGCCGTTCATCATCCGCCTGGGCACCTGGCCGTTGATAGCGAGGACCTCGAAGAGGCGCGCGGCGTATGCCTGCCGCGCCTCGGGGTCTGACGGGGGCAGTTGGCACGCCCGGTCGGCGTAGAGGTGCGGGCAGTCGGGGTCGCCCATCAGTTGCGCGATCTGGAATGCCCAGTCGGTGATCGTGCCCTTCTCTTCGGCGTCGAGCGTCTGGAAGTGGTCGCCGGCCATGTGGGCGAGGTTGAGGCGGAGGCTGGGGTA
>VGYW01000280.1 GCA_016872875.1 Planctomycetota bacterium | reverse complement strand
GGCGGCGAGTCGGGGCGCGGCGTCCGCCACTTCACCTGGCCGCTCTTCTTCTCCAGAGCCAGAAGGAATGATTCGCCGTCGTGGTCGCAGTTGAGGATGACCGAGTCGGCGTGGACAATGGGCGAGCTGGCGGCGCCCCAGCCCATGTGGTATCTGAACGGGCCGAGAGGATGGCTCCAGATAACCTGGCCATCGAGGTCGAAGCAGACCAGTCCAACCGAGCCGAAGAAGACGTAGACCCGCTCGCCATCGGTGGCTGGTGTGGGCGAGGCGCGGCTGCCGGCCCGCGGGTGGACCTCCTCGAGCCGTTTGGCAGGCACCTCCTTCTTCCAGCGCACGCGCCCGTCGTCGCGCCCCACGCAGAGCACGACCAGCCGCCTGGCGTCCTCCACCGCCGTGAGGAAAATCCGCCCGCCCCACACGCACGGGGATGAGTTGCCTGGCGGGAGAGGCGTCTGCCAGACCAGGTTCTTCCCTGGCCCGAACTCCGCCGGCAGGCCCCGCTCAGGCGAGACGCCTGAGGCGTTCGGACCACGAAACTGAGGCCAGTTGGGCGCCTCCTCTGCCATCAAGGCAGCGGAGATGCTTGTGAGAGCGCACGCGATCAGGCCGGTCCGCACGCTGCGCCTGCTCATTCTCTCCGCCTTCTACTTGACGCGTTGTGGGGTGGAGGTGATGACGCCCTTGACTCCATCGGCGGTGTCGCGGACCTCGACGAGGTAGGCCTGCGAATCCGCCGGGATTTGGCCGCGATAGAGGCCCTTTTCGCCAGGCTGCATCGGGTACGACTTCCAGCGCTTCCAGTCAGTGTCGCCCGCCTCCGTGGCCCAGGCGGCGACCTCCTGGACTGAGGGCTTTCCGCTCACCTGGGCCTCCACGACGAAGCCGTCGCCCTCGGAACGGTGCCGCAGGGCGTCAATGGCCGACACTGGCCGCCCCAGGAAGCAGTGGGCCAGCCACATCAGCCAGCAGGCCGAGTGGCGCTCGCCGTCCATCGAGTGGCCAAGGTTGGGCACGTAACAGACCCTGTGGGGCACCTTGAGGTTCTTCTCGAACTCTGTGATTGCGAACTTGGGGTGGACGGCGCGGTCGGCCGTGCCGCCGGTGAGGAGCGCGCGGCAGTTGGGCAGTTGGCCCTGGATAGTGACGGGTTCGAGGAAGAAGCGGGACATGATGCCGGCGTAGTCTCCCGCCCCCTCGCTCGCTGGGCATCGCCAGGGGAGCGCGCGGCCCTCCTCGCGCTGGAGGAGGCGATAGGCGTCGTGGTCGCCGTTCTCGAACGCCCCCGGCACGATGCCCACCGTGCGCCGGTCGCCCGCGGCCGCCACCCAGGAGGTGTAGCCGAACTTCGAGCCGCCAGTGTAGACCACCTTGAAATCCTGGTACGACGCGGGCCACTGGGTGAGCTTGTTCATCAAGGTGATCAGGGCATCGGTGCCGCGTGCGAACATGGCCGCGCTCTGGACGAAGATCGTGTGCCGTGGGTTCCGGGTCTCGGATGCCTTCTTGACGTATTTCTCGAACTTGGTTTGCGTGTTCTCGCCGTCGGCGAACGGGCCGAAGATGAGGACGGGCAGGCCGAGCTCGGCGCAGGCGCGTTCGCCGAACTCCTGCCTGTTGCCCGTGCCCACCGCGCCCGCGTTCGGGGCCGCGGGCTTCTCCACTGGCAGATAGGCCAGCGCGTCCTTGTGCTCCCAATCGTCCTCATAGCCGGGGAGGTTGACCACCTGGCTGGTGAAGTCGAATGTTACCTTTCGGACCTCCTTGCCGCCGCCGAACTTCGACTTGATTGTCTCCTCGCGGATGTTGCGGAGCTCGACGGGAGTTCCGATCTTCTTGTCCGAAAGTAGTTCCGCTACGGTCTGGGCCTTCCAGCCGGCGTCGAGCACGCTGATGGTGACCAACGTCTGGCCCCCGTCACTGGCCTTGAAGCAGACATCGAAGGTGCCCTGTTGCGCCTTGCGGACCTCCGGGTTCTTGTCCCATCGTGGTGCGGTGCCCCAGAAGATTCTGGCCGCGGCATTGAACTTCGCCCATGAGGGCACTCCGGCGGCGGTGTAGGTGAGGGGCTTCCCGGCGGCGTTCTTCGCCGCCAGGCTGAACTCCACGGTGCTCCCCTCCACGGCGCTCGTCTCGCGCAGCTTGTAGTCGGCGAGGCGGAAGGCGGCCGGGGGCTGGAAGCCCTCAGGCGCCTTGAACGTCGTGATCAGGTATGCTCCCTTTTCCTCCTTGAAGCTCACCTGGAGTTGGTCGCCCACGTGGCAGCGGGCGAGCGCGCTGCCAATCTTCGGGTCGGGCAGAAAATGCCCTGGGATCGGGCAGCCGATAACCTCGCAGCCGACCGTTGGCGGCTTCAGTTCGACCTCCTTCCCCACGAGGCCCTCATAACCCTGGCTCCCCTCGCTCACCTTCAATGTGAGCGACTTGACGATGCCCGCCAGCCGTCCGCCCGCGTCCACGAGCTTCGCGATAGTTCCCGACAATGTGCCTGTGGGCGCAGGTGCAGGCTGCTGGCCCTCGCCGCCAATCGCCACGTTTGGCGGCCACAGCCACGCCGAGAACAGCGCCAGCGCCCCGAGAACGGCGGATGGCCGGTTCAGCTCTCTCCTCATGGCTATCTCCTCGGTTGTAGGAGAACGAGCAAGTTTGGAGTGCGGGCTTTAGCCCGTGCCGCCAAGACAACGGCCTGAAGGCCGCACTACAAACGGGTTCCAGCCTTGGGCGCAAACGGCAGCAAGCCCATTCTCTCAGACGCTCTATATGCCTGGGGCGGCATGCCACACTCGCCTTTGGCACCCCAGATGCCCCTCTGTGCGCAACAGGAGAGGTGCGCCTGGGAAACTAGCGCTGTTGTACTAACGTGGCTTGTCGAGAAGGACCGTGCGGGCATCGAACGGCTCGATGGCCAGGGTGCGGCCCTGCACCGCTTCGCCCGTCACCGCATCTACAGCGTTGTCCGATGGCAGCTTCGCCACGCGCCTGGCGGGTTCGAGGTTGAGGAGGAGGAGCCTTCCGCCGCACCTGAGCGCGGCCAGTTTGCTCTCGCGTGGCGCGAGCGTGGCCGCGACGTCCTCGACTTTTCCCCAGGGGAAGGCGCGCCAGGCCCCCGCCAGGCGCCGCAGGTTCGTCTCGGCCCAGGCGGTGCCCTCGTGGCCGTTGTTGATGATGACGAAGCGTGGGTTGGCGGCCATGATCTTCACGATGTTCGCCCGATAGCTCGCGTCCGCCCAGGCGTAGTAGTCGTTGATCCAGCCGATCCCCTTGGGGCTCTCGCTCTCGTTCTGCTCGAAGACGCGGAACTCGGCGAACCAGCCGTCGTCGAACCGCCGCACGGCGGCCAGGGCCTCTGGCGAATCGAGGATGGCGAGGCCGGGTGGCGGGACGTGGAAGCCGCGCCAGAGGCTGCCCGCGATGCCGCCGACCGCGCCCTGCATGCGCGCGGGCCAGCCGTCGTAGAGGCCAACGCGGTCGTGGACCTCCACCTTGCCCTTGCTGTCCGTGGTGGCGTACGCCACCTTGTAGTCGAATGTGTAGGGCACCGGGAGGTTGGCACGCTCGCGGGCGCGAAGGTTCATGTACATCGAGGGCACTTCCACCGCGAGGTCCTCGCGCAGCGCGCGAACCGCCTTGGCGAACCGCTCGACAGCCTTCGCCAGGCCCTCGCCGCCGCCCGTGCCGAAGAACTGCACCGAGGCCACGCACCTGTGCTTCGCCACGGGGCCGACGTAGTGCTGGACGAGCTTCTCCAGCCACGGCCCCATCGTGGGGTCGAGCCAATTCAGCGGCATCACCATCAGGCGGGCGTCGTAAGAGCCCCCCTCGTAGAGCGCCTCGGGCTTCCGCCAGCCATCCAGGGCGTCAATCGCGTCCTTGATCGGCTTGGGCATCGTGTCTATCAGCTCCTGCGGCAGCGTCTTGGACTTGATGCGGTCCATCAGGAAGGCATTGAAGTACTTGAACATTGCGAAGCTGGTCCGCAGGCCCAGCTCATCGAGGAGCGCGAGCTGATTGTCGAGTTGGGGTTGGCCGAAAGGCGGCCCGCCCTGTCCGCCCGCGACGCGGAGGAAGTTGAGGCCGATGTAGCGCAGGTAGAGCTTCATGTAGTCCTTCGCCGCCGCGTCCCGCAGGTAGCTCTCGGCGTAGCCGAGGCCGCTGAATCCGAAGTAGCGTTTCTCTTCAGGCTTCACGGGATGCGCGATGGCGAGGGGGGGCAGGAGCCTCGCGGGGTCGGCCACCTCATAGAGGAGGATTTCGCCGACGGCCCACGGCGCCAGCTCGTTCGGCCCCTGGTGATTGGGGGCGAGCCCCCGGGACTTGCGGCTGTCGGCGAACAGGATGCGGACATCGCTCCCCTTTCCGCCGGGGATGAAGAGCGGCGTCCAGGTCCTCGCCCAGGCCCCTGTGTTGATCTTCCACGCCGCGCTCTGAACCGTGCTGAGGCCGGCACGCACGGGTGAGTATCCCCCCTGGGGGCCCCAGACGCGGAAGTGCACCCGCCGCGCCGCGTCGTCAGGATAGGTCACTACGATGAGGTGCGGCTTGGCGGGGTCCTGGAGCTTGAGCGTGTAGCCGAAGACCTCCCATGCCCCTGCGGCAACGCGGGCCGGCCTGCCCAGCACGGTCTCGATTCGGCTCGGCCTGCCGTGGTCCGCCACCTGATGCGGGTCGTTCGGCTCGCCGCAGCGGACCGCGTCAACGAGCTTGACGGCCTCTGCGGGAATGGGCAGGCCCTCCAGGCCGGAAGCGCCCACGTTCTCCTCAGCGCCCCAGGCGAAGCCCCAGCCGAGGAGGGCAACCCACGCCAGCCATAGCCGTGTTCCTCTCTTCATTGGGCGCTCCGTGCCCCCCGTGAGAGCCCGCCGCGCTCGGAAAGGGTTGGCCCTTTCCGAGTCGCGGCAGCTCCCGGGACTCGGCCGGCGGGTCAGTGGCAACCCTCGCCGACGGTGATGCTGACGGCGACGAGGTCGCCGCTATCGGTCTTGACGTGGCCGACCTTGGCCTTAGCCCCGGCCTTGATGTCGGCCAGCTTCGCCTCCTTGCCATCCACGCAGATCTTGGCCTTGGGGCAGACCTTCATCGTCACGTCCTTCGCCTCGTCCCCGCTCCCCACCGTGAGGACGAGCGTCCTGGCCTCGGCGTTCACGCTCTTCACCGCGCCGTCCACGGTCGGCGTCTTCGGCTTGTCGCCTGGGCAATTGCCGCAGTTGGCCATGCCCACGGGCGCCAGAAGCCAGAGGATTGTCGCCACGGCCACAACGATCAGCACGCCTTTGCGATACGACATTCTCCGTGTCCTCCTGTCGTGTCCGGCCCTCTTGTCTGTCTCTCAGAACGCGCGAAACCGCCCCTTCGCTCGGTGGCTCCGGCATCACCTCCTTTCACTGCGGGGCGCATCCGGCCACCTCAAGTCGGACAGCGATCCTTTCCTCGTTCTTGGCCTTGTTGAAGACGACTCGCACCTTCGCGCCGTGCCTTACGTCCGCGAGCGTCGCATCCTTGCCGTTGAGCCTGATGACGGCGCGGGGGCAGACCCTCATGGGCAGGCCCCGCGCTTCGTCGCCCTCCCCTACGGTGAGAACGATGGTCCGCGCCTTCGCGTCCACGCTTTTCAGGGTGCCCACAGCGGGGCTGACGTCAAGCTCTCTCGCGGGCGGCTTCTTGCTGGGCGGCTCCGGCTCGGGCGCCTTCTCCGGGAAAACCCTCTCCTCTCCCGCGGCCAGGCGGCTCTCGCCCCACGCCCCGCTCACCGTCACTGCGCCCGCCGCCACGCGCACCAGCACGCGCTTCCCCGATGCCGCGTCGTCCTCGATCAACTGCACGCAGAACTCAGTTCCGGCCACTGAGGCGGTTCCGGCGTCCGTTCGGACCGCGAAGGTCCCGGCTTGACTGTCCACCTTGCACGCGACGCCGCCGCGTTCGAGGAAGACCTGTTCGGCCCTTGGCTGCCCCTCGATGACCACTGCGGTGCGTGGGTCGAGCTCGATGCGGCAGTAGCCGCCGAGGGTGAGAGTCGCAGGGGCGTCGCTCCTGACGATCGTCGAGCCACGCCGCACCTTCCCCCCACCCACAACAAGGTACGACCCAGATGCCAGGGGCTCCGGATAGGAGGGGGCGAGGAGCGCCCACAGCCCAATTGCCACAAGCACTGCCGCGGCTGCCGCGGCAATCCAGAGCGCGCCGCGGCGGCGCCCGAAGGCCCTGGCGAGGACCTTGTCCGCCAGGTCGGGCGGCCGCTCGCCGCCTAGCTCCTCGCTGAGGAGGAGATCAACCAGCCTGTCCAGGTCGTCGTCCGTGGTCATCCCGGCTCCTCCGACGCGAGGCGCCTCCTGACGCACTCGGCCAGCGCGGCGCGGATGCGCCTCAGGAGCGACTTGATGCCGTCCTCGCTCATCTCCAACAGGCGCGCCATCTCGGAGCGCGACTTCTTCTGGGCGTAACGCAGGTCGAGCACGTGGCGCTGCTTCTCCGAGAGGGCATCCAGGCACTTCCGAAGGGCCTCGACGTAGTCGAAGCCGTCGCCGCCGCGCAGGAACTCCGATGCCCAGACCCCCTCCGCCCGCTCGACGAGGGCGCTGTCCACCTTCACGGGACTCGTCTTGCGCGAGCGGCAGTAGCGCAGGAAGAGGTTGCGTGCGATGCCGCGCAGCCAGGCTGCGGCGCCCCGCACGTCAGCCGCTTCAGGCGGGGCATCGCTGCGAAACGCGGCGAGAAACGTCTCCTGCACAAGGTCCTCGGCGGCGTGGGCCTCCGCGCCCAGGTAGCGCACGTAGCGGTACACCTCCGCCTGATGTATCCGCACCAGCGCCGCCAAGTCGTCACGGGTCATACGTTCCACACCTTGCGGCCCTCATCTCTATATCGCTCAGAGTAGCAAAAAGGGTGCACGGATGCTATACTCACTCTCGCTATCGTCCTCGTCCCTCGTCCTCGTCCCTCGTCCTCGATTCCCTTGCCTTGGGGTGAGAAGAGTCGAGCACGAGGACGAAGGACGAGGACGATTGCGGAAGAAAGGGTGCTTCACAAGGTCAAAGGAGCAATCGGAATGGATACTCGCGCTCTTGAGTGCGTTTTGGCGGCGTTCGCGCTGGCTCTTGCCATCGCTGCGCTGGGTGAGGAGGCCGCCGCGGAGAAGCCGAAGAGGGCATCTGACCCAGCCTTCGAGCCGGTGGCCGACGACCCGACCCTGCCGCGCGTGCTCCTGATCGGCGACTCGATCTCCATCGGCTACACGGCGCCCGTCCGCGCGCTCCTCAAGGGCAAGGCGAACGTCCACAGGCCGCCCACCAACTGCGGCCCAACCACCACAGGGTTGAAGGAGCTCGACGTCTGGCTCGGCACGGGGAAGTGGCACGCCATCCACTTCAACTGGGGCCTCCACGACCTGAAGTATGCGGACGAGAAGGGGCGACTCGTCCCCGTCGCCCAGGGCAAGCAGCAGGTGCCCATCGGCGAGTACGAGAGGAACCTCGACGAGCTGGTGACGCGGCTGAAGAAGACCGGCGCCCGGCTCATCTGGGCCGCGACGACGCCCGTGCCCGAGGGCGCACAGGGCCGCGTGCAGGGCGACGAGGTGAAGTACAACGCAGCCGCCAAGCGGGTGATGGACAAGCACGGCGTGGCGATCAACGACCTCTACACCTTCGCCAGCGATCGGCTCGACCCCTACGCCATCCAACTCGAGAGAAACGTCCACTTCATGAAGGCCGGCTACATCGAGCTGGCCAAGCAGGTGGCCGCGAGCATCCTGAAGGCCCTCGGCAAGCGGCCAGCGGAGAAATGACCATGAGAGCCCTGCCAGCGCTGCTCCTCGGCTGGCCGCCTCCGCATCAAGGAGATCAGGAAGCCCCCCCAGGCCAAGCCCGACGAAAAGCCCGACGTTCACGACGCGGACGACGAGGGCGGCACGAAGTGACCCGCCCGCGTTTCTCACCAGCCGGCCCAGCTCCGAAAGAGCGAAAGGACTGTGCGTCCCAGCGAAGCGGTCGAACGCCGCGTTGCGCGCTCAGGAGTGGCGGGACCAGTCGGCTCGGCGGATGAGGCAGGCGAAGAGCTCGGCGGCGGCGCCGAAGCGCGCGAGCATGGCCAGGGCCTGCTCGGCGAGCTCCGCGGCACGGGCGCGCGCGCCGCCGAGGCCGTAGAGGGCCACCGCGGTGAGCTTCTGGGCGTCAAGCCCAGTCTCCTTGCCCGCGCGCTCGACGCCGCCGAGGACGTCCGCCGTGTCGTCGAGGAACTGGTATGAGAGGCCGAGGCACATGCCGCACTCGTAGAAGAGGTCCGCTTCGTCGGCACTCGCCCCGCAGAGGATGGCTCCGGCCTTGGCGCTCGCGGCGTAGAGGGCGCCGGTCTTCAGCCGGTAGCAGCGCAGCAAGACCTCCTCCTCTCCCGCCTGCACGGCCCGCGTGACATCCATCTCCTGCCCCTCGAACATCGAGCATGCGGCCCTTGCGAGCTCGAGGGCCGCGCTGATGCGCCGCTCGGGGGAGGCGAGCGGATTGTCGAGGGCTATCTGGTAGCCGAGGTTGACGAGGAAGGCTGGGGCCATGTCCACCGCCCAGCGCGGGAAGAGGAGGTGGGCGCAGGGCTTGCCGCGGCGCACCGTCGCGTTGTCCATCGAGGGCAGGTCGTCGAGGAGGAGGGATGCGGCGTGGGCGAGCTCGGAGCCGCAGGCGCCCGGCATGCAGACCGCTTGGGCGTCGGCGCCGAAGACGCGTCCCGCCGCAATCGTGGCCACGGCCCGCCAGCGATGGCCGCCGCCGAGCGCCGCGTAGCGGGCCACACGGCTCACCGCCGTGTCGCCCACCGCAGCGAAGTGGGCGGCCAAGGCCGCCTCCACCCCCTCGCGCACCTGGCGCTTGAAGTCGTCGAACACCGACAGCTCGTCCATCGCTCCCCATCTCAGGCAAACGGTCACCGATCCCCTGCGCCACGGGATGTTATCAGCCCCGCCGTGTCGTGTCAAATGCCCCACATCGTCCTCGTCCTCGACTGGGGCGCGGCCGACCAAGAGAATCGAGGACGAGGACGAGGGACGAGGACGAGGACGAGCGGGGACGGGTGAATAGTGGGGCGGCTCGCCCGTCTAACAGTGTGGGAGAGCGAGCATTCAGCCGGGATGCGACGTTGGAGGAAGCCAAGATGAAGACCTGGGCCGTTTCACTGAAGGGCATCGTGGCGGCGGCAGCCGCCCTGGCCGCGGGCCTGGCGGCGGCCGCGCCGACCCTCTCCACCGAGTACCGCTACGCGGCGCAACTGAGCGAGTACTTCGTGCGAGGCGACGCCGCGGTCTCGGAGAGCACCGTCCTCAGGCGCGGGCTGCGCCTCGCCGCCTGGGACGCCGCGGACGAGCAGGAGGCCACCCGCGTGGCCGTGGCCACGGCGGCCTACTTCTTCCAGGTGCCCCTCGCCGCACGAGCCGTCACCATCGAGGTCGCCTATCGCGCCGATGCGGCGGCAGCGGACAAGCGGGTCGCCGGCTTCCTCTTCGTGCGCAACCGGGCCATCGAGGAGCAGTTCGCCGAGGCCAACAAGGAGGGGGCGCGTCCCGCCGAGGAGCCGGGCTTCTTCGGCAGCACCTACTTCCTCCCCGCCAACGAGACCAGGGCCACCTTCACCCTTCCCGCCGAGAACCACGTGAACGACGGGGTCCTGGAGGTCCACCTCTCGGCGGGCGCGGGACAGGTCTTCGACGCGCAATACGTCCAGGTCACGGCCCTCGGCGCCGAGGCCGCCATCCCCATCCAGTACGCGCCGCCCACCCAGTACATCGCCGACCCCTACCAGTACACCTACTACTACTATTACTCCGGCCCGTGCTACTACCCGATGGGCGTCTACTATGCGAGCTTCTACCCGTTCGGGGTCTCGATTGACCCGATCTTCTGGTGGGGCTGGCACACCCGCCGCGCCTGCTACCACCACCATCACCACTGGGTCCACCGCCCGCACCACTACCACCACCATCCAATCGTCGTGTGCCGGCCGTCCCGCGTGGCCAGCCCGCTGCTTGCGGAGTATCGCGGGGACTGGTATCGCCGGCACTTCGCCGTTGACGCCCGCAGGCTGGACGACCGCGAGCTCGACCGCCTGGCTCGGCGGCGGGTGGAGCTGCTCAGCCCCGAGCGACTCGTCGAGCAGCGCCGCTACGCCCAACTCGTCGCCGAAAACGTCCGCGAGACCGACCGCCAGTTCCGAACCAGGACGGGCGAGCGCTTCGCCGACCACCTCGCCACCTGGCAGCGCGACCCAGGCAAGGCCCGCCGCGAGCTCCGTGACCTCGACCGCAGCCCGCTGATCGAGCGCGCCTCCAGCGAGTGGGGCATCCGCCGCAACGGAGAGCGTCGCCACATCCCCACTCAGGACATTCGGCCAGGCACCGCCCCGGTAGTTACCCCTTCCATTCCTCAGCCCACCACGCCAAGCCCGGTGGGGAAGCCGTGGGAGCACGCCAGGCCCGAGCGGCGGCCGGGCCGAGACGATTCAGATACCCCGCGCATCGCACCCCCGAAGAGCGAGCCCGAGCCGCGTGACCGCGACAAGCCGGAGCGCCCGCCCCGCCGCGAGCGCGGCACGACGCCCTCCGAACCGCCCGCAGTCGCCCCGCTTCCCCAGCCCCCGCCCCCTCCCGCGCCGCCCGCTCCGAAGGATGACCCCCAGCCCAAGCCACGCAGGGAACGGGAGAACCGCCAGGACGACGACCCCCCCAAGCCCCGAAGAGAGCGCGACGACCCGCCCCGCCCCCGCGACCCCGAGCCCTCGCGGCCAGGCAAGCGGGGCGATGACTCCGCGAGCCGAACGCCCAGCCCCAGCTTCGTCCCGACCATAATCCCCCGACGCGAAACCATGACCCTGCCTGCCCCGACCCCGGTCGAGCGGCCGGCCCGGCCCCGCAACGAGGTCGTCGAGCGCACGCCCAGGGTGATCGAGCGCCCCGCGCCGGCTCCCGTCCCTCAGATCGTCGAGCGCACGCCAAGGGTGATCGAGCGGCCCGCTCCCGCCCCTGCCCCTCAGATCATCGAGCGGACGCCCAGGGTGATCGAGCGGCCTGCGCCCGCACCCGCCCCGCAGATCA
>VGYW01000279.1 GCA_016872875.1 Planctomycetota bacterium | reverse complement strand
GGGTGCTCGGCGCCCAAGCGGTCCACGAGCTTCCGGGCCTCCTCGATGTCGTCGGTGCAACTTGCCCTGAAGAGGCTGAGGCCGGGCGCGCCGCGGCCGCGGACGATCTCCTGGTGGAGCCCGCCGATCCTGCGGAACTCCTCGGCGTTGGGCTGGCAGAAGCGGCGCACGAGGTCGTTGAAGCGGCCATCGGCGGCCAACTGGAGGAGCTCGCGCGTCAGACCGCGCACGGCCCGCTCCTCGGGCGGCAGTTGGGCGGAGCGGGTCAGGACGCGGCCCGGCGCGGCGAAGAGGACGAGTGCGAGGAGCGCCAGGACGCCCGCGAGGGCGACGAGGGCCTTCGCCCACGGGATGGGCGGGCGGCGCACGCCCGCGCGGTAGAGGTCGCAGCCGCACTCCAGGCAGAAGCGTCCCTTCGCCGGCAGCTCGGCATTGCACTTCGGGCACCGGGCGATGTTCAACGGCAGACCCCGTTTCGGGCGCTCACTGAGTCGTGTTCGCGCGAGCTGTCCCGGCATTGGTGGAGGATGTATGGATGAATGGACGATTGGATGTGTGGATGGTTGTCAGAGAAACTGACTCTTTCATTCATCCATTCATCCACCCATCCATTCATCCACTCCCTGGGTAGTCCATTCACCCACCCATGCAGTCATCCCCCTGGTGGCGCCGATGGCCCTTCCCTTGCCGCGGCAGCCTTGAGGGTGTCGCGGACGCGCTCGAGCCGCTCGGCCAGCCCGGCCTTGACCACCCAGCCGACTGGGAGCCTTGCCCAGTGGATGGCGACGGGCTGCTGGCGGAGCCAGGCGGCCCGGCGCTCGCCGCGGCAGGCCAGGGCGGCCTCGAAGACGCCGGGGCGCACCTCCAGGACGGCCCCGATGTCCGCCGCAGGCAGGTCGAGTCCCTCGAAGAGACTGGCGAGGTGCCAGCGCAGGGTGCTCCGCGCCCGGTCCTCGGAGCTCAGGCGGGCGTCCGAGCTTCCCGGCTCGCGCATCAGGTGGGCGACGAGTGCCACCGTGAGGTCGGGCTCGGCGTCGCCGACGCGCCGAAGGTCGTCGGTGACGTTAGCCATACCCTGGCGGCTGAGGCGTGCGGCGAGCGCCGCGAACCCCTTCGCGGCGCCGCCCTTCACTATCTCGTCCAGCGCGCGCTCCACGCGGGCGAAGTCCCCCTCGTCCGGCTGCACGTAGTTGTCAATCACCCGGTCGTAGCTGGCGCGTGCGAGGAGGCCGAGCAGCTCGCGGGTCTCCAGCCGCAGCGTGGCGGCCAGCTCTGGCGGCACGGGCTTGGGCGCTGGGGGCGGCGTGGCGGAAACCGGACGCGGCACGCTCGGTGCCGGGCTGGCGGCCGTCGGCACGCCTTTGACCTGAACTGGCGGCCCCGCGCCGCGGCTGCGCCAGTCCGGGACCATCAGCACGGCCGCGCCGATGATGAGCGCGGCGCCGGCCGCCAGGGCGAGCGCCAGCCAGGCCGCGGCGTGCCGCCGGGCGGGCGCGCCACGGCCAGCCGCACCGGGGGCGTCGGCCGGCGACGGGGCGCCGAGGATCGCGGCCTCGCGGCACGCCGGGCAAGCCCCCTCGAAGCGGTCCCGCCCCTCCAGCGGCCTGCCGCACCCGCGGCAATGGGTTTGTTCCGACGCCACGCCTCTGACTCCTCAGGAACTACCTCCGGAAAACGAAGCTGGCCGCCAGCGGCGCATCGGGGGAAGGCGGCGGCTCCTGGACCGGCGGCTGCCCGCGGCCGGGGAGCTCGGTGGTGTCGGTGTGGGGCAGGCGGAGGCCCGTCGTCGGCTGCCCCTCGGCACGGGTGGCTGGCACCGCGATCACGTCCCCGTCGCGCAGCTTCGCCCGCCGATGGATGCGCACGCCGTTGAGGCGCGTGCCGTGCCGCGAGCTGAGGTCCTCGATGTAATACCCCGTGAGCCGGCGTTGGATGCGCGCGTGCTCGCGCGACACCGTGCGTTCGGGCACGCAGATGTCGCAGTACTCCGCTCGGCCGATGAGCGACACCGGCTTCAGCAGCTCGCGCTCTTCCCCTGTCCGCTGGTCAATCAGCTTAGCCATGCCCACTCGACCCAGAGGCATGAAGCTCAGCCGCCGCACGGGCATCGTGAGCGCCGCGTGGCGCAACGGTGGGGATTATATCCCGGCGCAACGCGGGGTGTCAAGCCGAGTCTGGCCCCTGATCTTAGGGTTCCCAATCGTCGTCGTCGTCGTCCTCGTCCTCGCCGTCGAGCTTGGAGGGGGAAAGAGCCTGAGATCCGACGATGGCGACGAGGAGGACCACGACGAGCAGGAGAAGTGCTTCTGGGACCTCACCCGCTTCCGCTCCCCCGCCTTCTCCCTCGTCGTCAACCAGGTCCTCTTCGTCGAGTTGGCCTACTCCCTCATCCAGGTCTTCCTGCGCCAGATCGAGCGCGGCGGCCTAGCCGGGGCCACGCGCCAGCGCCTCCTCGACGCCCTCCTGCCCCAGGAGAACCAGGCCACCCTCTACACCCGGCGGCGCTTCGCCCTGTTCGCCTCCTACGACCACCAGGAACTCCTTCTGACGCGCCCCGAAGGCGCGCGTCGGAAGGCGCTCGGCAAGACGCGCCGACTCCGTCGAGCCCAGCTCCGATCGCCCGACCTTCCCTGGCGGCACCCTTGAACTGGGCCCCATGCGAGCCGGTGCCTGGAGGATCCCGGCCCGTCCTCCCCCGGGCCCACTCCTCACCCCGCGGCGGGTTCCGCCCCGTCCACCCCGAAGCCGTGCGGACCCTGCCCGGCCTCCGCTGTGCCCCCCGCATCGCCCGAACCCCTACGCCTCGTTCTGTACTGTCTGTTTCACTGCCGGTGGGCGGTGGCGCTTGACAGCTCCGCCCGCGCGACGTAGAATAGTAGGAAAGCCGTGGGGACGTAGCTCAATTGGGAGAGCGCTAGAATCGCACTCTAGAGGTCGGGGGTTCGAATCCCCTCGTCTCCACCATCAGGCAGGGCAAGGACTTACGGACTTAGTCCTTGCCCTGTCTGCGTTTACGGCGACGCCGGAACGGGCCGGCCCAAGTGACAGCAAGGGCGGGAGGTGACGTTTCTCGCTCTCGTCCGCGGCACAACCGTGGCACAAGCTGCCTGGCCGCCCCGCTCCAATCGTCCTACCTGGACATTGAGTATTCAGAGTTGGATACTGAGTGTCAGACTGCTCGATTTCAATCTGGTTGCGGCTATTGGCCGCCTTAAGCCCCTTGGGTCCCTTCGGCTGCGCGGTGCTGCCACTCTGCGGGATTGCGGCGCCGCCGGCGGGCCAGGGCGGCGAGGGCGAGGGCGAGAATGGCCGCCGTGCTCGGCTCTGGGATGGCCTATTCAGCCTCGACAACGTTGCCGGTGAGGTTCCAGGCGAACTGCGCTCCACCCCCTCCGAAGGCGGCGCCCTGGTCGGTCGTGAGGGTGAGCGTGGCCGACTTGGCGCCCGCCGGCCCCTGGGCGGCGAATTGCACCTCGACGTCCAGGAAGCCCCCCTCGCTCACCGCGCTCCCGGGCACGCCGGGGGCCACGCTGAAGGCCGCGCCGTCCGGCCCCCCGAACACGAACGACACCAGGCTCAGGCCAGTGAGCGCGTCCACGAACACCCCGTCCGTGCTCAGGTTGCTGATCGTGAGGGTCTGGGTGGCCTGGCCGCCGAGGATGACGTCGCCGAAGCCGAGCGTGGTCCCCGGCGCGAGCGAGCTTGAGAAGACCGGCCCGACGCCGGTGCCCGTGATGATCTGGTCGAGGATTTGGGGCAGGTTGGCCCCGTCGGAGCTGCCGTTGAGGAAGTCGGCGCGGACGGTTGCCTGCTGGGGGCCGTGGGCGGTTGGGGTGTAGGTGTAGTTGCGGCTCGTGCCCGCCCCCTGGGCCAGAGAGAAGCCCTGGATGGAGCCTGGTGCGAACTCCCCGCTTGCGGAGGGGAACGTGCCGGCGGGGGTGGTATGCAGGTCGCCCGTGTTCGCCACCGCGAGCGATTGCGTGCCCGTGTAGCCCACCAGGACATAGCCGAAGCTGAGCGTCCCGCCATCTCCCGGCGTGCTGCTCAGCGTCGCCACCCGCAGATTCGCAATCCACCCCTCCGTCTGCCCGCTGGGGTTGGTGCCAACGCCGACGATGACCTTGCCGTCGCCCGACACGCCCCGCGCCTCAACGAGGGTCCAGCCGGGGAGCGAGAGCGCACAATCGTTCACCAGCACGTCGTAGAGGCGCCGCATGCCCCCGGCCTGGGTCCAGCGGAATCCCTCGTTGCCCGATGCCGAGGTGCTGTAGCCCACGACGGCCAAGCCGTCCGAGGAGATGCCATAGCCTCGGCTTCCGAAGCTCCCGCCTGGGAGGTCCCCGAGCCCCATGAAGAATGGAGCGGCGGCGGCCCAGGGGGCCGTGGCCGCGAGCGCCCCGGCTGCGATGCAAGCGAGGAACGGCCTTGTGGAGACTCGCCCTTGCGCCCCTATGACGCGGCCGTACTGGGCCGGGGTGAAGACTCCTAACGCGGCCGGCGGCGGGCTTCTTCCCAGAGGTCGGGGTGCTTGGCCCTCAGGAGGCGGTCGGCGTTGTAGAGCATGAGGGCGAAGGCGATGCGGGCGTTGAGGGCGTTGAAGCGGCGGCCGGCCAGGGTGTCGAGGGCCCAGTCCTGGGTGAGTTCGCGGAAGCCCTGGTCTTCGACGACCCAGCGCCGGCCGAGGGCCCGCAGGACGATGCGCAGCATGGCGCGCTCGCCGCACTGGAGGGGGGCCAGGACGCAGCCCACGACCCGTTCGCGCCCCTCGGCCGCATTGAGCAGGAGGACGAGCTTGTAGCCGTACTTTTCGCCCACGAGCGCCCACCAGGGCTTGCCGTTGTCCTTGTGCAGGCCGTCGGGCTCCATCGAGACCAGCAGGCCCCAGAGGCCGGAGGCCACGAGGAACTCCAACACCACGTCGTTGGCCCCGTAGGAGGACGCTTCCACCTCGAAGGCGCCCCCGGAGCGGATCGCCGCCGCACACCCCGCGTCGTCCCGGAACCAGACCCGGTAGGTGGGGCAGGCCTTCATGGGTGGAAGCCCTCCGGGCGTTCCGCCTGCGCCTCGCCCAGCTCCGCCCACAGAGCGTCGAGGCGCGCCGCCAGCTCGCGCCACCGGCGCAGCGCCGCCCGATACTCCCGCCAGGCCTCGGTGAGCCTCCGCACGCGCCCCAGGCGGCCCTTCGGCACATGCAGCAGCCGTGTGCGCCCCGCGCGGGCCCACGACAGATAGAAGGCCACCGAGGCCCGCTTGGCCTCGACCGTCCCCAGATGGCGAGCAATGAGGCTGGCGGCGAGCATCCGCCGATGGCGCAGCAGCGCCTCCTCCACTGTGGAGCGTTCCCCTTGGAGGCGTGCGACCTGCTGATGGGAGGCAAGAGGGTTCGTCAAGCTGCGTGCGTCTCCTTGCCCGCGGCCACAGCTTGGACCTCGGGCACATGCCCCGGCCCCGCAGCAGCGCCCGCAGCCCGCTCTTCAGCCGCGTCCCCTCGTCCACCTGGCGCTGCCGATGCAGGAACTACTTAGGGAGAGCGGCCCCGCCCGAGCAAGAGGGCCACTTCCTGTGGGGAGCGAGTGGCCCTCTTGCACACCTCCCGGCGATGATGCTCTCGCTCTTCGCCATGCTGGACGCCTGGGGGCTCAACCCTCGACGGTCTGGACGAATGTGCACATGGCACCACGAGGAGAGATGGCCAGAGCGAAGACGAGACGGTTGGAGGGGGTGTCAACGGCCGGCGGTACGCTGGGCGTGTTGGCGGGTCTGGTAGACGAAGGCTTCGATGCGGGTGTCCTCGCCCACGTGGGTCAGTCCGTCGTAGGCCATCTTGAGGATGGGCATGTCGGGGTGGAAGCGGCGGTAGCGCTCGAGGAGGGCGTCCACGATGGTGCCGGGCATGCAGTTGAAGGGGATGACGTTGACGACGCCGTCGAAGCCGTGGTGGGCGTACTCGACGCACCGGCCCATCGAGAGGATGGCTTCGCCGCGAATGGCGAAGGGGAGGTAGGGCTTGGCGAGGCCGACGACGCGGGGTGTGTGGGCTTCGTAGAGGAAGTCGCGGATGGCGCCGCGGAAGGGCCTGGTGAGGCGGCGAACCTCGCGCTCCTGGACGAACTCAGTTATCAGCTCGACCAGGTAGGCGCGGAAGTCGCCGGACGCGCGGCTGTCGAACTTCCGCTCGTAGGCGGTATAGTCAACCCATTCCTCGAGAGCGGGAAGCCAGACCTCAGCGCCGAGGTCTTCGAGCTTGCGGGCGATGAAGTTGTTGCAGTGGGGGTTGCATCGGACGTAGATTTCGCCGACGAGTCCGATGCGCGGCTTGGGACCCGGGCAAGATGCCCGTGCCACAGTGCCGAAGGCGGCGACGATCTCGCGTGCGAGGGGGACGAGGTTGCGTCCCGCGGCCACGTCCGTCGTCATGCGTTCGAGGAAGTGGGCGTAGAGGGCGTCGCAGTCGCCGGGGTTCTTCTCGTAGGGGCGGGTCTGGCGGGTGATCTTCTGGAGGAGGTCGGTGAGGACGACGCCGCTCCAGGCGAGCCTGCGGAAGCTGGTGCCGAGGCTGCCAACGTCGCCACGGAAGCCGTCGGTGGACGACTGGTCGAGCTCGACCATCGGGACGTCCTCGAAGCCGAGGGAGTCGAGGACCATGCGGTGGAACTTGGCGTACTGGCCGAAGCGGCACGGCCCCATGGCGGAGGGCATGAAGAAGGAGCTGCGGGCGGGGACGAAGTCGGGGCGGCGCACCGTCTTCACGATGTCGCCCGTGGTGACGATGCAGGGGAAGCACTCTTTGCCGGAGGTGAACTGGCGGCCGATGGCCACGCTCTCGGCGTCCGAGATGGGGAGCGGGACCGCCTCGACGCCGTTGTGGCGCATGGCGGCGGCGATGACCTGGGCGTGGTCGTCCATGTAGGGCACGTAGATGACGCGGTCGCGGCGGTAGCGCTGCACGTGTGCCAGGGGGCGATAGGGGAGCTGGGTTGGCCGGGCGCTCCGCAGGCTGTCGAGGAACGCCTCGCAGCGGGTGACGGCCCCCACGTCGGCCGAGTGCTCGTCAACCTCTATCGTGAGGTAGGGCTTGCCGCGCATCTCGCGGGTGAAGAACTTGGCGATGAAGGAGTCGGGGCCGCAGCCGAAGTTGGTGATGTAGAGCGCCTGGAGGCGCGGCTCGGCGCCGATCTTGCGTCCGAGGCTCAGGATGTGCTGGCCGTAGCGCCAGTACATGTTCGGGTAGTCGGCGCCGATGTCGGCGTCGTCGGTCGGCACGAAGTCGGACGGGAGGGCGAGAACGCCCAGGTCGCGGAGCTTGTCGGGCAGGCCGAGGTTGAGGCCGTCGTCGCAGGTGTTGTAGGGGCGTCCGACGATGACGACCGCGACCTCGCCCTCGCGGAGGGAGGCGAGCACCTCGCGGCCGCGGCGCTCGACGGCCTGGTAGAAGGCGCGCTGGGCGTCCCAGGCCACTTTCAGGGCCTCGCGCGCTCTGCGGCGCTCGATGCCCAGGCGGGCGGAGAGCTCGATGAGCACCCGCTCCACCTCGCCCGGCCCCTTTTGCATGTGGATGGTCGGCATCAGCACGTCGGTCTTGGGGTAGCGGTCGAACTCCAGGGCCGCGTTCGCAATGTAGGGCACGGTCTGCACGTAGGGGCAGCAATAGGAGTTCGTCGTCCCCTCGCACCGCGGCTTGAGGTTCACCACGCTGGGCAGAAAGAGGTAGTCCACCTCGCGGCGGAGGAGCTCCAGGACGTGGCCGTGTGCGGCCTTGATGGGGAAACAGGTCTCGGCGACGACCCGCTCGAGGCCCTCGCGGAGGATGGCGCGATTGGTCCTGCTCGACGGGACCACCTGGAAGCCGCACTCGGTGAAGAATGCCTTCCAGAAGGGGAACATCTCGAAGTAGCCGGTGATGCGTGGGATGCCGATGGCCCTGCCGTTCGGGCGGTCGGGCTTGTTCTTGGCGTAAGAGTTGAGGAGCCACTGCTCGCGCTCGCGGAAGAGGCGGGGGAGGCGGGCGCCCACTTGGGCGCCGAGGCCCGCCTTCTTCTCCTCGTCGTACTTCCCGCAGCGTGAGCCGTAGTGGAGGGGCGGCTCGCCCTCAATTGCCACGCGGCGCACCTCGCAGAGGTTCGGGCAGTCCCGGCACTCGAATGCCTCTGTGGTGTAGCGGCGGCGGGTGAGGTCGAAGCCCTTGAAGCGGGATAGGCCAACGGTCTCCTTCTGGGCGATGAGCGCGCAGCCGATTGCGCCCATAACGTCGTGGTGCGGCGGCACGACGATCCGCTTGCCCGTGACCGCCTGGAACGCCGCCACGACGCCCCGGTTCGCCGCCACCCCGCCCTGAAAGAAGACGCAGCTCCCCACAGGGCGGTCCTCGACCACGCGGTTCAGGTAGTTGTAGACGATTGAGTAGCACAGGCCGGCCACGAGGTCCTGCTTCGGCACGCCCTGCTGCTGGTGGTGGTTGAGGTCGGATTCCATGAAGACCGTGCAGCGTTCGCCCAGGTTGGCGGGCGCCGTCGAGCCGAGGGCCAGGCGCCCGAACTCGTCAATGATCTTCACCCCGAGCCGTTCCGCCTGCTCCTCCAGGAAGGAGCCGGTGCCCGCCGCGCAGACCTTGTTCATCGTGAAATCCACGATGGCGCCGTTCTCAAGCCGCACGTACTTGGAGTCCTGGCCCCCGATCTCGAACATCGTGTCAACGTCGGGATTCACCCAGGCCGCGGCCGTCGCGTGGGCGGTGATCTCGTTCTTCACAACGTCGGCGCCGATGAAGTCGCCCGTCAGGTAGCGCCCCGATCCCGTGGTGCAGCAGCCCTTCACGGTCACGCGCTGGCCCACCTCATCGCCGACCTCTTTCAGCCCGCGCACCACCGCCTCGATGGGGCGCCCCGCCGTCATCAGGTAGCGGCGCGCCAGCACCTTCCCATCCTCCGAGAGCACCACCACGTTCGTCGAGATTGACCCCACGTCCACCCCGACGTAGGCATTGATCTTCTCGTTCCCCGGCGGGAAGGGGTCAGGCACCGTAGCCCGCGTCTCCGACGCGGAGGTCTTCCTGCTCACTTCAGGGAAGGGGTCAGGCTCCGTGTGGATGACATGCCCGGGGTCCACCAACTGCGGCAGGGTCCGCCGCTCGGCCCGCCGCTCTCCAAGGTAGGCATCAATAGCCTCCACCCATCTGGACGGTGGCACAGGCGTCCCGCCTGTGGCCCACAGGCTGGAAGCCTGTGCCACCCTGGAGATGACCGCCCCAATCGCGCCGAATGAGGCGAAGTGCTCTGGCACGAGGAGCTCGCCCGGCCTCAGCTCGAGCACGCTCTCGAATGCCCGAATCATCCCCTGGTTGGCGGCCACGCCGCCGTGGAAGGCGATGGGGCGCTCGAAGTCCTTCCCCTTGCCGATGTTGCTCTTGAAGTTCCGCGCCATCGCGTGGCAGAGGCCGGCCACGATCTCGTAGTCAGGCGTCCCCTCCTGCTGGAGGTGGATCATATCGGTCTTGGCGAACACGGAGCAGCGCCCCGCGATGCGTGGCGGGCGCTCGCTGCGGAGGGCGACCTGGCTGAACTCCTCGATGCTGAAGCCGAGGCGGGACGCCTGCTGATCGAGGAACGAGCCCGTCCCCGCGGCGCACAGCGTATTCGTCGCGAAGTCCCTCACCCGCACCTCGCGCGTCTCGGCGTCGCGCTCCAGCAGGATCAGCTTGGAGTCCTCGCCGCCGATCTCGATGACCGTGCGCACGTCGGGGTGGAAGAGCGCGCTCGCCTTGCTCTGCGCGATGATCTCGTTGACGAACGGGCAGCCGAGGATTTCCGAGGCCAGCTTCCCCCCCGAGCCTGTCACCGCGATCCCCTCGATGGCCGACGCCGGCGTGCGGCCCAGCATATCCGCCAGCACCCGCCGCACCGTCTGGACCGGCTGGCCCTTCGTCCGAACGTAGTGGTCCTCGATGATTCGCAGCCCGCCATCCATCAGCACGGCGTTCACGCTCACCGAGCCAATATCCAACCCTATGAACATCCGCCCGCCTTGTCGCAAGCAATGTGTGGGAGACACGCCGCCGAGCGACGCTTATTCTAGCACAAGCCCTTCGCGGAGTCCAACTCGCCCTTGACAAGCTCTGCCCCATGCGCTAACGTCCAGCAGTCTCTTGAAGGGGGCTGCGGCATGGGCACCAGCCGCTTCTGCGACCACTCGGGAGAACCGACATGCGCACCAGGCGTGGGCACCTGACCATCGAGTCCCTCGAGCCGCGGCTCTTGCTGGCGGCGTCCAGCCCCGGCGTCGAGCTCTTCAGCACCTCGCCCGCGCTCTTCGTCGAGAACCATGGCCAATGGGCCGACCCCTCGGTCCACTACGCCTTCCACGGCCTCGGGGGCAAAATCTCCTTCACCGACACTGGCCCCATCTTCCAGCTCTTCGCCTCCTCCCCTCTGCCTCTGGACCCCTCTTCCCCTCTCCCTCTGGGAGAGGGCAGGGTGAGGGGCGACATTGAGGGGAGCACCTCATCCGAGAGCCCTCACCCCAACCCTCTCCCCGAGGGAGAGGGGGCGGCGATCCAAGCTACCCAATTCTCCGTCACCTTCGACGGCGCAAACCCCGTCGCCCCCACCGGCCTCTCCCGCTCCGAGTCCCTCTTCAACTACTTCATCGGCGACCAGGCGACCTGGCGGAGCAACGTCGCCTCCTACGAAACCGTCGCCTACCAGGGCCTCTACGGTAGCGCGTCTCTCCGAGACGCATCCGAATCCGCCCCGGAGGGGCGGGCTACGTCGGGCATCGATCTCCTCATCTCAGGCCGCCGCGACAGCCTGAAATACGAATTCCGCGTCGCCCCTGGCGCCGACCCCTCCCAGATTCAGATCACCTACACCGGCATCTCCGGCCTCTCGATAGCCGCCGACGGCTCCCTCCACGTCGCCCTCCCCGACGGCTTCGGCGAGATGATTGACGACGCCCCCGTCATCACTCTTGTCCAAGATAGCTCTTGAAGGAAATCCGGTTCGGAGTAGTATGGGGCGGTTCAATGGACACGCCCTGCGGCGCCGAAGCGCCGCAACCACTCACGAACCGGAGGACCTCTATGGTAGC
>VGYW01000278.1 GCA_016872875.1 Planctomycetota bacterium | reverse complement strand
GCTTGGATGGGGGGGACGCGCGATCCCAGGGCTCCCTTCGGTCGCCCTGGGCTACGGCTGGGTCGCCCGCGTCGGCGGGCTACAAGGCCCCGAGATGTGGGCAAAGATCAGGGCGTTGCCCTGGGCTTTACCATCCGAGCCTTTCAGGCTCCAGAGAAAACCCGTCCACCTACGATTCCGAGTCGCGCGCCAGTTCGTAGCGCGGGCTTCAGCCCGTGGCGGCCGGGACGGCCTGAAGGCCGCACCACAAACTGGTGGCGCCGCCAAGGGATCACTCGAGGCGGGGGTAGAGCTTGTCGTCGAAGACGACGAAGCGGCTGGCGAAGTCTACGCTGAGGCGGACGGCTTCGTTGATGGCTACGCCGATGAGGGCCTCGCTGGGCAGGGCGCGGCAGCCGGTCCTCTCCCAGCCCGCGAGCAGCTTGCGGCGGGCGGATGCGTCCTTCCCGGCTGCCAACAGCTTCAGCTTGTCGTGGATGCCAAACGCGTTCGACTCGTAGCCGTAGCCCGTCCAGTCGGTCACGCCGGGCTCATCCCAATCGTCATAGGGCTTCATGAAGTTGGGGTTGTAGTGCTCGAAGCCGCGCTCGTCGGTCACGAAGTAGGTGTTGCGGTTCGCGTGGTCGCTCTTATACTCGCCCTTCGTGCCCTGGAACATCAGGCCCTGCTGGGTCATCTGGGCGTTGTTGTCGGGGCAGACCCACGAGGTCTGAATCCAGAACGCCGAGCCGTCCTCCCATTGGATGGCGGCCTGGACTGCGTCGTAGGCGTTGGAGTCGGTCTTGGGGAGGTACTTCCTCTGGCCGAAGGCGACGACCCGCTTGGGCTTCAGCCCGGTGACGTAGTGATAGGCGTCGGCGTAGTGGGTGCCGATGTATTCGAAGGGGCTGGACTTCTCGGCCCAGAGCCTGAACTTGTCGAGGGGCATGTACTTCGGCTCCTCGATCCAGGCGTGGCCGTAGAGCGGCTCGCCCAGGTCGCCCCTGCGGAAGCGGTAGCGGAGCGCCCGAATCGCGCGGTCCCGCCGCTTGTGGTACTCGGTGAACACATAGGCGTTCGCCGCCCTGGCCGCCTCGATGATCTGCCAGGCCTCGGCCACCTTGAGGCACAGCGGCTTCATGCACACAACGTCCTGCCCCGCCTCGATGGCCTCCAGCACCATTCGCGTGTGAAGGTGGTCGGGGGTGGTCACGTAGACGAGGCCGTTCTCGCCCATCTCGCCCAGCAGCTTCTTGTAGCCGTCTGGCACATTCCTATCCGGCGGCGAGGTGGCGGGATCGGGCACCCCGACGAACTCCTCGTTCGGGAACACTGAGCGGAGGCGTGCGATGATGGCCGAGTTGAGCGAGGCCACCGTCACCCGGCCCACGTTCCCGTGCCGCCGCTCCTGGAAGATGGTGGGCAGGACGCAATCCTCGCAGATCATCCCGCCGCCGATCACCAGCACGTCAACCTTGTCTTGCGCCATTGCGGCCTCCGGATTGGGCGCGGGCTTGCCCTCACGCCCCGGGGTTGTGATGAAACCACACGGACAAACACGGACAGACACGGACGAGCGGCCCCCGGGGCGGGCGCCAGTCCGTGTCCGTCCGTGTGTGTCCGTGTCACCTCGCCTCGATTGCTTCGGCCATAGCCTCGCCGAGCACCTCCGCCCCCTCGCGCACGGCATCCGCCGTGATGCACAGGGGCGGGGCCACCTTCACCGTCGCGCCGCCAAAGCCGACGGGGGAGAAGAAGAGCAGGCCCTTCTCGACCGAGCGGCGAACCGTCTCGAAGGCGAGTTCCCCGTCAGGGTCCTTTGTGCCCGGCTTCACGAGCATGACGCCGGCGACGAGGCCCTTGCCGTGGACTGCGCCGATGCGGTCGGGGAAGCGCTCCTTCAGCCGATTGAGCTCAGCGTGGAGCAGTTCGCCCATCGCGCGGGCGTTGTCCACCAGGCCGTCGCGCTCGATTGCGTCGAGGTTCGCCAGCGCCGCGGCGCAGCAGACGGGGTTGCCGGAGTGCGTGCTCGTCATCTCGCCGGGGCCGTAGAGGCCCATCACGTCGTCGCGCCCGATCACGCAGCCGAGGGGCAGACAGCTCGTGATCCCCTTGCCGCAGCAGATGATGTCGGGCGCCACGCCGTAGTGCTCGAAGCCCCAATAGGTGCCCGTGCGCCCGAACGCGGCCTGCACCTCGTCGAGCATGAGCAGAACGTCGTGCTCGCGGCACCAGGCGGCGAGGGCTTGCATGTACTCGCGCGGCGCGAAGTCCGCCCCTCCGCCCTGATACGTCTCTGTGATGACCCCCGCGACCCGCTCCGGCCCGAAGCCCTGCTCCTTCAGCGTGCGCAGGAAGAGGTCGAAGCTGGTGTCGGGCGTCCGGAAGCCGTCGGGGAAGGGCACCTGGACAAAGTCGGGGTCGAGATTGCCGATCCAGTCCTTGAGGGCTGGGATTCCGCCGATCTGCTGGGCGCCGAGGGTGCGGCCGTGGAAGGCTTTCTCGAAGGCAACCACGGCGATCTTCTTCGGCCCGCCCACCTTGCGGCCATAGGTGCGGGCCAGCTTGATCGCGTTCTCGGTGGTCTCGGCCCCCGTCGTGAGCAGAAAGACACGATATGACCGATTCGACTCATTCGACTCATTCGATTGATTCGATTGATTCGACGGAACCGGCCGGTCTGCCTCCCTGCGCATTCGCGCGATAGCCCCATTCGCCAGGTCGCTAAGCCGCTTGGCCAGCTTCGCCCGCGGCTCGTTCGGGAAGCAATAGCTGTGGAGAAGGCCGTGCTCCGCCTGGTCAACGATCGCGTCCACGATGGCCGGGTGGCTGTGGCCAGCGTTTGTTACCAGCACGCCGCTCGACCAGTCGAGCCACATGTTGCCCCAGCGGTCGTGCACCTGGAAGCCCTCGGCCCGGTCCCACACCACGGGGGGCTGGCCCTGCATCGAGACCGGCTCGCACTCCTGAAGCGTCCTCAGGATGGGAAGCGATTCGGGCACGGGGATCTTCGTGACGATGCGGCGGAAACGCGTGTTGACGCGGGGGACATCTCTGGGCTCGAGACTGTAGACCTTGCCTGCCACGGCGGTGCTCCACAAGGGGACAGATGGGACGACAAGGTGCGATCTTAGCCGGCTCATCCGGAAAATCAAGGCCCACTCGACTTGACAAGAGCGGCCCCCAAAGCGATAAAGGGATCGTTCAGAAGGAGATGCCCCGCATGCCCGAGGACCACGATTTCCTGGTTGAGCTCTACGACCGGCTTCACGACTCGCCGATGCAGCGGAAGCTCCGCAGGATCGCGCCCATCCCGGTCGGCTGCGTGTTCATCCAGTGGCCGGGGATGACGGAGGCGGACATCCGCGGGCACTTCCGCCTGATGAAGGAGCTGGGCTTCACCTGCCTCAAGGGCTTCATGACCTGCCCTGGCACCTCCAGAGAGCAAATCATGCACTTGGCCCTCGACGAGGGGCTCATCCCCTGGTGGTACGACGAGGGCGGCTGGGAGCCGATCACCGCCGAGCTGCTCGACGAGCTCGGCATCCCGCCCGACACCCCAATCGCCGAGCTCCGCACCAACAAGGTGTTCCTCGACTACCAGACCAAGGTCTTCCGCGAGCGCATTGACCTCCTGGCGGACGCTGCCGCGAACGATGCCGACGAGCCCAACATACCGTTCAGTTGCGACATGAAGCTCGACCCCGCCGCCGTCCCGCACTTCGCCGCGTGGCTGAAGCGGGCCTACGGCTCCGTGAAGGCCCTCAACGAGGCCTGGAACCTGCACCACGCCGGCATCGCAGAGGGCAAGGCGCTCTGGCGCACCTGGGGCGACGTCGAGGCGGGCATCTCCGACGTGAATCCGAAGGAATACCGCCACATCCGCGACACCATCCGCTTCAAGGCCGACGTGTATCTCGCCAAGCTCCGCCGCAAGGTGGACCGCGCGCTGGAGCGCGACCCACACGAGCCGCTCCGCGCCGGCGGCGAGATGGGCCTCTTCCTCCCATTCGCCGCGCGGGCCACCGATATGGAGGGCATCGCCGAGGAGATGGCCCGCGCCGGCTCTTTCTACCCCTCCATCCACCTCTCGTGGCACTTCGAGGAGGTGGACTTCGAGGTCGTCCGCCCCGTCTACATGCAGGCGTCGCTGGCCCAGGACTGGTTCAAGGGTGGCTGGGCGGCGACCTGGGAGTCCACGGGCGGCCCGCAACAACTGAGCGGCGGAAAGGGCTGGGAGCCGGAGGGGGCAGCGAAGACCGCAGGCTTCACGGTGGACGACGGCGTTATGACGCAGCTCATGCTCAGCTACCTTGCCGCCGGCTTCAAGGGCTTCGGCCACTGGTGCTGGAACGGCCGGAGCGCCGGCTGGGAGGCCGGCGAGTACGCGCTCCTGGGCCGCGACGGCAAGCCCACGGCGCGCGCCATTCAGGTCGGCCGCATCGGCCAGGCTGCCCGACGCTGGCGCGACGAACTCTGGGCCGCCCACAAGGAGCCGCTCGTCGGCGTGTTCGTGGACTTCGACAACGAGGCGACCTGGGCCGCCATCAGCGTCTCGGGCCGCGACAAGTTCAAGCACCTCCCCATCCAGGCACGCGTCGGCGTCAGCCGCGCACTCATCAACCACAACGTCCCCTGGGAACACGTCACCGCCACCGACCTTCGGAAGGGCCTGGCCCACCGCTACCGCGTCATCTACCTCCCTGCTGCCATTGCACTCAGCAGCGACCTGCTCGACATCTTCTCCAACTACGTGGCCGACGGCGGCCGGCTCGTGCTCGACATGCCGGGCGCCTACTACGACGAGTTCGGCCGCCTCCTGCCCACGGCACAGGGGAGCGTTTTCGAGGGCATCTTCGGCTGCGTCATCCGCGACTTCCAGTTCGCCTCAAACGTCCCTCGCGCAATCGAGGGCGTGGCCATCGAGGGCTTCGTGGCCGACCTGCGCCTCACCTCGGCCGAAGCACTCGCCCACTACGACGGCGGCGCGCCCGCAATCGCCGTAAACCGCCTGGGGCGGGGGACGGCTCTCGTGCTCGGCTACGAGGCCAGCCTGATGTGCTTCCGGCCCGGCGACGTGGTGGCGGAGGAGATGCTCGTGCGGCACGCGCTCGGCGAGAACCGGTCGCCCTACGCCTGCGACGGCGCCATCGCCTATCGCCTGGCCGCGCCCGCCGCCGACCACTACTTCCTCATCAACGACGGCCCGGCGACGACAGTGAATCTCGACACGCGCGACTACGCCTACGCTTCCGCCGCCGACGCCGTCACCCAGGAGCAGCTCGGGCTCGGCGACCCTATCGAGCTCCCCGCCCACAGTGGCCGCTGGCTCCGATTGGCCACAGGCTAGAAGCCTGTGCCACCCTCGTTTGTGTAGACGGGCAGGCGATGGGCCAGCAATCCGAAATCCGAAATCCGAAATCCGAAATCGGGCTCGACCTGTTCCTCGGCGCTGCGCTGATCGCGCTCGTGGCCGGCCGCTTCCTCTGGATCACCCTCGACGCCCCCGGCGGCATCGTGTCGTGGAGCGGGGCGCTGATGGCCGACGAGGGCGGCTACCTTAAGGCCGCCAAGCTCTACCACACCTTCGGCGCCCTGCGGAGCGAGCACGACCTCAACTGGGGCTACGTGGCGCCCCTCTTCACCGGGGTCACCCTGCTGCTGGGGGGCCTCTTCCGCGACGTCCTCGTGGCCACGCGCTATGCCTGTGTGGCATCCTCGGCCGCCACGATGGCCGTCTTCTACAAGCTCTGCCGCGTGAGGATGGCCCGCACCGAAGGGCTTATCTGCTGCCTCCTGGTAGCCACGGCGCTGGATGACTACGCTTTTTCGCGTGTCGCCTTCGTGGAGCCTTTTGGCAACCTCCTGAGCATCCTGGCGCTCTGGCCGTGGGTCGTCTGGCGGGGAAGGCGGCGCGGGGTGGCGGCGAGCGCCGCGTGCGGCATGCTCGCGCTCTGGTGCAAACTGACCTTCGTCTACGCCGTCGGGGCCGTCGCCCTCCTCTGGGCCTGGGAGGCCTGGGCGGCCCTCCGGCAAGGGCGAAGAAGCGTGGCCCTCGGCATTGTTGGGACTGGCCTTGGGGCGCTGTGCGTCTTCGCCGCCGGCCAGTTCGCGCTGATGTGTTGGGCAGCGAAGGACGCCGCCGAGTGCCGGGGGCTGATCGAGGAGACCTTCGCGCCCGCCTCTGTCATCTCCGTCCTCGGCAACGAGGCCGGCCTCCTCTGGACCCACCTCACCGAGCCCTGGCGCCAGGCCCTCGCCGCCGCGGCCATCCTGGGCCTTGCCGCCTGCCTTGCGCGCGGTCTGGGATTTCGTTTTCCGGCTTCCAATCAGCAATCAGAAATCAGAAATCAGAAATCGGGGCGGCCCCTGGCCGCCATGTCCCTCTGGCTCGCCCTGGGCCTGCTCTTCTTCGGCCTCTTCGACTACCAGCCCCCGCGGTGGGTGCAGTTCACCATCTTCCCGGCCGCGTACCTTGTCGTCAGCCTGATCGGCCACGCGGCGGCGCGGCGCCGCGTGGCACTCCTCCTGCTGCTCCTGGGCGCGCACGTGGCAGCGCAGGGCCCTGCGTTCGCCCGCTATGCGGCGAGGCAAGGCAAGGCCTCGCTGCTCGATTCGGCGCGCGACATCGCGCGGCGGCTCGACGCCGAGGGGCGCGACGTGGCCATCCTCGGCGAGTTCGGCCACGTGGCCGCGCTCTACGGCGACCGCATCCGCCCGCTCTCCACCGCGCGGCGGACCCCCGCCGCCCTGCGCCAGAGGGTGGACCACTGGCGCCCAACCTACTTCGTGGGTTACTGGGGGCCGGTCCGGCGCGGCGACTTCGTCCGGCCGGGCGATTTCCTGCGCATCAAGGAGGACTGCGGCGGCCTCATCAAGGCCGCCAAGTTTGTGGCCTCCTACAGAATCATGGAGAATTACTACAAAGGCAGCGACATGTTCCTCCTGCGCCTCGAGTACCAAGGAGACACACGCCCATGACGTTCGACGACCCGTTCGCGTGCGAGGGCCAGTGGATGAAAGGGAACCTCCACACCCACACCACCGTGTCGGACGGCGCGCTCGCGCCGCAGGCGCGCGTGGACGCCTACGCTGCGCGGGGCTACGACTTCCTGGCACTGACGGACCACGACCACCTGGCTGACCTGCGGGCACTTGACGCCCAGGGCCTCATCCTCATCCGCGGCATCGAGGTCGTCTGCGCCAACCCCACCGGCGGGCCGGGATACCACCTCGTCGGCCTCGACCTGCCCGAGGGCTTCGCACTCCCCCGCTCCAAGCAGATACAGACCGTGGTGGACGCCATCCTTGACCACGGCGGCCAGGCCGTCATCGCGCATCCGTACTGGACAGGGCAGAACATCAAGGACCTGGAGGTGGTGTCTGGCGCCCTCGGCATCGAGGTCTTCAACACCACCTGCGAGGTCAGCATCGGAAAGGGAACCTCTGCCGTCCAGTGGGACGACCTCCTGGCCCAGGGCCGTCGCGTCCTCGGCCTCGCCGTGGACGACGTCCACCACACGACCCGCGACGCCTTCCAGGCCTGGGTGATGGTGAAGGCCGCCGACCGCTCGCGCGAGGCCATCGTGGACGCTCTCATCCACGGTCGCTTCTACGCCACGTGCGGCCCCGCCATCGAATCCGTCGCGCTCGAAGACAACCGCGTCGTAGCCATCACCTCCCCCGTGGCGCGCATCAACTTCATCTGCAACGGGGCCTCTGGGCGGCAGGTCCGCAACGAGGACGGCTCGCCGCTGACCCGCGCCGAGCACAAGCTCGGCGGCTCCGAGCGATACGTCCGCGTAGAATGCACCGACCAGGCCGGCCGCTCCGCCTGGGCCAATCCCTTCTTCCTGCGTTGAACAGATGTAGCCGCGAGCGTCCCGCTTGCGGCCCTCTCCGGCGGCTCGACGAGCGAGACGCTTGTCGCTACAAGAACCCGCAACTAAGGAGAACCCGCAATGGCCGCTACGGACCCCGGCGCCCCGCCCGCCACCAACCAGACGCTTCAGCAGGCCGTGGACGACATGGCCGCGAAGGGCGGCGGCAGCGTGCTCCTGCCGCCCGGCATCTACGCGATGCACGACTCGCTCCACCTCCGCTCAGGCGTCCACGTCAGCGGCGCCGGCCCGAACACCGTGCTCCGCAAGGCCGCAGAGGTCCGCTCCGACCTCTCGGCCGACCTCGGCTACGGCCACTTCGACGTGTCGCTGGCCGAGCCCGACCGCTTCCGCGTCGGAATGGGCGTCCTCGTCACCGACTCGCGCGCCGGCGGCTTCTACGACACCCAGGCCACCCTCACCTGGCGCGACGGCGACCGTTTCGGCATCAGCCGCATGCTCAACCACGACTACTCGCGGGGCGCCAACGCCCGCGTCCTCTCCCTCTTCCCCGTCATCCGCGCCGAGGGAGTCGAGAACGCCTCCGTCTCCAACCTGGTGATTGACGGCAACCGCGCGCAGAACCCCGACGTGTTGAACGGCTGCCGCGGCGGCGGAATCTTCCTCCTCCAGTCCCACCGCATCGCTCTCGTCAACCTCAATGTCTCGAACGTCAACGGCGATGGGATCAGCTTCCAGCAGTGCGAGGGCACGCTCATCGAGGACTGCACCTGCTCGGACAACTCCGGCCTCGGCCTCCACCCAGGCAGCGGCTCCGTCGGGCCCATGCTGCGCAACTGCCTCTGCCGCAGGAACGGCGCCGACGGCATCTTCTACTGCCTCCGAGTCTCATTCTCCCTCTGCGAGGGCTGCACGATCGAGGACAACGGCGGCCACGGCATCTCCATCGGCGGACGCGACACCGATCACCTGATACGCGGGAACACGGTCCGCAACAACGGCGGCTGCGGCGTCTTCTTCCGCCAGCACGACCGCGTGATGGCCGGCAACCGCGTGCAGCTTGAGGGCAACGAGGTGGGGGGCAACTGCCAGCGCCTCGGCGAGGCCGAGGTCCACCTCGCCGCGCCGCTCGCCGACGTCCATGTCCTCCGAAACCGCATCCAGCCCGCCAGCCCCCGCACCGCCGCCATCCGCGTCGCCGAGGGCACCCAGGGCGTCGTCCTCCACGACAACGAAACAGGCGCCGAGCCCTCGGCTTCGCTCGGGCCAGGCCCAGACTCCGCCATCGTCATCGAGGGCGACCGCTCAGCCGTCCTCCTCGGCCCGCCGACGGCCCCCCTCGCCGTCGGCCCAGACAGCGCTCCCCACAACGCCGCCTGGCATCTGCGCAGGTCGCCCGGCCCTTCTTAGCCGGCGTTTCCGCGGGTTCCGTGACCCGTGGGAGGTCCGCCGGCGGGGGCAGGTCAGATTTCGGCTTCGAGGCGGTTGATCTTGGTGAGGTCGGCGATGCCGAGGCCGAGCTCGGCGGCGCGCTCGATGTGCACGATCTTGCTGTGGTAGGGTGCCAGGCCCTTCTCCACCCGCTTCGCCTTGATGATGTCGGCCAGTACCGCGTCCATCGCCACGGGGTCCACGGAGGCGATGACGCCGTGGTAGTCCCAGCGGCAGGCGGGGTTGAACTGCGGCCCCTTGTCGAAGAGGCCGTAGAGGGCGTCGCAGATGCAGAGGCGGGTCTTGGCCTTGATCGGCTCGAGGGCGTTGAGGTCAGCGATGCACGCCAGCCCGTCGCGGTGGAAGTTGTTGGCGTTCGGGATGGTGCCGAGGTGGTTCTTGAGCGCGCCGCTCACCCCCGCGAGGACGTGCGTCTTCATCATCGGCAGGTTGATCAACACGTCGGCGTTGAGGAGGATGTTCGAGAGCCTGGTCTCGACGGGTCCGGCCTTGACGGATGGGCCGAGGTCTTTCTCCGTGGCGTAGGCCCTCGGCTCGGCGCCCTCGCGGTTCAGCTTCACGTTCGACGTCTTGAAATCCTTGTCGTTACGGTCGAAGATCACGATGTTGGCGGGGTCAACTCCGGCCTTGACGAGGCCGCTGGCGACGGCTGCGACGACCTCCGGGTGGGTGGTGGCGCGGGCGAAGAGGCCGTTGAACTTGATCGCCACCTTGTCCTTCGGCGCCACGTAGGTGCCCCAGGCCTTCGCCACGTCGTCCTTGCCCGACAGCTTCATCACCGCGGCGTCCACGAGCTTCTGCACCACGGCGGCGTCTACGTTGTTCTCAACGATGGCCTTCTGTGCCTTGTCGCGCACGATGGCCACGGTTGGCCCCGCGGGTGCCGCCTGCGCGAGCCTGCTTCCCAGGGTGGCAGTGGCTGCGGCGAGGCCAGCCGTCTGAAGGAACCCGCGCCGGTCGAGAAGATGCCCTTGCACGTCCGTCTCCTAACTGAATGCCCGCGAACGCTCCCGTTGCCCACCATGAAACAATAGTCGGGCGAGAGAGTCAAGCGCGGTCTGCTCCTGAGGTCGGGGTTCCCAATCGTCGTCGTCGTCGTCCTCGTCCTCGTTCTCGAATGCTTGATGAGGAGGGGCCAAGAGGTTCGACGACGACGACGAGGACGACGACGAGCACGAGAATGAGCCCTCCTTGACAAGCTGTGGGCCGTCGCTAGAATGGGAGCGTGCCTTCGCTCGGCAAGCGGCTCTTTCTGGAAGGAGACCAGAGGTGATGTTTTCCGAGCTTGAATCAGCGCTGTTCAAGGAACTGTCGAGGCTCGAGATCATAGACTGCCACGAGCACCTCGGGCCAGAGAAGGGGCGGGTGGCCGCCCAGGTGGACGTCTTCACGCTGTTCTCGCACTACACGCGGCACGACCTGGCGGTGGCGGGGATGAGCGAGGCGCAGTACCAGAGCCTCTACAACCGCGACATCCCGCTCGCGCGGCGATGGGCCATCTTCGAGCCCTTCTGGGAGCAGATACGCTGGGCCTCCTACGCAAGGGCCGCGCTCCTCGCCGCCCAGCGCTTCTACGGGGCCGACGACATCAACGGGCGGACTTGCGAGGCAATCTCGGCGGCGATGCAGCAGGCCAACACACCCGGCCTCTACGAGCGCGTGCTGCGCGACGCCTGCAACATCCGCACCGCCCTCACCCAATGCGGCTCGACCGACCTCGGCGGCACGCCGCTTCTGACGCCCGTGATGCCGCTCGCCTACGAGCTCGAGGCCTGGCCGGCCCTCAGCCGCCCCCCCTTCGAGCCGAACGCCGCCGTCCGCTCCCTCGACGACTACCTCGAC
>VGYW01000277.1 GCA_016872875.1 Planctomycetota bacterium | reverse complement strand
CCCCCTGTGGCCCGTCTGCCCGCCCCCCCTCCCGCCCCCCCCGCCGCGAGCCGCGTCGGGCAGGCGGCGGGCAGCCCCGTCGCAGCACTGACGCTACAACGTGGGCGGCAGCAGGAAGCGGAGCGGCCAAGACAACCCCTGCGGCCTGCGCCCGGCCGGAGTGCGGCACCTCGCTGCCTTGCCGCACCCGCTTGCCTAGCTCGCCCCTGGCAGAAGGGGCGAGCGGGCACAGGCCACACCCTGGCGACCCGCCCCCGACCTTCATCCGTCGCAGAGCTTCAACCTGGCACACCATCGATGCACCACACCTTGCGACGGGGTGTGGCCTAGCGGAGCGGCAAGCGGAGCGGGCGGTCAGCCGTGGCGGCGTGAGTTGCACCAGGGTGGGAGAGGGGCGAATCAGCCCCGACAGAGGGCGGGCTAGGGGGCTCGAACACAGGTGCACACACTGGCGACTCTGGTGACACTAGAGGCCGAAAATGTTGCCGATTGGCAACAACGCAAACAGCGTGCCACCTTGCGAGACGAAAGGGGGCAAATGTGACGCGACAGCGTTTTTTCCAATCAACAAAACAAAACGGGGGCGGGCTAGGGGGGGGCTTCCCCGCCCGCCCGACCCCGTTTTTGTTTTGTTTGTTTGGAAAAATACACCTGGCCGACAGGGCCCTGGCCGCCCTTCGCGCCCACATCTGGCCCGGCAACATCCGCGAGCTGGAGAACGCCCTGCGCCACGCGCTCGCCTTCGCGGAGGGGCCCGAGGTCCAGCCCGCCGACCTTCCCGCCCCGCTCGCCAGCCTCGCCGTCGCCTCCTCCGACACTTCGCTCACGCGGCACGCGGCACGCGGCACGGGTGCGGTCATTGACCCCGACGGCCTCCGCCAGGCCCTCTCGCAGCCGCAGGCGCCCGGCACGCAAAGCCACCAGTGGCCCGCCCACATTGACCATGCCAAGCGCGAGTACCTGCATGCCCTCATTGGCCACTACCACGGGGACATCGCCCAGATTGCCCGGCACTGGGACCGCTCCTCGGAGAACACCCTCCTCAAGCTCATCCGTGAGCTCGGCCTCGAAGAACACTTGTACGCGGCGCGAAGGGCGCGGAAAGCGTGACGCTGTCGAGCGAGGCGAACTTCAGCATCAGGGTTCGGTACAGCGCCAGCGCCTGGCCGCTGAAGCTCGCCAGCTCATCTTCCGAAGAGCACTCGAACCGGGCCAGCTCGCCTCGCTCCCAACCGTTCAGGTTGCGTGTGCCGCCCTTGCGCGCGATGCGGTTGGCTGCCATCGGGCTTCCTCCTGCCTTCATTGTGCGGCTCCTTTGCACAACGTTTGGTTTCCCTAGAATGCCGCTCGCGCGAGGAAGTACTGGAGAAGTCCCTCCGCCAGCCCCTGGAGGCAACCGGCGAAGGCCGTGACCCCGACGCCCAGAAGCAGCGCCATCAGGCCGCTGGCCGCCACCAGGATCCCCTTGTCGCTCGTCTTCATCGCTCGCCTCCTTGTGGTTTCTTCGTCTCGAACCACTGGAGGCTAGAGCAAGGCGTGTGCCAAACCTGCCTGAGCTCCGAAGCCGCCGCCTTGTCCAGGCCATAACCGCTGAGCCAGCAATTGGTTACAATCCCATCCGCCCTCGCGTCCGCGGCCGGAAAAGAGCAGGCAACCCAGCAGTTGCTGAGGCCGCCCGCAGAAACTGCGCCGTCATCGAGCTACCCGACATAGGCGTGCAGGCAGCCGAACCAGTGGTCAGGCGGGACCTCGCACTCGCCAAACCAGGCCCAGCTCCCGAATAGCTTAGACTCCCATACCTTCACGGAGAAGCTGCCGGACAGCGCGTCGATCACATCGGCATCCCCGTCCGTGTCATCTTCGGAGATGAAGACCGCCACCTTCACTGCGGTGAGCCGGTGGGCCTCGATTCACGTCCCGAAGTCCCACCCCTTGCGGTACTCGCGGCGGATGAAGCGGCCGGCCTCGGGGCAGTTCTTGGCCTTCAGGTTGACGCCATCCCATTCGAGCTTCTTGCCGGCGCGGACCGCGACGTTTCCGAGGAGGACGAGTTCGTCGAGGTGGCCGCCGTAGCGCGTCATCACGATGTCAGACGGCGCTAACCACTCAGCTAGCTCGCGTCGCTGGGCACCACGCCTCCCCACTTGTCATACCAGCGGCAGCCAAGCCTTTCGGTGGAGAACGTCCCAGGCAATCTGGATGTGCTCCTCCTGGAACATCCGTTTGCGTTCGTTCCAGGCATATGTCTTCGCGACTGCGTCATTCGGCGTCGAGGCGCCCTCACGGGTCGCGACCCAATGGACGGTCGAGAGCAGTTCCATGCCGAACGGCGTCTCAAACCCTTCGATGAGCCCAACGACGCGGTCGAACCGTTCACCCGTGTCTGGGTAGTCTGCTAGGAACAGAGCGGCCTGCCGAGCGGCCTCGGCGTGTAGTTCGATCTGCTTCTCCGGGTCGTCCTCCGCATCACCGTAACCGCTGATGAAGTGCCCCTCAATCTGGCTGAGTACATGCTTGTGGGCTGAAGCCGCAAGCACGGCCTGCACCTGCCTCAACGCGCTGGCATCTATCACGCCGACCTCCTCGACGAGTTCCCACGGGAAGAACTCATGCACCAGGAACTCCGCCTGCTTGCCATCCCTGATCACCGGGTCGCGGAAGTCTGTCGCCCCGACCGCGTTCCAGTTGATCTCTTCAAGGCCTCGCAGGCCATTGAAGAACCTGGCATAGCGAGTTCCGGCATTGCGATCGCTCAATGCCCACCGATGCCCCTGGGCCTCTGCCCAAGCCACGGTCGCCCGAAGGTCGGCAACGAGGTGGACGATGGGGCGCTGGCCACCCCGATACGACAGCTCTGGGTGGTTGCCCATCGACAGGATGTAGAGCATGATTGACCGCGGGCAGAAGTAGAACGGCACGTAGTCGCCCACAGCCGTGCCGGGGTGACACGCGACAGGGAGCCTCAGTCGGCGCCCCTTGATATTCGACATGCCGACGAGCGTGCTGCCGAGACCCAGCTCAATCCGCTTCGCATCGGACCACAGGCAACCGGCCCGCACGATCTCGGCCAGATTATCCACGTGCGTGATGTGGTAGATCTTCGGGTCACGGGGCACACGGGCCATGCAGGTCTCTTCTCACGCGCCACGCCTCACGTCCCGAAGTCCCACCCCTTGCGGTATTCGCGGCGGATGAAGCGGCCGGCCTCGGGGCAGTTCTTGGCTTTGAGATTGACGCCATCCCATTCGAGCTTCTTGCCGGCGCGGACCGCGACGTTGCCGAGGAGGACGAGTTCGGCGAGGTGGCCGCCGTAGGCGGCGAAGTCGGAGCCGGCCGGCTTCCCCGTGCGGATGGCCTCGAGCCAGTCGAGCTTGTGGTCGTTCCTGGGTGCGCGGGGGAGGAAGGGGGCGGGCTGCTTGAACTCCTTCATCTTGGCCTCGGGCACGATGCGCGGGCTGTTGGTGTCGGCGACGACGAGGGTGGCCTTGTCGCCGATGAACATCGAGCCGTTGGAGGGCAGATTGCGGTCGGGCTCGAGCTCGGGGGGACGCGGCGGGAGGTTCTGGACCTTCTTGCCATCGGGGCCGGGCTTCCGGCCGTCCCACCACTTGACGGTGACGGCGGGGAGCTCGCCGCGGGCGGGGAACTGGTAGGTGCAGACCGCCCAGTTGGGGCCGGTCTCCTCGGAGTTGCCCTCCTGCTCGGCCTCGATGGTGTCGGGGTGGCCGAGCTTGAGTGCCCAGACCGTGGAGTCCCAGAAGTGGCAGCCCATGTCGCCGAGCGCCCCGCAGCCGAAGTCCCACCAGCCGCGCCAGGCGAAGGCGTGGAGGTGGTCGTGGTAGTCGCGGTAGGGGGCCGGGCCGATCCAGAGGTCCCATTCGAGGCCGTCGGGCACGGGCTTGGTGGGCGGCCGCTCCTTGAGGCCCTGGGGCCAGATGGGGCGGTCGGTCCAGATGTGGGCCTGTTTGACCTGGCCGATGGCGCCCGACTGGACCCATTCGACGGCCTTGCGAAGCCCCTCGGAGGCGTGGCCCTCGTGGTCGTGCTGGGTGGCGACCTTGTACTTGGCGGCGGCGAGGGCCATCTGGCGGGCCTCCCACACGCTGTGGGCCATGGGCTTCTCGGTGCTCACGGCCTTGCCCATCTTCATCGCGAGCATCGAGGCGGGGTAGTGCTGGTGGTCGGGGGTCGAGACCATCACGGCGTCAATCTCTTTCACCTCCTCGAGCATCTTGCGGTAGTCGGCGAAGCTCTTGGCCTTCGGGTGGTCTTTCTCGGCTCCGGGGAGGCGTTTGCTGTCAACGTCGCACAGGCCAACAATGGCGGTTCCCGGCAGGCCGGCAAGGTGCCTGCGGTTTCCGCCGCCCATGCCGCCGACGCCGACGATGCCGAGGCCGATGGTCTCGTTGGCCGCGAATGTGCGGGCGCGGCCCGCGGGCAGAATGGTCAGCGTGGCCGCGGCAGCGCTTGTCTTGAGGAATCCGCGGCGCGAGAGCGGGGTGGACATCGCCATGCTCCTTAAGAAGTGGGTAATGTGGCTTCAGCATTCTAGCAACCGGGGAGCGGCGCAGCAAACGGGCTCGCGGCACGCGAGCATGGCCCCCAATTCTGGTGAACTACTCCGGAGCCCCGACAGGGGCGTGCTATAGCAGCCCAGGGCGAAGCCCTGGGAAGGGGGCGGTAGGTGGGCCAGCCCTGAGAGGGCGTACTATGCGGTTCCGGGCGCCACATCGTGCCCAGGGCGAGTAGTACGCCCCTACAGGGCTGAATCTGGCCGCCCGCCTGTCCCAGGGCTTCGCCCTGGGCTGCTATAGCACGCTCCGTTCGGAGCTTCGGCGCCGAAGAACCCTACCCGGATTGGGGGCCATACTCCGCCGCACGCGGCGAAGCCTTCCTTGTCCTCTGATCGTCCTCGTCCGTCGTCATCGTCCTCGTCCTCGACTCGCCGCGTCGCGCGAGCGAGGAGAATCGAGGACGAGGGACGAGGACGAGGACGATTGAAGAGGAGGAGTGGCATAGGCTCCTTGACTTGGCGCGCGGGCATACAGTATAATCCCCCCCACAGTCGCACAGTGCGCCCGGAGGCGAGCGGCATAGGAAGGGCGAAGGGTCATGCCGGCCAAGCTGTTCCTGGTCTCGGGGGCGAAGGTGGAGCCGGAGTCGCCCTTCGCCATCCCGCCGCGGTCGCGCATCGTGGTGGGACGCGGCTCCGACGCTAGCTTCGTGGTGCTCGACGAACTGGCCTCCCGAAACCACTTCTCCATCTACCACGACGGAACCGAGTACCTGCTTGAGGACCTGGGGAGCGCGAACGGCACGTATGTGAACGATCGGCGGATCGAGGGGATCGTGACGCTGGCCCACGAGGACACGATCCGCGCGGGCCACACGGTGCTGCGGTTCGTTGCGGCGGAGGACACGCCGCACCGCATCATCCCCGAAGGCCAGGCGGGCACTGGCTCCTCCGTCATCGAGCTGCCGCGCGAGGGGGGCGCGCCCATCGTCAGGGTGTCCCTCGCTCCCGTCGAGGGCGGCCCGATGGGGCCGCGCCCTGGCTCCATCCTGGCCTTCCGCTGGTGGAAACTGCCCCTCTATCCCCTGCTAATCCCCTTGTGGTTCGTGTTGTTCCCCATCACCGAGTTCCGCCGGGCGAGGTGGGACAAGGCCTTCGGCCTCTGCCACCCCGACCACACGGTGCGCAACTTCGCGGCCCGCCACCCCCGCGAGGCGGCCAACCGCGTGGTCGCCTGGTATCAGAAGCTCTGGTATCTGGCCATCGTGCTCGCGGCGCTCTACGTCTTCAACTGGCACCCGCTCCGCTTCCTCCACGTGCTCCACGTCTTCTGCGCTTTCTACCTCATCGTGATCGCCTACAAGATGGTGGCCGTGGTCCTCTCGATGGTCAATCCCGGCGAGATACGGGTGACGCCGGCCGAGGTTGCGGCCCTCAAGGACGACGAGCTCCCCGTCTACACCATCCTCGTGCCGCTCTACCACGAGACCGAGGTGGCGAGCAAGATCATCCGCTACATCCGCCGGCTCGACTACCCGCAGGAGAAGCTGGACGTGAAGCTGCTCCTGGAGGCGGACGACAAGGGGACGCTGGACGTGTGCCGCCGGGCGGGCCTGCCGGCCAACTACGAGATGGTGGTGGTGCCCGATTGCAAGCCGAAGACGAAGCCGAAGGCCTGCAACCACGGCCTCGAGCGCGCCAAGGGCGAATACCTCGTGATCTACGACGCCGAGGACCGCCCCGAGCACGACCAGCTCAAGAAGGCCATCGTGGCCTTCAGGCGGGCCAACGCCCCGCGCGGCGTCGTCTCGCGTCTCCTCATGCGCCGCTCGCAGACCGTCTGCCTCCAGGCCAAGCTGAACTACTACAACACCGACCAGAACCTGCTGACCAAGTGGTTCACGATGGAGTACAGCACCTGGTTCGACCTGTTCCTGCCCGGCATCCACCGCCTGGGAAGCCCCATCCCGCTCGGCGGCACATCCAACCACTTCAGGACCGACGTGCTGAAGAAGATCGGGGGCTGGGACCCCTTCAACGTGGCGGAGGACTGCGACCTGGGCATCCGCCTCCACAAGATGGGCTACCGGACCGAGGTGCTCGACTCGACGACGTGGGAGGAGGCGAACTCGCGCCTGTGGAACTGGGTGCGGCAGCGCTCGCGCTGGGTCAAGGGTTACATCCAGACCCACCTGGTCCACATTCGCAACCCCTTCAAGGCATTCTGGCGCCTCGGCGTCGCGGGCACCTTTGGCTTCCTCACGTCGGTCGGCGGCCTCTCCCTCATGCTCATCCTGAACCCCATCTTCTGGCTCCTGCTGCTCTTCTACGCGGCGTGCTGGGTCCACGACCTGTCGCTGAGCGGCTGGTCGTGGGACGCCGTGAGGGTCTTCCAGGCCAAGTTCGTCGCCGGCAAGTGGCCCTGGGACCGCTGGCTCAACTGGGACGGCCCGTGGGTGTGGCAGATGTGGTTCGCCGACCCGCGCGGGAACCCCTTCTGGAACACCTGGTCGCAGCTCTTCTTCTACATCACCGCGGCGCTGTTCCTGGCCAACTTCTTCTTCGTGCTGATGCACATCTGGGCCTGCATGCGGCGCCGGCTTTACAGGCTCATCCCCTACGCCATCCTCTCCCCCTTCTACTGGGTGCTCATCAGCCTCGGCGCCTGGAAGGGCTTCATCCAGCTCTTCCACAACCCCTTCAAGTGGGAGAAAACCATCCACGGGCTGGACGCTTCGGCCAAGGGCAAGGAATGAGGGAAGCCCCATGAAGAGAGATTTCGGATTTCGGATTTCGGATTTCGGATTTCAATCTTCCCAATCCGCAATCCGCAATCCGCAATCCGCAATTGTCCGCACCCTGTGCCTCATCCTGGCCTGTGCCTCTCACCTCTTCGCTGCCGGAGATTGGTGGAACCCTGCCTGGTCGCACCGCAAGCGGGTGCGGGTGCGGCTGGCGCCCTGCGAGCCGCTCGGCTTCCGCTACAGGCCGCCCGCGGCGGGGGCCGAGGACACGATGGCCGCCGAAGCCCTCATCCCCTGCGAGGTGAAGCTCTCGGCCCCTGCACAGCGCGAGGTCCGCGTGCTCGACTCCGGCGGCAACGTGCTCCCCTGCGCGGCCGCGGAGCCGGACGCCCGCGGCCTGGTCCGCGTGACCTTTCCCGCCCGCCGCACCATCGCCGGCCAGCTCGCCTCCCCCATCCAGAACGGCACCGCCACCGTCACGCTCAGCGTCGGGCGCGACAAGGCGGTGGCCCCGCGAACCCGCTTCTACGCCCTCGCCGGCGGCGTCCGCATCGCTACCCTCGAAGTCCAGGCGGTCCAGGACAAGGCCTCCACCGCCCGCGTCCTCGAAAAGTCCACCCCCAACATCGCCCAGGGCGTCCCGGTCGAGTCGGAGGTCCTGGCCTCTGCCGACTACTTCATCTACTACGGCAACCCCAAGCCCGAGGGGGAGGCGCCGCGCTGGACCGCCTCGGTGCCGCCAGTGGCGATGTACGGCTGGCGCGTCACCGACGGGGCGCTCCTCAACCTGCTGGAAGAGGCGCGCGGAACCTATCGCCTCATCCCGGTTGACCGCCTCCGCGCCGCGATGCGCAGCAGCCCCGCCTACGTCGGCTCCCACTCCCTCTCCTCCATCAGTGGGCCGGGCAACCCCCTCGGCTACGACGCCGACTACCACGTGAGCGTCTACGAGAGCTTCTTCCGTTGCGATCTGCCGGGCCTGTACCGCTTCTCGGTGGACTCCAGTGCGCCGGCCTATCTCTTCATAGACGGCAAGATGATGGCCCAGCGCGCCAGCTTCTTCTACCAGGTGGCGGGCAACTTCGAGCACCGCGGCAAGATCGAGCTCGCCGAGGGCTACCACCACCTCCTCTTCTGCGCCGTCGAGACGGCCAAGGCCCACCTCACCCGCCTCGGCTGGCAGCCCATCAACGCCACGGTCTTCACCCCCGTGCCCCCCAGCTTCTTCCTCACTCGCGTCGGGGCCGAGGTCGTGGGCTTCGAGACCCGCGACGGCGGCCCGCAGCTCTGCCTCTCCTACAAGCTCGGCCCGCTCTCCGTCGTCGCCGAGAAGGGCAAGCGCTTCCAGTTCGTCCGCTTCCTGGCCCTGCCGCCCGCCGGGGGCGACGACGCGGCCGCCTATCGCTGGACCTTCGGCGACGGCTCCCAGGGCGCAGGGCCGGCGCCCGGACACCTCTATGAGGTCGCCTCCGCCGACGGCGCCGCGCCCTTCAACGTGACCCTCGAAGCCACGCGCGACGGCAAGCCCTTCGCCCAGTACACGCAGGTGGCCGTCTGCGAGCCCCGGCCCTCCGAGAAGCTCAACCTCTCCCTCGAAATCGTCAGCTTCGCCAACATCGTCTACTACGACGAACGCACCAGCATCGCCGTCCGCCTCCGCAACGCCGCCTTCAGCCCAGTCGTCGTCCGCGCCATCGCCCGACTCGAAACCCGCGACGACAAGCAGATCATCGTCAACCAGGACATCCCGATCGAGGGCAAGAACGAGAACTTCTGCGTCATCCCGCTCGACATGAAGGCCCTCGAGGACAAGACGGCCCTCATCGAGCTCGACATCCTGATCGGCGGCCAGCGCGTCCTCGACGCCGCGGCGCGCGTCGTCCCCTTCAACGGCCTCACCCGCCGCGGCGTGCCCGCAATCGAGGGCGGCCAGCTCATCCTCGGGCCGGGCGGCCCCTACACCGGCGTCGCCTACGCCGGAGCCGACTTCCCCACCATGAACTACGAGGTGGTCCTCCACGCCCAGCGCCGCGCCGGGCGCGAACTCCCCTGCCTCACCTTCCCCGTCGGCAGCGCCCTCTGCACCCTTCGCCCCAGGGCGTGGGACATCGCCTTCGAGCAAGGCCGCTGGTACGCGCTCCGCCTCCGAGTCTCCGAGGGCCGCGTCGAGGCCTGGCTCGACGACCGCAAGGTCACTGACATCCCCCGCGCCGCCGCCCAGAACACCCTCCCACTCGCCTTCGACGCCATGAAGCCCTTCGGCCTCCACACCTCCCTCAACACCCAGGCCGCCGTCCGCGACGTCGCCCTCACCCGCCTCTCCCCCGCCACACCGCCGGGCGGCAAGTCCGAAATCCGAAATCCGAAGTCCGAAATCCTCTTCGCCGGTTCCCTTGAGGGCTGGAAGCCCGCTGCGGAATGCGACCTCAATACCCTCCAGCGCGGCCTCGGCTCCCTCCACGACGGCGACGGCCGCCGCATCATGCTCTCCGCCGAAACCGAAGACCCCGAGCGCCACCTCAAATGGGTCTTCATCCGCGCAGGACGCGAGCTCTTCGCCAACCGCACCCGCGTCCTCCTCTTCGGCGACCGCATGGCCAACCCGACCCTCCCAGGGAAGGCATTCGCCGACTACGTGACGGCGCTCGAAGAGCGGCTCACCAAGGCCAAGCGCCCGTTCCAGTTCGTCGAGCGCCACTCGGGCCTCCTCCCCACCCTCGCCGACGTCGCCCTCTTCGCCCAGAGCATCCAGCTCGTCAAGCCCCCGCCCCACATCGTGGTCCTCAGCCCCGGCCTCGCCGACGTCCAGCAGGCCGTTGGCGACCGCGACTTCACGCGCTCCTTCGACCTCATGATTGACGCCGTCCGCTCCGTCAGCGACTCCATCAAAATCCTCATCGTCTCCCCGCCCCCATGCCCCCGAAACGTCCGCGTCTCACGCCTCTACAACGAAGGCGTCGAAAAGCTCGCACGGGAGCACCATGTCGACTTCCTCGACCTCGACACCCTCCTGGCCAAGGGCCAGGACGACTGGTTGGACTCCGTGTACGCGGCGCCCGACGCCAAGGGCATCTACCTCGACAACCCCAACGAGGCGGCCCACCGCCGCATCGCCGACGCAATCGAAAAGCTCATCCAGCCCTGAATCGTCGTCGTCGTCGTCGTCCTCGTCGCCGAATCCCCATCGCAGGGGAGGGAAGTCAGGAAAACCGACGACGAGGACGAGGACGAGCACGAGCGAGGCCCAGCCCCAATGAGCGCGCCCCAGCCCCCCAGCTCCCTCGAACCCTACCTCGGCCAGCAGGTGGTCATTGACACCCGCTCCTCCTACATCATCCTCGGCACCCTCACCGCCATCGCCAACGACTTCCTCACCCTCGAAAACGTGGACGTTCACGACACCTCCGACGCCAGCTCGACCAAAGACCACTACATCATGGAGTCGCACAAGCTCGGCCTCCGCACCAATCGCCGGGGCGCCAAGGTCCGCACCGCAGAAATCATCGCCGTCTCCCTCCTCCGCGACGTCGAGGTCTACTGAACGCCTCTCGCCTCATTTCTCTCGATAGGGCCTCGATCAGCGAGCGGGCCGCCCTTCCGCGAGCAGTGACGCGCAGGCGCGCCTTGGACACGACCGCTCGGGCCGCCCCAACGATGGTATCGCCTTTCCGTGCGCTCCCCTGAGATAATTGCAGAGTCATATGACTCTGCAATTATCTGGCCAGAGCCCGCATCGTCAAGCTCGCGGTCGTTCGGCGCGCAGTGCGGCGCGACCGCGACTTGGACACGGCTGTGCGGGTGGCCCCAACGACGGCCTTGGTCATCGGCATGCTCCCGTGAGATAATTGCAGAGTCATATGACTCTGTAATTATCTGGCCAGAGCCCGCATCGTCAAGCTCGCGGTCGTTCGGCGCGCAGTGCGGCGCGGCCCCGACTTGGACACGGCTGTG
>VGYW01000276.1 GCA_016872875.1 Planctomycetota bacterium | reverse complement strand
GATGGCCACGAGGTTGTTGTGTCCGCCGCGGTGGTCCACGTGGCGGCCCATGAGGTTCACGCGCCCGGGGGAGCGGATGATGAGGACGCGGCTGTCGGTGCCGTAGACGCGGGCGAACTCGAGGAGTGTCTCGCGGTAGGCGCGGCGGCGTTCCTCGTGGAGGGCGGGGTCTGGGCCGTAGATTTCGGTGAAGCGGCGCCGCAGCGCCGGATCGTCGGCGTCGAGGATGTGGAGCCATTCCTCGACGGTGCGGCGCGGGCGGGGGGCGGGCTCGTGGAGCTCGACGCCCTTCGCAATCGCCTCCTGGCGCCGGAGGTAGTCCTCGATGTCGAGCAGCTCCTCGGGGTTGTTGAACGCCAGAACCCAGTTCGGGTCGTCAACGTCCACCGTGATGAGCTTGTAGCGGAGCGTGCCGTCGGGGTTGCGGGCGTTGGCCAGGATGCCCACGGCGTCGGTGAGGTATTCCTCCTTCTGGGCGTTGTCGGCGCTGATGCGGCGGAGGGCCTCGTAGAAAGCGCGGGCCTTGAACATGTAGACCGACACGTTGACCTTCGAGGCCGTCTCCTCGAGCTGGTCGGCGGTGAGGAGGGTCTGTGAGCCGTCGGCCTCGGCGATGGCGAAACGGGTTTGCTCCGGGCGGATGAGTGAGCGGAGGGCGGGCAGGGGCGTCTCTGGCTCGGATCCCAGCCGTGCGAGCAGCTCGCCGAACATGAGGCGCGCCTTCTCCGGGCGGGGCTCCGCCTCGCGGACGAGGCGCAGGAGGTAGTCGTTTCGCAGCTCGGGCGACGCTGCTTTTTCGCGGAGGATGCGGGCGAGGGTGCGGGCGCGGGCGATGTCGCGCGCCTCCACCGTGCCGCACAGCGAGCCGTCGCGGCGGAAGACCATGCGCCCGCTCTCCGCCCAGCGCGACTTGGGCGACACCGTGACCGCCAGGTCGGCGTGCCGCTCCCGGAACTCGTGGATGAGCTTGCGGATGGCACGCGGGTCAATCACCTTGTCGCCCGCGACCACCAGCACCTCGCCCTGGTAGTATTGGCGTTCAAGGAGGTAGGCGGCCTGCTTCGCGGCGTTCCCCGTGCCGACCGGGTTGAGCTGGTAGACGAACTCGACTCCCTGCGGGTGCTCGCGGAGGACTTCGGCGGCGACCTGTTCGCCGAGGACGCCGACCACGACGACGTGGCGGCGGACCCCGCACTGCCCGTAGACGTCAATCGCGCGGTTGATTGCGGCTCGGCCGGCCACGGGGAAGCAGACCTTATGCTTGTCCCGCGAGCGCATGCGGGTGCCGCGCCCGCCGCAGAGGATGACGGAGACCGGCCCAGCGGGGTCGGGGCTTGCCGGCGGCTCGGGGAAGGCGCGAATCGTCTCCAGCGCCGCGGCGAGCTGGTCGAAAACCGCCTGGTCCTCCTCGCTCAGCCCCGGCTCGGCCCGCGGCGCGACCCGTTGCCCCTCCCGGTCGATCTCCACCACGCCCCGGCGCCAGAGGTCCAGCACCCGCTCGTGTATCTCAGGGGAGAACCGCTCGACAGAATCCAGTATGCGCTGCATACCCCGGCTCTCAGGGATCGGTGATCAAAAGGGTCGCGGTCTTGTTGTTCAGGAACACGTTGAGCTGCGCAAGGATATTCATGCCCAAGAGGCGCGAAACACCCAGTGAAGACACGTTGAGGCAGAGGGTCGGCACACCCTCAAAGCAGAATTCGCCCACCTGAACGCGGGAGAGCAATATCCTTGGTGCCTCCGCGGGACCGCTTGCGGTTGCGACTGTGACCTTCGGGGCGAGGTGGAGATCATACCCCAACTCGATGGCGGCATCGGGGGTGATCGTGAATACCGACGCGCCCGTGTCGAGAAGAGCGGGAATCTCCCGGACGCCGTGTGGCCCATAGACTCGAACAGTGAGCCGCGCTGGGGATCCGGGCGATACGGCGATTTCCATTCGTCCGCCTGGTGCTTCCTACCGCGGCAAGCAGCGGGAAGAGAGGACAAATTCCCAACCCGGGGGGACCAGAGGCCCAGCGAAGGTAATGAAGACATCTTTGAGAGCGCGTGTCTTCTCGAAGATAGCAGGTTGGGTATCGGCTTCCTCCACGAACCGCACCTCGTGTGGGAAGCCGTTCTTGTCTCGGGACACGACCTCCAGCGCGAGCCACTTGCCAGCGTGGCGCTTCTCCGCTTGCTCAACCGTCATCACGTCGTTGTTCTCGCCCATCGTCAAGCCCCCACTTCGCATTCCTCGCTCCCCAAGAGTGATTATAGCGTGGGCCGCAACCGGCGTCAAATCAGGGCCGTGTGATGGAGAGCAACCGTCTGCTGGGATCGATCACGATGCGGAACACGAAGGCCGCGCCAGTGTCGAAGACCGCCTCCATCTCACTGACAGCGAGAGGTCCGAGAACTTGGACCGGCACGTGAATGATACGGCCTGCGGTGATCGGGACTTCCATGCAATCCTCTGGTGCGTCTAGGACAACCCAGGCGTCAAAACAGCGCCACCGTCCCCTTGGGCGCGACGGGGCCTGCAAAGGCGATATACTTATTCGCGAACGTGCGCACCTTCTCGTGAAGCTCGCGCTGATCCCGCGCCTTCGCGATGAGGCGCACCGTCTTCGGGAACTGGTTCTTGTCCCGCGAGACCACTTCCAGCGCCATCCAGTTCCCCGCGTAGCGCTTGCGCGCCTGGGCCACCGTCATCACGCCATTTGTCTTGGGCATCTTCAGGCTCCCTTGTCCCGCTCGCTGCTCTCCGAAAGTGATTATAGCGTGGGCCGGAAGTGGCGTCAAACGCCCGGATGGCCGCTCCAGGAGGTGGGCAAGACCGGCTTGGTCAGACCGAGGCGCGTGGATTCATGAGGGGAACTGCGCCACGAATCCAGGGGTGGGCGGGGCCCGCGCGTGTCAAGGGTCTGTGATAGTCAGTGTGCCAGCCTTGTTGTCCACCGAGAAGTTCAGGCGGGAGAGGAACGCCAGCCCGAGCAAGCACCGGGTGCCTGCGGCCGAGACATTGAGACAGAGCGCCGGTATGTTGGCCGCCTCGAACTCCTCACACACCACCAAACGGCCGAGGGTGATCTGGGGAACATGGATGACGCCGCCGGCAGTGACGACCTTGGTAAGCGGGGCGTTCTCGGGGTCGTAGCCGAGTTCCTGCGCGCACTCCGGAGGAATGGTGACAAAGAGCGAACCCGTGTCGAGCACGGCATCCAACTCGCACTCACCTGCCGGGCCGAACATCCGCGCAGTGAGGTGGATCGGCGCGCCCGGCCGGATCGGTAGTTGCATGCGCCACCCCTAGCTGCACCCCGGCCGCTGGCCGGTGGAAGAGAAGACAAATGCCCAACCAGGTGGGACGATCGGGCCGGCGAACGTGAGGTAGAGGCCGTTGATGGGGCGTGCCCTCTTGCAGAGGGCTTCAAGCGTGTCCGCCTCTGCAACGACGCGCACATTGGCAGGCATACGGTTCGCATCCCGCGAGACCACCCTAAGGGCCAGCCACTTGCCCGCGTGGCGCCTGCGGGCCTCCTCTACGGCTATCACGTCATCGTCGTTCTGCATGCTCGGACTCCCTTGCTCCACTCGTTGCTCTCCGAAAGTGATTATAGCGTGGGCCGGAAGGGGTGTCAAACAGGCGCAATGCTCTTGACTCCCGCCCGCCATCGCAGGACAATGGCGTTCACCTTGAAGGAGTGTGGGGCCATGCGATGCCTGGCAATATCTCTGCTTGTCTCCATTGGCCTGTCGGCGGGCGTGTGCGGCGAGCTGGATGATTTCCTCTGGCGCGAGGAGTTCGAGAAGGCCGAGCGCTGGGCCGCGCAGGCCGCCTGGCTTGCCAACCCATCGCCAAGCGCGTCGGTGACGAGCGACGGGCAGGCCGCCTGCTTCCGCGCCGACGAGCCGCGAAAGGGGATGAAATGGTCGGCACCAATGCCCCTCGTCTCTCTCGACGAGACCCCCTGGCTCGCCCTCCGCTACCGGGCCGAAAGCCTCGACACCCAAAGCGAAGACTACCTCGTCTACCTCGACGACGCAGTGCAGGGGAGACAGCTCCACGCCCTCCGCCTCTGCGATACCATCGCCGACGGACAGTGGCACACCGTTGCGGTGGAGGTCTCCACCCTCACCGAAGCGGATGGCGTCCACGGCCTGGCCGTGCAAGTGCAGGCCACCGAGAAGGGCAACGCGAAGCTCTGGCTCGACTGGCTGGCCTTCCACCCCGACCCGCCGAAGGACGCCCAGGTGCTCCAGCGCGTCCCCGCCGCGTCCCCCAAGCCCGACTGGGTTGCGCCCCTCGCCGAAGCGAAGTGGGCCGCCCACACCGCCTGGCTCTCCAACCCCGCCCCCGATGGCAAGCACTCCGTCGAGCGCAAGGGCGAAGTCACCCGCTTCGCCGTCGCCGAGCCGTCGAGAGGGATGAAATGGTCGTGGGACCTGCCAGAGCCGGCCCCTCTGGAAGGGCACCGCTATGTCTCCCTGCGGTATCGTGGCACGGGCCTGCGGCCCGTGGGCGACTACGCCCTGTGCGTCCTCGGCAAGCCGCGCACCGCCGGCCTCGACTACACGCCCGTCATCTCCGACACCGAGCTCGTCTCCGATGGCCGCTGGCACACCCTTACCGTGGATATCCGCAAGGCAGCGGCCCGCTTCCCCGCCATCGGCGCACTCGCACTCCAGGTCCAGGCTGCCCCCTTCACAGCCGAGGGCGGCTGTGCCACGTTAGAAGTAGCCGACATCCGCTTTGTCAATGCCATCCAGCCCTCCAAGCTCTCCGATTCGATTGACTGGCAGCCGGGCGCCCGCTTCGACGGCTTCGCCGCCATCCCGCTCGGCGATGCGGGCACGGGCGACAGCGCCGAGTGGCGCCGCCACCTCCGCCTCGCCGACTGGTTCAGTGATTCAACGATCACCATGCACGGCATCCCGTTCTCCCTTAACCTCCCGAAGGTTCCAAACCTTCGGGAGGTTACGGGGCTTGCCGCCACAGGCGTTCGCGCGAAAGCCGAGCTTCGCTTCCCCTGCGGCCTCAAGGCCAGCGAGGTCTATCTTTTGCTGCTGGCGGCTCTCGTCGGCCCCGAGGAGCCGGTCTTCGGCGGCGGCAAGTTCCGCTCCATCCGCGACCTCGACCGCTTCCGCCTGCGCCTCGAATACGCCGACGGCACGGCCGACGAATGCCTCCCGCTCAACGCCGCCACCAGGCAATTCGGCATCGGCCCCGGCCCCCAGGTCCTCGTCGCCGCCGCCGACCCCTCCAAGCCCCTCAAGGCCGTCGTCCTCCGCGACGCCTCCAGGCAAGCCGCCTTCGCCGCCGCGGCCCTCACCGCCCGCACGGCCGAGAAGGGCGCTTTTCCCGAGGCCCGCGATGAGGCGGCCGCGTTCGCAGCGGCCGCGGTCCGCTTCCCGCGCACCCTGCGGCCCGGCGAGAGCTCAGCAGGTCCGGCAAGGTGGATCCGCCTGAGCGATAGCAACTGGCGTCGCGACTTCGATGCCTATCGCGCCTCGGTCAAGGAGTCGCTGAAGCCCCTTTTGCCACGGAAGCAATGGTTCCGCGAAATCTTCAACTTCCGCCAGCGGTTCCTGCACTGGCTTGACCCGCTCTACGACGCGAAGACGGGCGAGCTGCACCTGGAACGGGCGGTGGAGGAGGCGAAGCGGGAGTTCGGGGGGATTGACTACCTGCACCTCTTCGACTGGGGGAACTGCGGGCCTTACGGGCGAATCTATGGGCGGACGGGGGACTACTCGCCCTACGATTACATCAAGGGCGGACGCGACGCGCTGCGAAAGGCCATCGAGGGGGTCCAGAAGCAGGGCGTGCCGGTTGGCCTCTACATCGAGGGCTATCTGCTCACGGCCAGGGGCAAGCTCGGACAGGCCCACGGCAAGGACTGGCAGATCATCACCCGCGACGGCAAGCCGCTCTGGTGGCCCGGCAACGAGGAGATGATGGTCTGCCCAGGCGTCCCCGCCTGGTGCGAAGTCCAGGCCTCGACCTACGAGACGAAGGTGAAAGAGCTGGGCGTGGACGGCATGTACATTGACCAGTTCGGCTTCGCAGACCCGTGGAAGGACTGCTATTCGGACAAGCACGGCCATCCCACGCCCAGTTGCCCCGCCGCCACCGAGCGCGAGACAACGAAGCTCATCCGCGAGCGGGTGGAGAAGGCCAGGCCGGGCGTCGCAATCTACACCGAGGAGACGCCCGTTGACGTTACGACGCCGTTCCAGGACGGCAGCTTCACGTATGCGATGAGCGAGGCGAGGCGGACCCAGACCCTCGTGCCGATCAACATGGCCCGCTTCGCCTTCCCCGACTTCAAGACCATCGAAATCCTCGTGTGCGACAAGCCCACGGGCAGTTGGGCTACCGGCGTCAAGTGGGTCTTCTTCAACGGCGAGGCCATCTGGCTCGAAGGCCCGCCCGACTGGTTCGAGCCGGAGACTCGCGAGGCCATCCGCCGGTGCTACCGCGTCCTGCGCAAGCACAAGGACGCCTTCACGAGCCTCGAGCCCGTGCCGCTTGTCCCCACCGAGATGGGCGGCGTATGGGCCAACAAGTTCCCCGTCGCGGGCAAGACCGTCTACACCCTCTACAACGCCCGCCACCGCACCGTGCGGGGCGAAGTGCTGCGTGTGCCGTACGAGACGGGGGCGACATATCACGACGAGTGGCGCGAGCGCCCCGCCGCCATCCGCCGCGAGGGCAACCACGCCATCATCTCCCTCGAACTCGGGCCCAACGACGTCGGATGCCTGGTCGTAGAAAAGGGGAAATGAACTGGCACGGCGATTGCTCCTCTCACGAGTGTCGAGGCGGTGACGGGCAGCCGCTGAGAATCGTAACCTGTGTCGGACAAACAACTTGTGTGAGAGGCAGCGGAAAGGAGACCAGAGATGCGGCTGAGGAGTGTGCTGGCTTCCGCAACGGTTGTGTTGAGCCTCGCGACACTGGCCAACGCCGAGGGCACCTGGCGCGAGAAGATCAAGGAGCGGGTCGCCGAGAAGCTCAAGGAGACCCAGGGGCAGATCGCCACGCTGCGGCAGGCCGTGGCCGACTTCTTCGCGGCCAAGGACGCGGCCAACCGCGAGGCCGCTCTCGCCGCCGTGGCGAAGGCTCGCCAAGCCTGGCAGGCTCTCCCCGAAAGCTTCCGCTCGAAGATCGAAGAGAAGCGCCCAGGCACCTCCGAACGCCTCAAGGCCCTCCACGAGGAGTACGACCTCCCCGACGAGCCGGCCACCCTCAACGCCAGCGGCGCCGTCACCGGCCCAGCCGGCAAGACCGTCACCCGCGAGGACACCTGGACCCGCGAGGGCAACACAATCACGCGCGACGGCTCCGTGACCGGCCCCGGCGGCAAGACCGCCACCATCGAGGGCACGACCACCAGGGAAGGCAACACCGTCACACGCGACACCACCGTCACCGGCCCTGGCGGGAAGACCGTCGAGCAGGACGTCACCTGGAAGAAAGACGGCAACACCGTGACCCGCGACGGCCAGACCACCACCTCCGGCGGCAAGAGCGTCACAAGCCAGGACACCTTCGCCCGCAACGGCAACACCGTGACCCGCGAGGGCACCTCCACCGGCTCCGGCGGCAGGAGCGTGGCCCGCGACGACACCTGGACCCGCAGCGGGAACACCGTGACCCACGACGGCGCCCGCACCTACTCCGGCGGCACCAAGCAGTGGAAGCCGAGCTACGCGGACGACCACGACATCTTCGGCGGCCGCCCAAAGCCCCCCACCGCCAAGCGCAGCACCGGCGGCAAGCGCGGCCGCTGAGCAACAGCGAAACCCTCAGAGGAAAGGAGACGGAAGATGAAGAAGCTGGTTGTGATCGCAGGAATCGTGTGCCTCGCCTTGCCGGCCCTCGCGGCCGACGAGCAGGCCCCGCCCCCCGGCCCCGGCGGCGGCATCCGCGGCAGGATTCGGGAGCGCATCGTGGAGCGCTTCGACAAGGACGGCGACGGCAAGCTCTCGCGCGAGGAGCTCACCGCTGCCCTCGCCGCGCTGCGCGCCAAGCTCCAGGAGGTCCGCGAGCGCCGCGCCGGCAGAGGCCCAAGAGCCGGCCTCGGGCCACGCGTCTGACGCGACGCGCCGGAAACCACACGCAAGGGGGCAGGCGCCGCGCCTGCCCCTCGCGCGTTCTGGGTCGGGAGAGCTTGTTACGCGAGTGGGAAAGTGGTAGCATCACGCTCGTAGTGCGGCCTTCAGGCCGTCTCTGGGTAACGCCGCCGTCCCGGCGGCAGAGGGCCAGCGGGACGCTGGCGCTACGAGACGGGCTGAAGCCCGCACTACCAACATGTCCGCGCATCAATGGAGGCGAATCTATGAAGCTGCTATGTCGGGCGTCGGGGTGGGCGATTCTCGTGGCCGTGTGGCTGGCCCTGGGGGCAGCATTGCAGGGCTTTGCCGAGGAGAAGGCGACGGAGGAGATAGACTGGAACCGCGCGCGGGAGCTCTACCAGAGGTCGCGCCGCGGCGAGGCCCTCACGGCGGAGGAGAACGCCTACCTGGAGCGCGCGAAGGCGGCGAAGGGCAGAGAGGGACGGCCAAAAGGCCCCGCGCCACAGGCCAAGCCCTCCACCGGCCTCGCGCCGCTCGACCAGATGACGGCCCAAGATAGGTACAAGGGCGAGGACGGCGGCCTCTATGGCGGCGGACGCAACACCCCGCCCGACGAACACCTCAAGGCCGCGCTCGCGGAGGCCGCGAAGATTCGCCCACTCGACCCCCAGGGCAAGCCGGCCCCCGACGGCAGAATCGTCCTCCTCTCCATCGGCATGTCCAACACCACCCAGGAGTTCTCGAAGTTCAAGGAGCTGGCCGACAAGGACCCTGCGAAGTCCCCCCTGCTCGCAATCGTGGACGGCGCTCAGGGGGGGCAGGACGCCGCCCGCTGGAGCACGAATGACATGCCGGCTTGGCGGGTGGCCGAGGACCGCCTCCGCGCCGCAGCCGTCACACCCCAGCAGGTCCAGGCCGTCTGGATGAAGCACGCGCGCATCGGGCCGGCCCGGTATGGCGAGTTCCCGAAGCACGCTGACGAGCTCAAGGGCCACATCCTCGCCTCCCTCAACATCGCCCGCGAGCGCTACCCCAACCTGCTGCTGGCGTTCCTCTCCAGCCGCATCTACGCCGGCTACGCGGCCACGCCGCTGAACCCCGAGCCCTACGCCTACGAGAGCGCCTTCGCCGTCCGCGGCCTCATCCAGGACCAGATGAGGGGCGACGCGAAGCTCAACTGGGACGCGGCCAAAGGCCCGGTCAAGGCGCCCCTCCTCCTCTGGGGGCCTTACCTCTGGGGCGACGGCGTCACGCCCCGCAAGAGCGACGGGTCGGTGTGGCAGCGCGAGGACCTCGGGGGCGACGGCACCCACCCCAGCCCCTCCGGCCGCGAAAAGGTCGCTCGCCTCCTCCTCGGCCTCCTCAAGTCCGACCCCTGCGCCAAGGGCTGGTTCCTGCGGCCAGGCAACTGAGTACAACGCCCCACGGATAAGGGGTCAAGGCCGCAGTCCCGAAGGGACGGCAGTGGGTAGCCGGCGGCTTCAGCCGCCGGGCGGGGGCGCACGCACAGCCCAGTCCCGAAGGGACGGCAGTAGCCCACGGGAGACGGCCCGGCGCGTATATCTGCCGTCCCTTCGGGACTTCCCTACTTCTGGCGCACGAGTCCGGCGGCTGAAGCCGCCGGCTACCCACGGTGCTCCCTTTGGGAGCAAGAGAGCGAAGTGCCCGCGATTCTGTCCCCTTGTTTGTGGGGCGTTGTACTGAGTTGGCTCAGGCAGGGCTTGGCCGCCCGAGGTGATCCCCTGGCGCGCAACAGCAAGGGGCCAGGCACCTTGACGCTGCTTCCTTGCGGGGGGCGGGGTGCCATGCCGACAGGGCCTGTTGCCCAAATCCCTAAGAGGGTGCGCGGCGGGGCGGCAGTCGAGGGGGAAGGGACAGAAGGGACGAAAGGGACAACAGGGACCACAGGGACAAGAGGGACGCCGAGGGCGGCCCAGCACTCCACCGCGGCGTCTTACCCCGAACACCTATCACCGAACACGAAACACCGCTTCCTCACGGCTTCTCGGCAAGCAGCGGGGCGGAGCGGAGGCGGAGCTGCTCGAGGTGGCGCTCTTGCTCGGGACTGAAGTGGCCCTGGCGCTGGGCGTAGGTGTCGAGCCAGGTGATGAGGCGGTCGAGGGAGGGGGCGTCGAGCTTCACGTCGTTGTGGCCCTTGCGGACCATGGCAAGGAGGGGGCTTGAGCGGGCGATGCCGAAGCCAACCTGCGAGTAGCCGCCGCTGTAGTCACGGCTCACGAGGCCGCCCATCTGGAGGGCGGGGTGCTTGACGAGGGCGTCGTAGGCGCCAGGGGCGGTGAGGACTAGCTTCTTCGCGGCCTCGGGCTTGCCCGCCGGGCTGTGGCACTTGACGCAATTGGCGTCGAGCACGGGCTGCACCAGCTTGTCGAAGCGGAGGGGCCAGGAGCCTTCGGGGCCGGGGGCGAGCTTGGACGGCTCGCGGGTGAGGGCCGAGGCGAGGATGTTCCTGGGCGCCTCGCCGCGGTGCTCGTGGCAGCCGATGCAGGCGAGGGTCTGGCCTGGCTGGGCGTAGGTGATCGTGCGCATCGTCTGAAGGGCCATGCCGTCGGCGTCGAGGGCCTGGAAGAAGACGTTGACGCCCGCGGGCACGCGGAAGTGGGCCGAGCCGTCGGCCTCCACAGGCGCGGTGCCGAGGACGAGCTTGCCGGGGTCCTCGCTCGTGAGGCCGAGGTTCGGGCTGTTCATCTCGGGCTGGGTCTTGGCGGGGACTGCGACGACGCGGATGCGCTTGACGGCGCCGCGCTCGATGCCAGGGAGGCCGCGGTGGACGTCGAGGACCATGAAACGCGCCTCATCGGTCTTGCCGTCGGCGGCCATCTGGGGGAGCTGGTGGGGCTTCGGGCGCGGGGCGAGCGGGAGTGGGAACTCGGCGGAGATCGCGGGGTCGCGGTAGAGGAGCTCGAGGTTCCCGAAGGCGTCGGCGAGGTAGAGGCCCAGGCAGTTGGTGTTGTTGCGGCTGCCCTCGCCCTGGATGGGGAAGGGGCTCCAGGAGACGAGATAGTAGCGCTCGGCGAGGGGGTAGGGGCTGTTGAAGTACGTGCGAGGCCAGCCCTCGGTCTCAGGGAAGCAGACCTCTGGCGTGTAGCGGACGAGCGGCTCCTGGCCCTCGGTGCACATCTGGTTGTCGAGGA
>VGYW01000275.1 GCA_016872875.1 Planctomycetota bacterium | reverse complement strand
CATCCAAGCCCCCGAAGGGGGCGTTTCACGCCCATTGAATCGCCCCGCTTCGGGGGCTCTACGCTGGCGGGGCCTTTTCCCAGGGCTCCCTTCGGTCGCCCTGGGCTACGGCTCAAACGCCCCCATTGGGGGGCTAAACCCCAGCCCCCAGAAGATGTGGGCAAAGATCAGGGCGAAGCCCTGGGAAGGGAGCGATGGGTAGACCAGCCCTGAAAGGGCGTACTATGTTGTCTGGGCGCCACATGCTGCCCAGAGCGGCCAGTACGCCCCTACAGGGCTCAATCTGGGCGGCCGCCTCTCTCTCCCAGGGCTTCGCCCTGGGCTGTTATAGTACGCTCCTTTCGGAGCTTCGGAGCCGAAGAAGATCGCCGGAACCGGGGGCCATACTCACAACCGGGGGCCGGGTTTGCAGGCCGGCACGAGGGCAAGGTATAATGAGGCCTGGGCAGGTCTGAAGGCACTGGAAGGTTGCGACGATGGAGGCCACGAGGATGAGACTGGGAGCGTGGGCGGCCCTGGGCATCGCGGCGTGCGGCTTCGGCTGCGTTCCGCGGCGCGACGTGCCGCCCGAGGTCCACTCGCTCCGCCACCAGCTCGGCAGGAAGACCATCGTCGTGCCCGTCTGGACCCACGAGGTGGCCGACGAGCTCGCGGCCCACGCTGCCGACTACGTGGGGAAGACCCTCGTGGCCGAGCGGGCGTGCCTGGACCTCAGGGGAGAGCTTCGGATTGGCAAGGACACTTGCCACTTCCCCCTCTGCGGCGGGGGGAGCGCCGTCGCCCGGACCGCCGACGTGCCCGCGGGCCTCAGGGCGTGGACAGGTGCGCCGCTGAAGCTCCGCGGCGTGCTTCAGGCGCCGCCGGGCCAGGCGGAGGAAGGGCAGCGGCCCCCAGGCCCCGTCATCCGCCTCCAGAGCCTCGACTTCGCCCACCCGCTCGAGCTCGCCTTCGTGGAGGTCGAGCGCGGGAAGGACGCCACCTGGCTCGTCGCCCACGTGGAGAACTACCGCGGGGAGGGGGCGCGAGCCACGCTCGAGGTGCGCTTCGACACCTTCCGCGAGCGGCAGCGGCTGCCCGCGCTGGCGCCCGGCGAGGCCACGGCTGCCCGCGTGCGCCTCTTCGGCCCCTCCGAGCCGCCCTGGGCCACCTGGCCCCCCGAGAAGCGCTCGCTCAGCCTCCTCTGCGACGACGGCTCGGCGGTCCGCGTGGACATCGGCAAGTGGCTCGAAGGCCCGCCCGAGTCGCTCCTCGACCTCGGCTACGACTTCGCCCCGCCCGGCAACGCCGTGATGGCGCTCTCCGCCGACACGCCCGACGGCGAGGTGGAACGCCTCGCGGCGCTCGAGCTCCGCTCGTACCTGGCGCAGTTCAGCGACGCGAACATCGAGCCGCGCGAGCCCGACGCGGAGGAGCCGCTGCCGGCGGGGCAGCCGCTCATCGTCGTGGGCACGGCGCGGAACAACAAGCTGGCCGCGGAACTGGTCCGCCAGGCGGGCCTCGAGGGCCGCCTCCGCGAGCTCGGCGGCGACGGCTACCTCCTCAAGAGCCTGCGCCACGCCGACCGCCCGGCCATCCTCGTCGCCGCCACCGCCCCCCGTGGCGTCGTCTACGGCGTCTACGCGCTCCTCGAACGCTACGGCGTGCGCTTCTCCATGCAGGGAGCGCGCCTCCCCCCGCGCGCGCCCTTCCGCGTGCCTGACCTCGACGAGGCTCGGACCCCGCTCTTCGCGCACCGCCTCCTCGTGGCCGCGGCGCCAGAGGCGGCCGGGCCGGGGCAGCCGCCCGCCGTCCGGGCCTCCCAGTGGCACTGGCTCTCCATGATTGACCTCGCGGCGAAGAACCGCTTCAGCGAGGTCGTCTTCCCCCTCGACGGCCTCGACGCGACGTTCGGCTACGAGCCGAAGCGTTCGCGCGCGGCTCTGTTCCCCTTCGAGATTGACCCGCCCTACTCTTGCCTTGCGGAGGCCTACCTGGCGCACCAGCGGGGGCTGGGGGTGCTGGCCGACTACGCGCGGCGGCGCGGCATCGCCCTCACATTCGCCCGCCGCGCGCCCGATGGCAAGCTGTGCCGCGCCGCGCCGCCCGCGTGTGCCACGGCTGGCTTGCCCAGCCGTGCCCCCACGGTCGGACAAGCCGACCGTGGCACTGGCCAAGTCATCGAGGTGCTCGAGGACCCCGGCGACTTCCTCGGCCTCGCGCGGGTGGAGGAGGCGGCTGAGGCGGCCGCGAAGCTGCTGGCCGCGAAAGCCGACACCATCGCGCTCCCCTGGCGGCGGGGAGCCGGCGCGCGGGCGTCGTTCCTCGCGCGCTTCGCCTGGGACAGGTCCCTCACCCCCGAGGCCCACTTCCGCGCCTGGGCCGCCACCCTGTGCGAGGGCGAGGCCGCCGACAAGCTGGCCAAGGCGATCCTTGAGAGCGACCGGCTGGACGCGGATATCCTGGCCGCTGCGCCCAGGCCGTTCGGCCTCGGCGTGCCCATACTCCTGCCCGCGGAGGAAGGCGACCTGGCGTGCAACTGGGCGGCGCTCCGCGCACGGGCCGCCAGCGCCGCCATCGCCGCCCAGGTGAAGGACCTCAAGGGCCAGGGGCAGAAGCTCCGCGGCCTCCAGGCTCGCATCGAACCCGTCCACGCCGCCTTCCGCGAGGCACTCGGCACCGTCTCGCCCCCCTGGGAGGGTCCGCTCTTCGAGGCCGCGCCCGCCGCACAGCGCTCCGAGCGCATCTCCGAGGCCATCTACATGTTCAGGGCGCTCCTGGGCGCGCTCGCCTCGGTGCAGGAGGGCGCGCTGGCCTACTACGCCGGCCTCGCCGAGCCGGGCGAGGCCCTGCCCCAGCTCAACCTCGCCTGCACCAAGTGGCGCAAGGCCCGCCGCATCCTCCTCTGGGTCGCAGGCCGCGGGGCGCCCGGCGACTCCGCCCCCGCCCTCCTCCGCCTCGCCGAGCAGCTCCGCGAGCAGGCCGCTTGGCTGGCCGAACTCCTCGGCCCGGCCGCCGAGGCCGAGCCGGTCGCCCGCCTCACCCTTACCGGCTCCGACGCCGTCGCCCACCTCTTCCGCACCCGTCAGGAGGACATCCTCGCCGTCTACAAGCTCGCGGGCGAGGAGACGGTGCAACTGCGCCTCAACGCCCAGGAGGCGCGCGTCTTCCGCCGCGGCCAGCCGCCGAAGGCCGTCAGGGCGCAAGGCGGCCTCTTCCTCGTCTCGCTAACCACCACGCCGACCTTCATCGCCACGCGCCGAGCCGCCTGGCCCGGCCAGCCGCCGCCGTAGGAATCAGAGGGCAGACGGCAGACGACAGACGGCAGAGGACAGACGGCAGATGGCAGCATTCACACGGATGGAAGCAACGATGCCAGAGGCCGACCCGTGCCGGAAGTGCGGGCGCTGCTGCTACGCAAAGCTCATCATCAAGGGCGAGATCGTCTACACCCCCTTCCCCTGCCCGTATCTCGACGTGGCGACCCGCCTCTGCACGGTCTACGAGCGGCGCCACGAGGTGAATCCCGACTGCATGCCGGTCGAGATGGGCGTCCGCCTCGGGGTGTTCCCGCCCGACTGCCCCTACGTGCGCAACATGCCCGACTACGTCTCCCCGCGCCTCGGCATGACCCCCGAGGAGATCGCGGAGTTCGCCGACGAAATCCACGCGCTCCAAGCCGACCCCTTACCGAAGGTGACCGCTAGACGCAACCAAAGAGGATGATTGGATGGATGGATGATTGGATGAATGAAGGAATCTCCAGGCCGACTTCTCTTTCATTCATCCACACATCCACCCATCCATTCATCCTCGAAGGGCTCACGGGATGACCAACCGGGAATGGGTGGCTCGCGTCCTGCGCCACGAGGGCGGGCTGGCCGTGCCGTTCAACCTCTCGCTCTCGCCCCCCGCGCGGCGCAAGCTGGCGGAGCACTATGGGCCGGGGGAGATCGAGGAGGTCCTCGGCCTGCCGCTGCGGATGCGGGGGACGAATTCGATCAAGCCGCTCTACGCCTCGCCGCAGCAGTTCGGCCCCCTCGCACGCGACGAGTGGGGAGTTGGCTGGACGACGAGCGAGCTGGACCGCGGCTCGCCCGTCGCACCGCCCATCACGACGCCCAGCTTGGCCGGCTACGCCTTCCCCGACCCCGCCGCCGCCTATCGCTTCGAGGGCCTCGACGCCTGGTGCGAACGCAACCGCGCGAACTACACCATCCTCTGGATCGGCGACCTCTGGGAGCGGGCGACCTTTCTGTGCGGCATGGAGAACCTCCTCCTCTGGCTCGCCCTCGAGCCGCGCTTCGTGGAGGAACTCCTCGATGGAATCGCCGCCTTCGTTCTGGGCACGCTGGACACCCTGATTCGGCGGTTCGCATTTGACGGCGTGGCGCTCAGCGACGACTACGGCACGCAGCGTGCGATGCTCATCGCGCCCGATGCCTGGCGGCGCTTCGTCCGCCCGCACCTCGCACGCGTCTTCGCCAGCGCGCGGGCCGCGGGCAAGACCGTCTTCCTCCACTCCTGCGGCAACGTCCGCCCCATCGTCCCCGACCTCGTGGACCTCGGGCTCGACATCCTGCACCCCATCCAGCCCGAGGCGATGGACGTGGGCGAGCTCAAGCGGGAGTTCGGGCGGCGCCTGAGCTTCTGCGGCGGCCTGGGCACCCAGCGCCTCCTGGCCGGCGGCTCGCCCGCCGAGGTCCGCTCCGCGGTCCGCCGCCTCAAGCGCCTCATGGGCGAGGGCGGCGGCTACATCCTCGAATCCGGCATCACCCTCCAGGCCGACGTGCCGCTCGAGAACATGCTAGCCATGATCGAAGAGGCCCAAGCCTGCCAGCCATGAGGTGTCCCAATCGTCCTCGTCCCTCGTCCGTCGTCCTCGTCCTCGACTCTCATCTTCCCCCACGCCAGGAAGATCGAGGACGAGGGACGAGGACGAGGGACGAGGACGAGGACGAGCAGAGAAGTGCAGAGCCTTCGACATGACCTTCTGACATGCCCCCGGTTTGTGCCCTCCCCGGTTTCAGCCCTGGAAGGGCGTCATGGTACAGCCCAGGGCGGAGCGGAGCGAAGCCCTGGGTTGTGGGGCCTAGGGATGGTAGCCCTGTAGGGGCGGCATAGGCCCCGCGTGGCAGGCTATCCCGCCCCTTCAGGGCTTCGCATGGGTGGCCGGCCCCTCCCAGGGCTTCGCTCCGCTCCGCCCTGGGCTATCCCATGCCGCCCTTGCAGGGCTGCAAACCACCAGGCCCGCGAGCCGGGGGCGTGTCAGCATGACCCCGCTTTGACAACTGGTCTGCCCCGCTGCTATAATCCGCGGCTGATTCGCTGAAGCCGATCCGCGTTCAGAGCAGGCAATTGGAGTCTTGCATGGGCGACGAGAAGGACCAGGCCGAGCAACCCGCTTCGGGCGCGACGCCGTCCCAGCCAACCCCGGAGAAGCCGGCTCCCGAGCCACCGGCGGAGGAGAAGCCCGAAGGCGCGGGCGAGAAGCCCCCTGAAGCCGCAACGGAGCCGGCGGCCCCCGAGGCCACGGGCGCGCAAGCCGCCCCCGAGGCCCCGGCGGCACCCGCCGAGGAGCCGCCGAAGCCCGAGCCCCCGCCCCCGCCTCCCAACTACGACGGGCTGGACAGCGGCCTGGCGTGGTTCGGCTACGAGCGCTTCCAGCCGCCCGCGCCCGTGGGCTACCAGGCGCCGCCCGAGGAGGCCGCGAGGCCACCAAAGGAGCTCTCCGCCGAAGACCGCCGCCGCATCCGCGGGCGCTTCGCGGTCATCCGCAAGGAGGCCGAAATCCTGAAGGCCTGGTACCACAAGATCCCGATGGGCGTCCTCAGCATGGTGCCCATCCTCATCATCCTCGCCATCTACGTCATCGTCAACTGGCCCTGGCAGGCGCCAGCCTTCCCCGAATCGAAGGACAACCTCGACGAGAAGGTGCTGTCGGCCACCCCCGTGGCCGACCTCGACGCCGCCCTAGAGCGGCTTGGCGTGCGGGAGGCCACGCCCGCCAACTGCTGGCGCGTGCTCCCGGACAACATCGTGAAGATGGCTTCGGTGCAGGACGCCGCGAAGCTCATCTTCGCACCTCCGAAGGAGGCCGCCAAGCTCGAGATAGCCTGCGACCTCTGCGTGCTGGACCGCGACCCCAACGCCTGGGGCGCCACCATCATGGTGGACCAGGCGCAGGTCATGGCCCTCAAGGCCCACCCGGACACGGCCGGGAGCGACTACGTGGCGGGCCGCCGCGGGGACGGGAGCCTGGCCGGCTACCAGCACGCGATCAAGCCGCGCACCTGGAACCAGCTCAAGGTGACCATCGGCGACAAGGACATGCGCTACGCCTTCAACGGCAAGGAGCTCTCCGCCACCGCGCCCCGCCCCCACCCCGTCACGAAGATCGAGCTCACCACCTACAACGCCCAGCTCCTCGTCCGAAACTGGCGCATCCAGACGCTCGACTGACCGTCGTCCTCGTCCTCGTCCTCGTCCCTCGTCCTCGTCCCTCGTCCTCGATCTTCTCGGGGAAGCGAAGAAGAGTCGAGGTCGAGGACAAGGGACGAGGACGACGATAGAGAAGTGCAGATGACCACCGCAATGGCCTCGGTGCGGCGGACGGCCGACTTCGCGCTGGCGGGCGACGGCGCCGCGGGCGAGTGGGCGAAGGCCGACTGGCTCCCCCTCACCCACGTCAGCGGAACCGCGCCCTACCGCTCCCGCGCCAAGACCCTCTACTCCGACACCGGGATGTACTTCCTGTTCGACTGCGAGGACCGCCGCCTGGCCTGCACGGCGGCGGAGGACTTCGACGACATCTACGAGGAGGACGTGGTGGAGGTGTTCCTCTGGCCCGACCCGCGGCAAGTGCTCTACTTCGAGTACGAGCTCTCGCCGCTTGGCGTCGAGCTCCCCCTCCTAATCCCCAACCAGGGTGGGATATTCATGGGCTGGCGGCCCTGGCACTACGAGGGCGCGCGGCGGGTCCGCCGGGCCACCGCCGTCCGCGGCGGCCCGAAGGCCCCGATGGCCGCCGTCGAGGGCTGGACCGCCGAGTGCTTCATCCCCTTCGCCCTCATGCGCGGCCTGGGCGGCGTCCCGCCCACCCGCGGCGCGCTCTGGCACGGCAACCTCTACCGCATAGACTACGACGACGCCCCCGCCACCCACTGGGCCTGGTCCCCCGCCTCAGGCCCGAACTTCCATAACTGCCGTGGTTTCGGCACTTTACGCTTCGACTAGCTTGCCCGCCGCACGCGGGATCATTGTGTGTCAACTCACCCCCGTTTCCAGGTTGATACACAATGGCGCAAGGCGGTCCTGAGCCTTCTGGGGCCGTTTCTCCCATTGTGTATCAACTCCCCCTCTCCCAGGGTTGATACACAATGGCGCGAACGACTGACTTTGGCCTGACACGGCGTGTCTGTTCTGAGTTCGTCATTCGACATTCGTCATTCGGTATTCGACATTTCCGCGCTTCGGTTGTAGCCAGAGGCCGCCTAGAGATGAAGCGTATCTGTTTCCCTCTCCCTCTGGGAGAGGGGGCAGACGCCGCCCGCTGACGCCGGCAACGCGGACGACGGGGATTCCTGGACACGCTCCCAGTGGAGCTTGATCATCGTAGGGCGCGGTGCTAGGATTGAGCAGCGGGGGGCCGGGCGTGCTGCGCACAACAGGAGCCTTTGATGGACGTCTGCTGCCTGGGGATTCTGGTCGCCGACGCGTTCGGATCGCCGATTGACGAGGTGCCGCCGCCGAACAGCCTGCGCCTCTTCGACCACATGGAGCTCCACATCGGCGGCTGCGCCGCGAACGCCGCCATCGCCATGGCAAAGCTCGGACTCAAGGCGAGCGTCGTCGGAAAGGTCGGCCGCGACGTCTTCGGCTCATTCGTCACCGACACCCTCCGCGGCCACGGGATTGATCCCGGCGGCGTGGTGGTGGACCCTGCCGCCTCCACCTCGTTCACCTTCGTCATCGTCGGCTCGGACGGCCAGCGCCGCTTCCTCCACACGATGGGCGCCAACGCCACGCTCTGCGAGCGCGACATTGACCTCGACATCGTGAAGCGGGCCAAGATTCTCCACGTCGCGGGCACGATGGTGATGCCGACCCTGGACGGCGAGCAGACCGCCCACGTCCTCCAGGCCGCCCGCGCCGCGGGCGTGACGACGTGCATGGACACTGTGTTCAACAACCGCGTGGCCGACTACTCGCCGGTGATCGGCCCCTGCCTGCCCCACCTCGACATGTTCCTCCCCTCCATCGAGGAGGCGGAGCGCGTGGCGGGCACGAGCGACCCGAAGGAGATCGTCCGCCGGCTCCACGGCCGCGGCGTAGGCGTCGTCGCCGTCAAGCTCGGGCCGAAGGGCAGCTACGTCTTCGGCAACGGCGAGGAGGCCTACGTCCCCTCCTACCGCGTCAAGTGCGTGGACACCTCGGGGGCCGGCGACTGCTGGGTGGCGGGATTCCTCTGCGGGCGGCTCCGGGGCTGGAGCCTCGTCGAGAGCGCGCGCTTCGGCAACGCCGTCGCCGCACACTGCGTCCAGGCCTTCGGCTGCACCGCGGGTGTCCGCGGCTTCGACGCCACCCGCGCCTTCCAGCAAACCGCCCCGACCATCGCCTGAACCCGCCCGCGGCACCCGACCCCCATCTCAGACTCGTTCCCACGCTCCGAGTGGGAACGCAACTCTTGGACGCTGCGCGCTTGTGAGGAAATCACACGGACGCCCACGGACAAGCACGGACGGGCGGATTCCTCGGCGATGGGCATGTGTCCGTGTCCGTCCGTGTAGGTCCGTGTCATTTCTTCACGGGCTCGCCTACGCCCGTGGCCACCTCCTGCCGCCCTGCGGGCTGGCCGACCCCTCATGTTAGTGCCATTCCACCCTCCTGGCCGTGGCCGAGCCAGTTGCCGACCACGGTGTTGCCGTTCGGCAGCCGGGCGATGCAGGCGAGCCACTTTGGGCCGACCTCGGGCACCTCCTTGTCGGAGAGACGCCAGACCTCTTTGCCCGCCTTGTCCACCTCGATGACGAAGTGCGCGCAGGAGAAGACCACGTTGCCGTTGTCGAGGAGCTGCACGCCGTAGGCCGGGCCGGGGGCGGGAATCTCGCGGAGCACTTCGCCCGCTGCGCTGTACTCGCGGACCATGCGGTCGCCCGGGTGGCCGACCATGTAGGTGCCGGCCGTGGTCTTGCGGGCCATGCGCATGCAGCCGTGGCCGGCGGCCTTGCACTTGACCTTGAGCTCCTTCGCCAGCTTGCCGTCGGGCGCGACCTCCACGAGGCGGGCGTTCGTGCACTCGCCCACGAGCGTGTTGCCGTCGGCCAGACGCTGGCAGGCGAAGACCTCGCCCGTGGCCTTGTATTCCCAGACCACCTTCCTGTCGGGCGTGACCTCGCGGACGCCGCGGTCGCGGCCCTGGACGCGGCAGGCGAAGGCCACGTTCCCGTTGGCCAGGAGCTGGCAGTCGTAGGAGTTCGGCGCGTCGCACTCCCAGACCAGCTTGCCATCGGCGTCGAACCTCAGCACCTTGCCGCGCCCGCTGTCTGAGAGGATGAAGGCGTGGCGGACCCAATCTTCAATGGCCAAGCGGAAGAGAGAATGCCGCCCCGATCGTCTCACTTGGACATCGAGTATTGAGAGTTGGATATTGAGTATTGGACTTCCAGATCCCCTTCGGCTGCGGCGACGGGCAGCGCTGACGAGAATTACGGAGTTGTTCAACTCCGTAATTCTGCTCGGCGCGCCCCGTGCGGCGGGCCGTGGCGGCCGCTGGGGGGCCACGGCACCACTCCGGACCCTGAGTGCCTTGCCACGGTTCCCACCGAATGTGGGCGGGGCCTCCGCGCCCCGCGTGGGGGTGGAGACGCCACACCCACAGGGATGGCCACGGACAGGTGTTCCTGACGAGAATTACGGAGTTGTTCAACTCCGTAATTCTGCTCGGCGCGCCCCGTGCGGCGGGCCGTGGCGGCCGCTGGGGGGCCACGGCACCACCGCGGCCTCTTGCGCGGGAGCCTGCCGCGGTGTAGCATTGGGGCGGCCAGGATGAGGGCGGTTCACTTCACGAGCAAGGAGGCAGGCGATGGGAAGCGGGGTCGGGCGGCGCGAGTTTCTGAAGGCGGGGGCGACGGCCGGCGCCGCGGCTGGCCTGGCGGCCGGGCTGCCCGCCGTGGCAGCGGAGGAGGCAAAGCCCAAGCCCGTGCGGCTCGGGGTGATCGGCGTCGGCGGCAGGGGCTCCTACCTGCTGGGCGTGGCGCTCAAGGCAGGGGTGGAGGTGCCGGCGCTCTGCGACATCGCCCCCGCCGCCGTCGCACGCGGCACGGGCATCGTGGAGAAGGCGGGCGGCAAGAAGCCCGATGCCTATCAGGACGGCCCGAAGGACTACCTGCGGATGCTGAAGCGTGACGACCTGGGGGCGGTGCTGGTGACGACGCCGATGCAGGTCCACGCCGAGATGTCCATCGCGGCGCTCCGCGCGGGCAAGCACGCCCTCAGCGAGGTGGCCGCCGCAATGACGGTGGAGGAGTGCTGGGGCATCGTCCGCGCCGCCGAGGAGACGGGCAAGGTCTACATGCTCGCCGAAAACTGCTGCTACTGGTACCACACCCTGATGGTCATGAACATGATCCAGAAGGGGCTCTTCGGGGAGCTCACCTTTGCCGAGTGCGGCTACGTTCACGACTGCCGCTCGCTCCTCTTCCAGGGCGACGGCTCGCTCACCTGGCGCGGCGAGATGGCGCGCGACTGCTGCGGAAACGTCTACCCCACCCACTCCCTCGGCCCTGTCGCCCAGTGGCTGGGGATAAACCGCGGCGACAGAATGGTCTCGCTTGTGGCATCGGGCACAAAGTCATCCGCGCTGACCGACTACGTGGCGAAGCGTTTCCCCGAGGGCCACGCGGCCCGGGCGATTCGCTTCCAGTTGCCCGACTCCACGACCACGCTGATTCGCACGGCGAAGGGGGCGCTGATTGACCTGCGGTTCGACATGTGCTCGCCCCGCCCCGTGGTGTCGACCACCTACTTCACCCTCCAAGGCACCAAGGCGAGCTACGACTCGCGGCAGCAGTTCATCTGGCTCGACGGCCGCACCCCCGGGGTCCGCTGGGAGGAGCTGAGCAAGTACATGAACAGAACTCAGATCACGTATTGCGTGAAACGGGCAGAAAGGTGGGTTTCAGGGGCAGGAATGGGGGAGGAGTGGGATTCATAGATAACACCAATAAATAGTCTGCATTTCGCTTGACATGGGGGCCATTCCAGGGTATGCTCTGCGCGGCAGCAGCGGTCGAGCAGCCCCTTCCCGGAGGGTAGCCCATGAGCGGGTACGAGCCAACGGTGCGGCAGATTCAGGGGGTGT
>VGYW01000274.1 GCA_016872875.1 Planctomycetota bacterium | reverse complement strand
TGAAGCGGACGTTTCACCGCGTGGAGTATTGCAAGGACAATCCCGTGGTGAAGCCGGACCAGCCGTGGGAGAATAAGAATCGTGGCTGGTTCGCCGCGCCCTTCAGCGGCGGAGCCTGGTTCGACCCGCAGGACAAGCTGTTCAAGATGTGGTACTGCGGCGGATACCTCGCAACCGTGTGCTACGCGACGAGCAAGGACGGCATCGCGTGGGAGAAGCCGACGCTCGACTTCCAGCCCGGCACCAACTTCCTCTTCGCCCCCGGCCTCGACCCGAAGAACCCGCGCCACGACACCACCCTCGTGTGGCTCGATAGCGACGCCAAAGACTCTAAATCAAGTGAGCGGTTCAAGTACTTCGCCACCGAGAGCGATGGGAAGGGCTGGCGGCTCGTCATGCGGGTGAGCACCAACGGGCTGCGCTGGAGCGACCCCGTGGCCTCGCAGGCCATCGGCGGCGACCGCACGACTGTGTTCTACAATCCCTTCCGCAAGGTGTGGGTCATCAGCGAGCGCGTCAACTGGGGCGGACGCGCACGCGCCTACACCGAAGACCCCGACCCCCGCGCCGCCGTGGCCAAGGTCGCGACCGCCCGCGTGAACTGGGTGTCAGGCGAGAAGGACGACCCACGCAACCCCAACAAGCAGTGGAGCGGCCTCGCGCCCCAGCTCTACAACCTTGATGCCACGCCGTACGAAAGCCTCATGCTCGGCCTCTTCGTCATCTGGCAAGGCCCGAACAACGGCGACTGCGGCCGCCTCTCCATGCAGAAGCGCAACGAAGTCCTCCTCGGCTACTCGCGCGACGGCTTCCACTGGAGCCGTCCCGACCGCACACGCTTCCTCGAGGTCAACGAGACCGAGACCGCGTGGAACATGGGCAACGTCCAATCCGTCGGCGGCGGCTGCCTCGTCGTCGGCGACCGCCTCTTCTTCTACTTCACCGGCCGCGCCAAGCCGAAGGGGCAGTGGGACGCCGATGCCTCGACCGGCCTGGCCTTCCTCCGCCGCGACGGCTTCGCCTCGATGGATGCCGACGAGAAGGGCGGCACGCTGACGACCCGCCCCGTCAGCTTCAAGGGCAAGCACCTCTTCGTCAACCTCGCCTGCCCGAAGGGCGACTTCCGCGCCGAAGTCCTGGGCGCAGACGGCAAACCCATCGCCCCCTTCACCCGCGAGAACTGCACTGTAGGCGGGGCATCCCTGCCCCGCGATTCCACCTGCCTACCCGTGACCTGGAAAGGCGCCGACGACCTCTCCGCCCTCGTAGGCGGGGCGTCTCTGCCCCGCGACTCCCGCAAACCCATCCGCTTCCGCTTCCATCTCAGGAGCGGGAGCCTCTACGCCTTCTGGGTCAGCCCCGACAAGACCGGCGCCAGCCACGGCTACACCGCCGCCGGCGGCCCCGGCCTCCCCGGCCCCACCGACACCATTGGTACGCGGTAGTTGGGCGAAGGCGCACCCCGAGGACAAAGCGGGGAGCATTGCGCCTGTGGATTCTGCTGGGGCAGTGCGCTACAATGATTCAAAGAGAAAAGGCAGAGGGAGCGCCGGCCGGCTGAGCCCGCTGACGGCGAGAACAGGAGGTTGGGTCCCAATGAAGAAGCGGAGCTGGCAAAACCGAATCTCCATTGACCCGCGCGTATGCGGCGGACAGGCCTGCATCCGGGGCACGAGGATCATGGTGTCGCTGCTCGTGGACTACCTGGCCAACGGCGACAGCGAGGAGGACATTCTTGCCGCGTACCCGACTCTGGAGCGTGAGGACGTGCGCGCCGCGATGCGCTACGCCGCGGAGCTCGCTCGGGAGAGGGTGATCCCGGCCGGCGTCGGCGCCTGACCCGACCCGTTGCACGGCTTTGACCCAGGGGGCACGACCCACGCGGGGCGCTCGGGAAACCAATGGGCAAGTCTACTCCTCGGCTCACGTTCAAACTGGATGAGAACATGCCGCCTGACGCTGCCGTACTGCTGAGAGAGCGGGGGCACGAGGCGGACACCGTGCTCGACGAGGGAATGCGCGGCGCCAGCGACGAGCGGATCGCGGAGCTCTGCGAACGGGAACAGCGCTGTCTGCTGACCCTCAACCTCCACTTCGCCAACCCCTTTGCGTACCCGCCCGCAGGCGGGTCCGGCATCATTGTCCTCAGGCATCCCCGCCTGCGGTTGGGCGCCGTCTTGAGGCTTGTCCGACAGCTTGCGGATGAGCTTGAGCAGCGCGACCCTGCCGGCGAGCTCTGGATCGTCGAGCCAGGGCAGCTACGCACCTGGTCCGAGGCCCGGGGCGAGGCATGAGCCGGCCCCTGCGCGCTGTCGGTCAGCCCCGACGCCTCCGGCGCCAGCCACGGCTACACCGCCGCCGGCGGCCCCGGCCTCCCCGGCCCAACCGACACCACGGGACAGGCAAGGCCCGACCCCGCACCACATTAGTTGCAGGCGGATTCTTCTGGCCCGAACTGGTTTTCCCATTCCCCTGCCCCCATTCCCTTGCGACGTTCTTGTCTCCCACGCGGGCAAGAGAAAGGCAAGGGAATGGGGGCAAGGGAATAAGGAAAGGACGAGCAGCCTGTTCTTCCCGCCCATGTTTGCATTCCGGCCCCCACGCGATATACTCATTGGCGGACGGATTGAGAACCTGCGCGCATTGGGAGAAGCCGATGGACGAAGAGAGATTGCTCGAGCGGATCACGGTGGACCCGAAGATCTTCGGCGGCAAGCCGATCATCAGGGGGCGTCGCCTCGCCGTCGAACACATCCTCGCCATGCTCGCCGCGGGCGACAGCATCGAGACCCTCCTCGAAGGCTACCCGTGGCTTGAGCGAGAGGACGTGCTGGCCTGCCTTGCCTACGCTCACCGCGTCGTCGGCCACGAGCGCGTCGAGCCCATCCTTGCCGAGAGCCTTGCGTGAAGCTCCTCCTCGACACCTGCGTCTGGGGCGGCGCGCGGCACGAACTCGAGCAAGCGGGCCACGAAGCGATCTGGGCCGGCGAATGGCCCGAGGACCCTGGCGACGAGGAGATCCTTGCCCGAGCGCACAGCGGGGGCCGCACTCTCGTTACCTTGGACAAGGACTACGGCGAGCTGTCCGTCGTCCGTCACATGCCACACTCTGGCATCGTGCGCTTGGCCGGCATCGCTGCACGACGACAGGCCCAGGCCTGCCTCTACGCTCTCCGCCACTACGGAGCGGAACTCCAACGCGGCGCCATTGTCACTGTTGAACCAGGAAGACTCCGTATCCGGCCCCCCGAAGCTCTCTGATCAAAGCAGGGCTGGAGATGGTAGGGCAAGCCGAGAGATACGTGAGGCGTCCTGCGAGCTCCCCGAGATTCCTGTTGAACTACGGCGGGCTGTCACGCTATAGTGGTATGGTTGGCGTAGCTCGGGGGTCCGAACCCATTTCCCGACGGACAAAGGAGGCAAGCGGTGCTGTGCCGGGCGGTGTCGGGAATGTGCATGGCCTTGGCGGCCCTCTTCCTCGCCGCTGCGCTCGCGTGCGCCCAGCCGCCGTCCGCGACGAAGGCTGACGTCGAGATCGGCGAGATTGTGCGCTCCACGGAGCTGTCGAAAGAGCAGAAGATCGAGCGGCTTGCCAAGTATCTCTCCGAGGAACGCCTTCAGGTGCGCGTGCTCTATTGCATGGCGGAACTGGACAAGGCAGCGGCCCAGAAGGCGGGGCTGGAGCTGTTCAGGAAGCCGACGGCGACCCGGGACGCGAAGCTTCGGTTGGGGCGATGCCTCGCGCGGATCGGGCCGCCGCAGGAATTCGCCGCCGAGTATGCGAAGTTCCTAGTGCAAGCCGTCTTGGACGGAGGCCAGGAGGAATTCCTCGCGCGCCGCGGGGACGGCTCGTTGAGCGCAGTGGGGGAGTATGCCTACATTGCGAGCGGGTTCGAGGGGCACAAGCCAAGCATGTTCCCCAGCCTCAAGGATCCGCGGGTCATCCCCATCCTGATCAAGTGCCTGGAGGCGCCTGACACGGTTTGGCCCTCCGAGCCGAGGAGTTGCATGGACGGCAAGCCGGGGGAGTCCACGGGACGCAACGGGGAGAGGGCGCACGTGCCCGTCGCCTTGGCCAAGCTCGGCGCCGTGGAAGCCGTGCCCAAGCTCAAGGAGACCCTGTTCACGCACAAGGATTACTGGCTCAGATACCACTCCGCGTATGCTCTGGCGCGCCTGATGGAGCGAAGAGATTCCAGGGAGATCGAGAGGTGGCTGAATGAAGGGAAGGACGCGCGGCAGTTCCTCTTCCCCTTCGGCGAGGGGCTGCTCGCCCGGGGCGAGCTGGACGGGGTGAAGTACCTCACCTTCGAGCACTCCGCCTGGGCCGGCAAGGACACGATCAACTCTCTGACTTACATGGTGGAACAGCGTCTGCCAATCGTCAGTGGCCTCCAGAGCCAAGCGACGGAGCCCTTCTTCCGCCAGGCCCTGGAGTACCCGCCCATCCGAGCCGTCTGGCTATTCGACGACGCACACGCCAAGTATGAGCCGTACCTGGAATGGCATGAGGACGGCAAGCCCAAGCGCGACGCCTCTGGGCAGCCAATGAAAGTCCCCAACGCGAAGGTCGCTCTGCGCCAGTCCGAAGAGCGGATTGTGGCTGTCTTCGGGAAGCTCCTCGAGGGCGTGCGGGGCAACCGTCTGGCGTCGCTCTCTGGGGTCGTGTCGGATATCGGCGGCAAGACGAAAAGCGCCCGCATCCAACAGCTCTGCCAGGAGCACCTGAAGCTCATGCCTGGCTCTCCGCGCAAGGAACCGTAGGCCAGTCCGGGACCACCTCGCTCGATTCCGAGGTGCGATGGGTGCGATGGGTGTCAGATCTTCTTTCTTCGCTTATCCGTGTACCGAGGTCAGGCACCATGTTCCCGTGGGCGGAGTTGTTGGGCGACGAGGTGCTGCCAGGCGGCCAGGACATCGGGGCCGGCGCCGGTGGCTTGAAGGCAGTCGAGGACGGGGCCGCGGGGGCGCTTGAGGGCGGGGAACTGGAGGAGGAGCATGGCGAGGTCGCGCCAGTCGGTGCCGCTCTTGGGCTGGCCGCGGCGCTGGTGGACCGTGGCCAGCGGCAAGGGTTCGTGCATGGCGAACTCCCGGAATGTCAGGACGCCGGCGCTGAGCATGAGGGATTCCTGCCTGGTGGCGAGGGCGTAATGCCCCGCGTATGTCCCATTCTAAGCTGTGCGCGGGGAAAGTCAAGCGGGCCGAGCAGTCGCAGCAAGCCTCCTGGTCTTGGCGAGTGCATCGGCTATCGTCCTCGTCCCTCGTCCTCGTCCTTCGTCCTTGATTCTCTTGGCTCGGCACTTCCCGTGGGGGGAAGAGTCGAGGACGAGGGACGAGGACGAGGGACGAGGACGAGGACGATTTCAGGAGATCGAGGTGTTACCATAGTTAGGGGCCATACTCAGGCAGGGGCGTCGGGGCGGGGCGCGAGCATGCCGCCGACCTGGGCATCGTAGAGCTTGCGGTAGACGCCGTTGCGGGCGAGCGGCTCGTCGCGCGGGCCGATTTCCACGATGCGGCCCTGGTCGAGGACGACGATGTGCGTGGCCTCCAGGATGGTGGAGAGGCGCTGCTTCTGCCCGCCGGAGAGTTCTGCCCCGCGCTCGCCGGCCTCTAGCGCCGGGCCGGGCGACGAAGTGGGCATCTTGGCGGGCCTCAGGAGGTAGCCCGAGAATGTGGGACCGGCGCCCTATGTGGTTGTGGCCACTGGCCTTCCGCTCGGACAAGGAGCGCGTTGCCCCTGATTTCAAGATGACCAACTCCTGGCGCGCGCAGTTGGCCATCTTGGTGCGCATCTTGACGGGGCTGGGGAGGCGGCCAGTGTAGCCGCAAGATGAAACCGTTCCAACACGTCAGCCGTTCCCTCTTGCCTGGCCAAGTGGCGACCCGGCAGGATCAGGCGGCCTCGGGGCCAGGTTTCGAGGCCTGTTGGACGAGGTTGTGCCGTGCGAGGGCCTGGCGGAGCACGGACCAGGCGTCGGCCTCGCCCGAGGCGGCGAGGAGCTTCTGGCGTGAGGCCGCGTCGCCAAACACGCGGGCGAGCGCGCCGAGGACCTGGACCTGGAGGCCCTGAGCGTCGGCCGGCGTGAGGATGAGGAAGATGAGGTGGGCGGGGAGGCCGTCGGGACTGTCCCACTCGATGCCAGCGACGGAGCGGCCGAGGACGACGATCGGCTTGGCGAGCTCGGCGATGCGCGCGTGGGGCACGGCTATGCCGTCGCCCAGCGCCGTGCCGGCGGCCTCCTCGCGGGCGCGGACGGCGGCGTCGAGGAGCGTGGCTCTTGGCATGTTGGCCTGCTCGGCCGCGGCCTCGCACAGCTCGCGTATCGCCTCCAGACGGTTCCAGCCCCGGAGGTCCAGGCGCATCGCACGACGCACGAAGAGGTCCAGTACGTTGATCTCGCGGCGCCGCCGCAGGGTCCAGGCCAGCCAGGGGCCTAGGGCGACCGAGGAGGCGAGGGCGGCGAAGACGATGGCGACGAAGACCCTGACGGTGATGAGGTTCTCCTGGAGAGCGACGAGCGCGACGACCATCTCCATCGAGCCGCCCGGGGTGTGCGCGATGGCGATGAACCGGCGCTCCCAGCGCGGCAGGCGTGCCAGGCCGGCGCCCACCCATGCACCCAGGAACTTACCGCCGATGCCCAGCGCGGTGAACAGCAGGGCCAGGAGCGGGTCGAAGTTCGCCACAAAGTCGGCCCGAAGGCCAAGGCTCGCGAAGAAGACGGGGACGAAGACGGCGTAGACCATCTGGTTGATGGAGTGACGGGTGCGTTCGGAGAGGGCGGGCGCGCCGCCGGCCATTACCCCGGCGAGGAAGAGGCCGAGCAGGGCGTGGATGCCCATGCTGTGGGCGATGAAGCCGGCGAGGAGCCCAACGCAGCAGACGAGGGTGAGGACGCGGCCGGTGTCGGCGGGGCGCCCCTTCTGGACCCACCCAATGGCCCGCGCGACCAGGGGGCGGCCGAGGACCATGCAGGCGGCGGTGAAGGCGACGGTGCCGCCGACCACGACGGCCACGTGTGCCGGGTCGAGCCGCGCCTGCGCCGCCGAGCTCAGGATGAGGGTGAAGGCGGCCCAGCCGATGACCTCGTGGACGATGAGGGAGGCCATGACGAGGAGGCCCAGGTCGCTCTTCAGCAGGTCGAGGTCGTACAGGGCGCGCACGGTCATCGGCAGGGCGGCGATCGTGAGCGCCGTGGCCACAAAGAGGGTGAACAGGGCGCGGCGCGAAGGGTCCGCCAGGTAGCGGTCGGGCAGGAGCGCGGCAGCGGCGCAGGCGAGCGCCAGCGGCACGGCCAGGCCGGCCACGGCGATCCGGGCCACGTGCCCCCGCTCGCGCCAGGCCACGGTCACGTCCACCTCGGTCCCCGCGCTCAGCAGCAGGAGCAGCAGCCCCACCCAGGCAAAGGTGCCGAGCATCGCGCTCTGCACCACGTCGGCGTCGGGGAAGAGCCACTCGCGCACCCCGGGCGCCACGCGTCCCAGGAGGCTCGGGCCGAGGGCCACTCCGGCGAGGAGTTCGCCCACGAGAGCCGGCTGGCCGATGCGCTCGAAGAGGCATCCGAGGCCCCGCGCGAGCCCGAGCACGAGGAGCACCTGGAGGAGGAACAGCCCGATGTGGTGCTCGCCGAGTTGTAGGAGCGCTCCATGCAAGGCGGCTTCTCCCTGGTGGCGGAGGGCATCAGGCCCCACGCACGTCTCATTCTAAGCCGTGCACGGGGGAAGGTCAAGCCGACGATGTGGCAGCGCGGGGCCGCCCCCACGTAACACCGGCCCGGCTTCGCCCGTCCGATCTCTTGGTTGACATTCGTCGGTGCATCTGGCATGAATGGACGAATGTGCATGGCGGCCCTTCTTTGGTGGATTGAGCCGTGACCAGGCTGAAAATCGCGTGGGCGCTGCTCTTTGCCGGAGCCGTACCGTGGCTCGTAGCCGTCGCAGAGGGCGTGCCCTGTGAGACGGCGGCATGCAGCGACGCGCTCAGCCGGGGCGCGCTGCCCCCACAAATCGCCGTGCCTGCTGATTCGGGCGCCGACAACCTCTGGAGTGATCTGCGGGACAACCTGGCGCTTCCCGGGGCGGAACGCCCCTCGCTCCCCGGGGACCTGCCCGCCCGCAGTCCCGTGACCTCGCCTGGCGCTACGAAGGTTGAGGAAGGCGTTCTCCTCTGCGCCTCCGTTCACCCCCCGCCTCTCGTCTGAGCTTCCCGCCGAGAGCTTGTTCCGTGCTACGTGAAGAGTAAGGTGGGGACTTTTCCCTTACCCCTGGGTGCAGGATCTATGGACCTCCATCGCCTCCTGAACGAGAGTGTCGTCAGTACCAGTCTTCGGAGTTCGAACCGGGACGAGTTGTTTGCGGAGATGGTCGGGATGCTCGTGCGCGCGGGCCGCATTGCGGACCGGGACGCCGGGCTGGCGGCCCTCCACTCGCGGGAACGCCTTGGCTCGACCGGCATCGGGGGCGGCATCGCCGTGCCCCACGGCAGGTCGCGTGCCGTGCCGAGGCTGACCGCAGCCCTCGGCGTCTCGCCGCGGGGCATTGACTACGAGACGCCCGATAACGAGCCGGTCCGCATCGTCTTCCTCATGCTGGCCGACATGGGGAACCCCGTGCCCCACGTGGAGTGCCTGGCCGAGATCGCCCGGCTGCGCCAGGTGCCGGGCTTCTGTGGCCGGCTCCGAGGCGCCCGAACCCCCGCGGAGGCCCTCGCGGTGATCAAAGCCGAAGAGTAACCGGGCGGCCTCACCCACCCCTTCGACCTGCCGAGCCCCCGATGGTCTCTGTCGCGGAAAGCGCGCCCCCACGCTATCCGGTGGCGGGCGTAGCGACACGCGGCTCGCGTGTCGAAGAGGGGACAGGCGAGCCGCCCGTCCCTGCGACTTGTCGCAACAGAAACTGAACAGCTTTCAGCGATTCGGCGTTGCGGGAATCCCACGGTGCCTGTAGAATGCGGGCGGCGTGGGCACCGAGGCATCAGGACGAAAGGAGCACGCAATGGAAATCCGATTCGACGGGAAGACGGCGATCGTGACCGGCAGCGGCGGAGGCATCGGGCGGGTCATCGCGCGGACCCTCGCGGCCTGCGGGGCGAACGTGGCCATCGCCGACATCAAGGAGGACCTCGCCCAACAGACCGCCTCAGAGATCGAAAAGGAGCTCGGCGTCGGGGCCATACCACTCAAGGTGGACATCTCGAAGGAGGAGGACGCCACCCGGATGGTGGCCGAGGCCGCGGCACGCTTCGGGAGCGTGGACATCCTGGTGAACAACGCGGGCCTCTCCTACCCCGTGAAGCTGCTGAATATGACGGCGAAGGACTGGGACCGGATGATCGCGGTGAACCTGACGGGGACGATGTGGTGTGGGAAGGCGGCGATCGCGCAGATGGTGAAGCAGGGGCGCGGCGGGGTGGTCATCAACATCAGCTCGAAGAGCGGCGTGCGCGGCTCCTCCGAGCTCTCCCACTACTGCGCCACGAAGTTCGGCGCCATAGGCCTCGCGCAGTCCTGGGCGCGCGAGTACGCCAGGCAGGGCATACGCTGCTGCTCGGTGCTGCCGGGCAACGTCTTCGAGGGGAGCAGCATCTGGAACGCCGAGTTCATCGCCAAGCAGGCGGCCAAGCTGGGCATCGCGCCCGACCAGGTGCGCGCCCACTACGACTCGCTCGTGCCGCTCGGCCGCTCGTGTCTACCAGAGGACATTGCGAACGCCGTCGTCTTCCTCGCCTCCGACCTCGCGTCCTACATCACTGGCATCTCGCTCCTGGTGGATGGCGGCCAGGAGATGAGGGCGTAGGAATGTCGGTTCGCGATTCCCAGCCCACCTTCCAGCACGACAACGCTACCTTCCCCCTGGCTCAAGTGAGCTAACTACCACGCCCCACGGATAAAGGGACAAAACCGCAGTCCCGAAGGGACAGCAGTGGGTAGCCGGCGGCTTCAGCCGCCGGATTGCGGCGCACACACAGCCCAGTCCCGAAGGGACGGCAGTGGCCCACGGGAGACGGCCCCGGCACGTACATCTGCCGTCCCTTCGGGACTTCCGTGCTTCTGGCGCACGAGTCCGGCGGCTGAAGCCGCCGGCTACCCACTGTGCTCCCTTTGGGAGCAAGAGAGCGAAGTGCCTGCGAGCTTGTCCCCTTATCTGTGGGGCGCTGTGGTGCTAGTGCGTGCCGCCCCCGGCCGTGCTCGCCTTTGCCCCCAGGCGCCCCTCCGTGCGCGCAGGAGAGGGGCGCCTGGGGGGCAGGGCTCTGGCTGACAGCACAGCCCGCTCAGTGCGCCGGCAGGGGCGGGAAGTCCGGAAAGGCATTGCTCTCGACGATCCAGAAGCGCTCGGAGGCGGCGGGGCGCTCGCGGCGGAGGCGCTCGGCCTCGGCAAGGAACTGCTCCCGCGTGCGCCCGAACAGGGTGTGCTGGGAGACCTGCGTGGCCCGCGCCTCGGCCCCCTTGTGCGCGTAGCCCGTCGTGTCGAACACCACGGTCGGCAAGGGCAGGGTGCAGCTCTTGTAGTAGAGGACGTGCGGCGTGCGCCAGGGCGGCCCCAGCTCGGCGGCCACGGGCTCGCCCGCGTGCCAGGTGGCCTGCACGCTCACCGTGTGGGTGGCCAGGTGGTCGCCGTGGCGGTCGTGGGGGCCGTGGGTGAAGACGGCGTGCGGCCTCGCCTCGCGCACGATGCGGATGCAGTCCTTCAGCGTGGCCTTCGTGAGGGCGAGGGCCATGTCCTCAACGTCGAGTATCCAGCGGCGGGTCACGCCGAGCACCTTGTCGGCGTCGGCCGCCTCCTGGCGGCGCATCTCCACGATGGTCTCGCGCCACTCGGGCCGCGGGTAGCCCTCGTTCCCATTCGTCATCGTGGCCAGGTAGACCTTCACCCCCTGGTCGGCCAGCTTCGCCATCGTGCCGGCCATCGGGAACTCGTCGTCGGGGTGCGCGCCGAAGACCAGAATCCGCTCGTAGTTCATCGCGGCCTCCTTTCGGGTAAACGCTCCCTCCCGAACGCTGCCCGATACTCTACTGAAGGGCGGCGGCTTGTCAACCCCGGGCAGGCTGGTACACCCTCGGCTTGGGCGCCTGGTGGTTCGCAGCCCTGCAAGGGCGGCATGGGAAAGCCCAGGGCGAAGCCCTGGGAAAAGACGCCCCCCGCGATAGCCCTGAAAGGGCGACATAGGAGGCGCACGAGCCTATTCCGCCCTTTCAGGGCTGGTCCCGAGATCGGCTCGGGTCCCAGGGCTTCGCCCTGGGCTTTGCCCACATCTCGGGGCCTTGTAGCCCGCCGACGCGGGCGACCCAGCCGTAGCCCAGGGCGACCGAAGGGAGCCCTGGGATCGCGCGTCCCCCCCATCCAAGCC
>VGYW01000273.1 GCA_016872875.1 Planctomycetota bacterium | reverse complement strand
CGAATACGGCACCCTCCACAAGGTCACGTGCCGCGTGCCCGAGGGTGCCACGTCCATCCCCAGGGAGCAAACCGTCCTCCTCGTGCGCTTCGTGCCAGTGAAGGAGCCGGGCCGGCGCGCGAGCGGGTACTACATCGTGGAGCCGTACAGTGTCCCAACCACGTAGGCCTCCTCCGAGGCCGCCGGGCCGCGCTCAGCCGCCGCCCGTGCCGCCGCAGGTGCGGCGCGAGCCGCAACGGCCCCCGTTCGCCGAGCTGGACGCTATGATTGAGAAGGAGATTCCTTCCCCTGTCCCGCATCGTTCCCCAGGCGCGCAACCCCGAAAGGAGGGAAGCATGGCCGCCTTCCTGGGCATCCTGATCGGTCTGGCACTGATTGGCGCTGGAGTGGGCTTCCACGAGAAGGTGGGGTTCCTCTCCTCGCTGCTCCTCGTGGCCGCCGGCGCGTTCATCTTGCTCATCACGGCGATCCTGACGGCCATCACGAAGCTCTACCGGAAGACGACGGCGAACGAGGCATTCGTCCGCACGGGCATGGGCAAGGCCAAGGTGGTGCTCGACGGCGGCGCATTCGTCGTGCCCATCATCCACCGCGTCGTGCCCGTCTCCCTCGAAACCATGCGCCTCAACGTGGCCCGCCGCGGCGAGGAGGCCCTCATCACGGGCGACAACCTGCGGGTGGACATCGCGGCGGAGTTCTACATCAAGGTGCAGCCCGAGGCCGACGACATCCTCAACGCCGCCCGCTCCCTTGGCGAGAAGTGCATCTCGGAGGAGAGCATCCGCGAGCTCGTCATGGAGAAGCTCGTCTCCTCCCTCCGCACCGTCGCCGCCACAAAGGCCCTCATGGAGCTCAACACGAAACGCGACGAGTTCGCCTCCGCCGTCCAGAGCATCGTCACCAACGACCTCCAGGAGAACGGCCTGACCCTCGAGACCGTGACCATATCGAGCCTGGACCAGACGCCGCTGGAGTTCCTCAAGGACGACAACGTCTTCGACGCCCAGGGCAAGCGGCGCATCACGGAGGTGACGCAGGACCAGTTGGTCAAGCGCAACGAGATCACCCGCAACGCCGAGCGCGACATCAGGACGAAGGACGTTTCGACCCGGAAGCAGATCCTCGACCTCGACAAGGACCGCGCGGTGGCCGAGGCCAACCAGGGCCGCGACGTGGCAAACGTCCAGGTCGACCGCGACCGCGAGAAGCGCGAGTTCGCAATCCAGCAGGAACGCGAGGTCGAGCTCGCGCGTGTCCAGAAGGAGCTCACGGTCCAGAACTCCGAGATCGACCGGGACCGTAACCTGTCGGTGGCCCAGGCGAAGCGTGAGCAGGCGGAGCGGCTGGCCCAGGTGGAACGCGACAAGGCGCAGCAGGAGGCCGACGTCGCCCGCCTCCAGGCCGTCGAGGTGGCCAAGCGCCAGGCCGAAATCGCCGTGGCCGAGCGCGAGACGAAGCGCGCCGAGACCCAGGCCCAGACCCGCGCCGCCGAAGCCAAGCGCGAGGAGGAGAACCAGCGGATCGAGACGGTGAAGGTGACGGCCGACGCCGACCGCCGCGCGCAGCAGAAGATGATCACCGAGCGGCAGCAGGTGGACATCCACCGCTACCAGGAGAACGTGGCGGCGGACATCCAGGCCTACACCGCGGTGAAGGTGGCCGACGGCGACCTCCAGGCCGCCGAGAAGCAGAAGGAGGCCAAGCTCATCCTCGCCGAGGCCGAATCCGAATCCAACAAGAAGATCGCCGAGGGCGAGCGCGCCAAGACCATGGTCCCCGTCCAGGTCGACCGCGAGAAGGTCAACGTCGAGGCCGCGCGCGTGGAGGTCCAGCGCCAGAGCCTCGAAAACCAGGAGAAGTACTCCCGCGCCGCTCTCGAGTTCGAGCTCAAGAAGCAGCAGATCGTCGCAAACAAGGAAGTCCAGGTCCACATGGCCACCGCCGTCGGCTCCATGCTCGCCAACGCCAAGATGCAGATTTTCGGCGACCCGAGCACCCTGTCGAGCATCTACGGCCAGTTCCTCAAGAGCGTCGGCTGGGGCCTCACGGTGGATGGGCTGCTCGCCTCCACGCCGGAGCCTGTCCGCGACGCCGCCCTGCGGCTCGTCGGCGGCACCGGCCAGGCCCTCCGCGACCTCGTGGCGCGCTTCGTCGGCAAGCAGATGGACGTAGACCCGAAGGTCCTCGAACAGGCACTCGTCGAGGCGATAGCGAAGGCGAAAGAAGCCGTTGCCCCGGCGCAGGCCGAAGCCCCGGCCAAGTAGTGCCTGTTACGCAAGGGCGTAGGGACGGGCGGCTCGCCTGTCCCTCAGGAGGGTTGCGACGAGGGCTCCTGGATGCAGTTTACCCAGGATAGGCCGAGCTGCTTCGCCCTGTTGAAGAGCCTCAGGTCGGAGGTCCAGAGGTCAGCTCGGAGTTCCTCAGCAAGGGCCATGTACTGTGCATCGTACGTCTTGCTCCGGCCAAGCTGCTGCGCCCATTTGAACGCCGCCTGATGAAGCGCCACTGTCGGGGGCGCCATCTGAATGTCCAGCCGCCGCATCTCCACGAGCAGCCCGGGCAGCGCCTCTACTGGGAACCACCCGGCGGTCGCCAGCCTCCACAGGGCGCTGCACACCTCATATTCCACCAGCATCGGGGCAACCAGCGTCTCCTGTGCCTCGCTCCAGGCGGCACGTTTAGCCATTGCCTGCGGCCTATAGGGCAAAGGCACGAGGAGCGCCGTCACAAGGTTTGCGTCCACCACGACACTCACCCTTCGCCCCTCAACACGCGCTCCATCTCGCGGTCCGCCTCCTCTCTCACCTCCTCCACCGGGTCGAAGTCAATGACCCCGTGCTTCGCCTGCACCTCGTCGCAGAACTTCTTGAGCCTGGCAAGCGTCTCCATGAGCTCTCGGTGCTTCGCCTCCTTGGTCTCCCGCGCCAGGCGTTCGCGGAGAATCTCCCGAACGATGTCAGACACGCTCCGGCCGGCGTCCTGGGCCATCTGGGCAAGCGCTTGATGTTGCTCGGGTTCGAGCAGTATCTGTGTGCGGTGAAGAGCTGCCATCTTCTTCCTCCCTCCTTTCTTGTGTGATTATACATCTACACCTGTGTACCAGTCAAGCGCGCCAACTCGCCCCTGCCGGCCTGGCCCTCAGCGCGACTTGAGCTTGGCCCGGCAGCGGGCCTGCACTTCGCTGACGATGGGGTGAGCGGTCTCGGCGAAGAGGAAAGAGCAGCGGGGCGCGGCAGACTGGCTGCCGCGCCCCGCTTGCGTTCCCCGGGAGGAGGGGCCGGGTTCTCCCCCCAGGGTTTCACGACCTGCGGCATCGGCGCCGCGCCAGGGCTTGCTCCGCGCCCAGTTCCATCAAGAGGTGGCCCGCGGACCCCAACCTAGCGCGGGGCCGGGATCGCGCCGGGTCGCAAGGGTCCGCGGGGTCACACACTTGTAGGGGTGGCCCTGGCGGCCGCCCGGAGGCAGCCACAAGGGCTGCCCCTGCCGCTGCCTCCGCCTGCGCAGCACGGCGAGCAGGCCGAGCGCCACGAGCACCGCCGTGGCTGGCTCCGGTATCGCCGCCGTCTCCGCAGCGTTCCGCAGCGAAAGGTCGAACTCCAGGCTCGTGTAGAGGATGCCCGTTTGGGCGTAGAACTCGTTGTCGGCGGAGGCCTGCGGCATCGGGCCGTCCCCGGGCGCAACGAAGTAGTCCCAGGGCACAATAGGGTCGAGCATGATGGGGCCGTAGAGGTCCGAGTAGTCGAGCACCCTCACGTTGCCAGGATTGCCGACCTCCGTGAACGTGAACCGGGGAGTGACCGGGAAAGTGGCATCGAAAGTGCCGCCGCTGCTGGTGCCGCGGATGATGGTCATGCTCCCCGGGGGCGGGGGCAGCGGGGAGAGCATGACGCTGACGTCCCACTGGCTGTCGCCCGACGGGCCTGTCACGGTGATGGGGGCGACGGAGACGAGGCTGAGGGCGACGAGCTCGATGGGCACGTCCACGCTGGTCCCCTCGTGAGGCAGGAGCGCCTCAGATGGCCGCCGCACCACTGTGTCGGTGTCGCCCAGGAGTGGGTCGCCAAGCAGCCGCCCCCCGAGCCGCACCACCCCTGCGAACGGGTCGGAGCCCGGCTCGAAGAAGCCGGCCGGGATCGAGTTTTCCACGCCGAAGCGGAACTCCCCCGATTCGGTGCGGAAGCAGTCGGTTCCGGGCTTCACCCGTTCGCCCGGCCCGAAGCGCTGGGTGGAGGTCGTGGAGCCAGACATCCCGGCGAACTGGCCGCCGGCCCTTCCAACGAAGTCGATTCTGTAAGTGATGTCGAAGAAGCTGTCAACGGCCCACCTGCCCGACGGCTGCTGGGTGAGGGTGGTGTGCCCGGGAGCCTGGGGCCGGATTGCACCTGGGAGAGGACGTTCGGGATGGTGATGTCGCGCTGCCAGCCGGCCATGGTCGCGGTGCCGAACATCTGCACGCGCATGTTGCTCGCAAAGTTCTCCACCAGGCCGCCCAAGGGGCCGCCGGGCGTGCTGTCCAGAAGCACATAGTCGCGCAGGTTTATCGAGCCGATGACTTGTGTGCCCGGCGGCAGGCCGTCGAGTAGGATGGGAATCACCAGAGGCCGCGAGTACAAGCCGCCGCCAAGTGGGTTGTTCAGCACGTCGCCCATCGGCACCGTGCCGCCCAGATCGGGCAGAAAGATGGACGCCTGCGCTGCCGGCAGGGCCGCCAACGGCGCAAGGGCCGCCGCGAGCCACAGCGCAACTCGGCCCCAGATGCCGCCACCTCCTCCCCCCGCCTGGAACCAACAAGACCGCATAGACCATTCTCCTTCAGTCCCGACTCGTTGATGACAGTAGCAACTGGTGTGCCGGCCGAGCCGAGGAATTGCATGTATATTCATGTCTTGGACTTACAAAGACTTGTACGCAAAGCCGAGTGTTTAAGTCGGGATTCGCTTTGAGGCGATGTTGCTACGCGGCAACGCCCTCTCGGCTCTGGGCACCTAAGTCAAGCAATGCCACGGGCTTAGGAACGTTGCGTCCTGGCAACGCCGTGTTGCCCGGCGGCAACATGGGACGGCCTCACTCCGCCGCGTACTCCACCCAGAGGGTCTCCGGGTTCGCCCCCGCGTCGAAGCTCCACGAGGCATCGGCCTGGCCCGCAGCCGTCTTGTAGGTGTGGCTGGCCTGCTTGACCTGCCCGCCGTCCTTCCAGGCGAAGGTGACTTTGAGCGGGCTGGTGTTCTCGACGGCGTAGACGAGGTGCGCCTCGGCCTTGCGGTAGGGGCGACCGCCAGTGTTGGTGAACCGGACGCGGACCGGCCCCTGGACGCCATCGAGGGGGGCATCGCCCTGGTTCAGGGTCTGGCTCCACCAGTCGTTCGGCTCGGGCGGACGCTGCACCACCTCGCGGTCCTTGACGATGGGCCTCCAGGTCTTGCCGCCGTCGAGCGAGTAGTCAATGTTGTACTTCGACGGCCTGGGGGGCGCGCCACAGGAGACCCAGTCGGCGGCGTAGACGGCCACGGCCTTGGCCTTGCGTGGGGCAGCCAACTCAAGGGTCACCTTCGGCGAATCGAAGGCGCCCTCGACCATGTGTGCCTTGGCCTGGGGGATGTTCGGCCCAGCCGAGATGGCGGCGCGGCCCGACGCCTCGTATGTGACCTTGTTGGTGCCCGGCTTGAGGCGCGGTGTGACGGCGGGCGAGCACTGGCAGACCGTGATCATCGTCAGGCCCGAATCGGCCAGGGCCTTCGCGCCCGCGCCGAACCGAATCCAGTACTGGAGGTGGCCCTTGGCCAGATCGGTGAGGTCCAACCCGTCCTTCGCCTCGCCCCCCTTCTGCCAGGTGGCGCCCTGGTCGGTGGAGACCTCCACGGGACACGTCATCTTGCCCTTGAGGACGAGGCCGTTCGTGCAGCCGGGCTTGTAGATGCCGTACTTCTCCTTCACGCTTGCGGGCGGCGGGGTGGCGGCCACGACGTAAGGGCTTTGCCACTCGAAGGTTACGTGCTTTTCCGACTCGTCAATGATCCCCTCGCGGTACTTGCCCGAGGCGAAGTCGGGCTTGTAGGTGAACACGGCATTCGAGTAGCGGGCCTGGCCAGGCTTGTAGCCGGAGTCGCGCCCGCTCTTGTACATCTTGTCGGGCTGGTTCACCCAGGTGTGGGCGCGCTCTGGGCCGGGGATGCCGCCTGTCATGTAGTTGATGCCCCAGTAGGCGAAGGTCTTGCCGTCGTCGAGGCCGGGCTTGAGGACTCGGCGGACGGATTCGCCGGAACGCAGGTTCACCAGCGGCGGCGGCCCGGCGTAGCCCGTGGTGTAGCCCGCCCAGTTCACGCTCTTGTAGGCGCCGGGGTCGCTGGGGTGGAGGCCGCCTGGGATGAAGCCCCTCTCGCGGTTGCTCTTCTTGATGCTCGACATGTCCTTGCTCACCTCCATCAGGCCCATCAGCCGCGAGCCGTCGGGGGTGAAGACCACGGTGGAGACGTCGTGGTCGAGGAGCGCCCACTGGCCCGCCCCGTAGGGGCCGCCGGTGAGCCAGACCTCGAAGGTCGTGTGCCCTGCGACGCCCATCGCCCGCGAGCGCTCCGGGCCCAGGAGCTTGATGAACTCGGCCGCCATCTGGTGGTGCGTGGCGTAGCAGAGCCCGAAGCCGTAGGCGAAGAGGCCCGCCCAGTACTCGCGGGTCTCCTCGCCCTTCTCGATCCCCTTGCCCCAGAAGTCCTCGTTGGCCGTCGTGCAGTGGTGGACGTTGAGGTTCCGCCAGTACCACGATGCGAGAGCCTTGTCCTCATCGGACGTGACCTTCTTGCCTGTGACCCGTTCATAGAGCTCGGCTTGGCTCTTGAAGAGCCGCTCCCAGGTCGAGCACGACAGCTCGCCCGGATACCAGGGGTGGTCGGTCTTCGTCTGCGGGTCGCCCACGCCCGCCAGTGCCACGCCTCCCCACACAACTACCATGGCCAACATCACTCGCACCAAAGCTCTCTCCTTCACTCCTCGGCACTGGCCGGACATGCACACTTGCACACGGGACCATTGCCCATCATGCCCCTGCCAGTGCACCCCACACCTCCGCTGCCGTCATTCTCACATTCTCAAGAATGTGAGAACAACGCCCCATCTGAGAAACACGCATCACACGCACACTTGCGCGTGGCACCACCTCCACCCGCCCCGGTGCCCCCGAGTCCCGCGCCGCCCTCCCGTCATCGCTGCCATATCCCCACGAGCATGAGACCGACGCCCCTTCCCGGCAACCCATGGGGCATGCCCACTCGCACTCATGGCCGTTGCCTGCCGCGGACCGCCCGGCGCTCTTGCCGGCGCGTCCCTGTCCCCCCGCCCCTGCGTCATTCTCACATTCTTGAGAATCTGAGAATGAGACCCCTTCCCAGAGAGCCGCATCGCCTCCGCACCAAGAGGCGGGCCGCCGCCCCGGGCTCCCTCGCCCGCGCGCCCCTGGCCCCTGCGCTGGTCATTCTCACATTCTCGAGAATGTGAGAATGAGCCGCGCCGTCCCAAAGAGCGACAGAGCCGCCGCACCAAGAGGCGGGCCGCGGCCCCAGGCTCCCTCGCCCGCGCGCCCCTGGCCCCTCCGCTCGTCATTCTCACATTCTTGAGAATGTGAGAATGAGCCGCGCCGTCCCAAAGAGCGACGGAGCCGCCGCACCAAGAGGCGGGCCGCCGCCCCGAGCTCCCTCGCCCGCGCGCCCCTGGCCCCTGCGCTGGTCATTCTCACATTCTTGAGAATGTGAGAATGAGCCGCGCCGTCCCAAAGAGCGACGGAGCCGCCGCACCAAGAGGCGGGCCGCGGCCCCAGGCTCCCTCGCCCGTGCCCGTGGCTCCTCCGCTCGTCATTCTCACATTCTTGAGAATGTGAGAATGAGGCCATCGGTCCCACCCCTCCAGTTCCGCATCGGTCTGCCGTTGTCTGACACGGCTCGACGCGGGTGTGTGCCGTCCCCTCGTTGATCGCTGCCCCGGCCGGCCCCGCCCGTCAGCACCCGGGGGCCCGCTTGGCCGCTCCCCGCGGCCGCGAGCTGCCGGCCCGTGCTGAGATGGGCTGATCATGCGAGCGTCCTCAGGAAGGCCAGAATGTCCACCCCTCGCTGGGTCAGCCGATGCCGGACCCAGCGCCAGTCGTTCCTCTTTGCCACCAGTCCGGCGAGAGCGAGGCGCCGCATGTGCTCCGAGCCGGTCTTGATGCCGATCCGGAGAGACTTGCAGACTTCCAGCAACGAGAGGTCCGGGCGTTGTTGGAGAAGGCGCATCATCTCGATCCGCCTATGGTTGGCGAACCCCTTGATGATCCGCTCCAACTGGCGTTCCTCCTTCTCCGGCTTCTCCATCGCTGTGCCTCCTGCTTGCCTGCCTCCACTACCTACACCCGGTCCGGGCCGCCACCGTTCTACCATTCCTTCCAAAACGGCGCCACTGCCTCTAGAGCCACAGCGGGGCCCGAGTTGTCATTCTCACATTCTCAAGAATGTGAGAAGGACAACCCTCCGAGCAGTCCACAGGGCGTGCATCCGCGCGCTGGGCCACTGCCTGGTCCCCCCGCGCCGCCGCACCCCTGGCCTCCGCCTCGGTCGTGATTCCTACATCCTCACGAATGTGAGAATGACGCTCCTTCCGAAACGTCCGCGCTCCTTGAGTTCTGCACGCGGGCGGGCTGCCTGACGCTCCCGCCACCCCACCGCTGGCCCCGCTCCCAGCGTCATTCCCACATTCTCAAGAATGTGAGAATGACGCGCCGCTCTGCGCAGGGGACTTGCGCCGGGAAGGGCGACCCTGGGGGGCCACCCGGGGCAGTCGCTGAATTCTTCTAGTCCACAGCTTCCCCTCACGAGGCGGTCGGGAACAGGAGGGCGAGGAGGGCCTCGGCCGCGGTGAAATCGGGAATGATGATGTCGGCGCCAGCCGCGACGAGCCGCTCGCGCTTGCGGGGGTTGAGGCCGCGGCGGCGGACCTCGTCGCTGGCGACGCCCACGGCGACCGCCCCCCGCGCCTTCCCCTCACGAATCTCCACCGGCCCGTCGCCCACGACGAGGAGCTCGGGGCCTTCGAGCCGGTGAGACTCCAGAATATCACGAACGACCGCGGCTTTCGAGCAGGCGCGCGAGGCGCCCACGGCGCCGAAGATGCCGCCTCGGAAGTAGCGGGCCACGCTGAGCGCCGCCGCCTCGCGCCGAACGTCCCCGACGTCCGTGCCGCTCGCCACGTAGAGGGTGACGCCGTGCCCGGCGAGCGCCTGGAGAAACGGCTCGGCGCCGGCGAGCATCATCTCCTCGCGGGGCGTCTGGCCGCTCGTGAGCCGCGCCAGCCGGTCGTGGATGTGGCGCATCAGCCGCTCGTTGTAGAGAGCCTTGTACTCTTCGGCGGTCAGCGCATTGTCGGCCCCGCGGCGTCGGGCCACGGTTTGGGCCAGCCAGTCCATCTGGAGAATGGTCTGGAGCCCGGTGGATTCGTCCACGTAGCGTTCCACCTCGCGGCGGACGGAGCCGTCGGGGTCGCCCGCCTGACCCGCGATCATCTCGGTCATCAGGGGCGCCATCACCCGCTCCCAGCCCTCGCGGATCACCGAGATCGTGCCGTCGAAGTCGAAGAGCGCGTGGTGGAAGGGGGCACGCCCGATGGATGAGTTGAGGACTTCGACATTCGCCTGGCACAGGCTATCCACGATAGGCTTCCTCTGCTGAGCGGAGCGGAATGATGAATGTTGAACGCTGAATGTTGAATGATGAATGTGAAGAAGGGAGCGTCGTCATCAGGTCTCCCTTGCGTGTGACCGCCGGGACGCGGGGCGTCTCGCGCGATTCTGCTCCGCGGTGGTGATGCCCGAGCGGAATATCCGGATGAGTTCCTCGCACTCGGCGAGAACGCCGGCCACCTTCCGCGGGGGCAATAGTTCTCGCCTCTCGACGATGAGGAGTGCGATGCGCGCCTCGCGCAATTCCTTCAGGCACACCTTCATCTTGTGGATGAAGTCGTCCTTGGACTCAGCCCCTTCCACCTCCCCATAGTGAAAGGCTGGCGATGTCCCGGACCGCAGCAACTGCCCCCCCACGTGGTTGCTAACCCTTGTGTCCGGCAATGCTTCGACGACCCTCGTGATGCGCACCGCGAAGTTGATGAGCCGATCTTCCAGGTCGAAACTCCGCGACTGCCGTCCCGCATCGGCCATTGCCGCTCTCCTTTCTTCATTCAACATTCATCATTCAGCGTTCAACATTCAACATTCACGCGCCCAGCGCATTGCTGTGCCTCGTAAGGAGCTCCTCGGGGCTCGCCGCGCCCGTTATCCCTATCTTCTTCACCGTGACCGCCGCGGCCAGGCAGGCAAGGTCCGCGGCCTCCACGTTGCTCGCGCCGCTCGCCAGCGCCGCGGCCAGGGCCGCGATGAAGGTGTCGCCCGCACCCACGATGTCTATCGGCGGCTCGGCCCGGTAGCCGGGCACGTGGTCGCAGCGTTTGCCGCCGAAGACGAAGGCCCCCCGCTCGCCGACGGTGAGGAAGACGGGCTTCCCCGCGCGCTGGCTCAGGCGGCGGCCACTGTCGCGGATCACAGCGTCGGTAATCTCGGCCGGCGAGATGGCGGGGTGGAAGACCCTGGCGGCCTCGATCTCGTTGGGCTTGAGGGCCACGCCTGTGAACTTGCCGATCTCGCTGCGCGAGTCCGCGATGGCCACGACCTTCGGGTGCTCCGCGGCGAGGCGCAGGACGCCCTTCCGCACGCGGGCGCTGATGAGGCTGTTGTTGATCTGGTTCGCAATCAGGAGCGCGTCGAGCGTGGGCATGGCCTCGGCCAGGTTGGCGAGAACGATGTCCTCGATGTCGGGCGGGGTGGGGTCGGCGTTCTCGAAGTCCAGGCGGGCGTCCTCCTGCTGGGAGTTGAAGCCGTGGAGGATGGGCTTGGCGAAGGCGGGGGTGAGGCGGCCAGGGGCGTGGACGACGTGTCGGAGGTCGCAGCCGTGGCGCCCCTCGAGGATGCGGCAGAGCTCGCGCCCGCGCCAGTCGTCCCCGAAGACGGTGATGGGCAGGACGGTTCCGACGCCGAGCTCGCGGAGGTTCCAGGCCACGTTGGCCGCGGCGCCGCCGGAGAACTTCTCCTCGATGACCGGGCGCGGGAAGTGCGGCGTCTCGCGCGAGAGGAGCGAGCGGGTCATGTCCGCGTGCCAGTAGATGTCCATGCAGAAGTCGCCGATGATGGCGATCCGCTTGGACGGGAAGGCGGCCAGCAGTTCTTCCAGGCGCTTGCGGTTCATCGGAAGTCTCCAGGATTTGCCCGCGAAACACGCGAAAAGGCGCGAAAGAAGAAAAGAGAAGAGAGCGAAGCCGCCATGTGGAAAGTCAAGTTTTTTTCACGACGGATCCCCTGGGCTCCCGCAGAGCGGGGCTTTTCGAGGTCGGCAGGAGTGTCGGTCCGATGCGGGCTCATCTCTCTCGAGGCCTCGCGTCATTGCGCC
>VGYW01000272.1 GCA_016872875.1 Planctomycetota bacterium | reverse complement strand
TCGCGGGCAACACCACGTAGTCTCCGCTTGGACCATTGAGGATTGGAGTTTGGGGCTTGTTTGGCGCTTGGTGCTTGTGGTTTGGTGGTTCCCGCATTTCTCACCAGCCGCTGGTGAGAAATGCGGGATAGTGGGTCAGGTCTGCGGGGTGCAGGCGTGAGCGAGACTGGCGTGGAGCACAAGCCTTGCCAGGCTACGGCTCGGGGCGCTGGAGGCGGTAGTGGCGTATCTTGCGGTCGAGGCGGGGACGGGAGATGCGGAGGAGGGAGGCGGCGCGGGTTTTGTTCCAGGCGGTGAAGGCGAGGACATCGGCGACGTGGCGGCGCTCGGCCGCGGAGAGGGCCAGGTCGTCGGGGAGGTCCTCGCGGGCGACGATGCCGCGGCGGACCTCGACGGGAAGGTGGCGGGGCAGGACCCGCTCGGCGGCGCCGAGGACGACGGCGCGCTCGAGGACGTTTCGGAGCTCGCGGACGTTCCCAGGCCAGGGGTAGGCGAGGAGGATGCGCATGGCGGCGTCGTCCACCGCGGGCGGTTGGCGGCCCATGTCGCGGGCGAGCTCGGCGAGGAAGTGGGCGCACAGCGGCGGGATGTCGTCCTTCCGCTCGCGGAGGGGCGGGAGGGGGATTTCGACGACCTTGAGGCGGTAGTAGAGGTCCTGGCGGAAGTCGCCGGAGGCGAGGGCGGCCTCGAGGTCGCGGTTGGTCGAGGCGATGAGGCGGACGTCCACGCGGAGCGGACGGGTGCCGCCGACGCGCTGGACCTCGCGCTCCTGGAGGACGCGGAGGAGCTTGGCCTGGGTGGTGCGCGGCATCTCGGCGATCTCGTCGAGGAACACGGTGCCGCCGCCGGCCTGCTCGAAGCGCCCGAGGCGGCGCTCGGTGGCGCCGGTGAACGCGCCCTTCTCGTGGCCGAAGAGCTCGCTCTCGAGGAGGGTTTCGGGGACGGCGGCGCAGTTGACGCAGACGAAGGGCTTGCCGCGGCGGGGGCTGAGGGTGTGAAGGGTGCGAGCGACGACCTCCTTGCCAGTGCCGCTTTCGCCGCGGAGGAGGACGGTGGCGTCGGTCTGGCTGACGCGCTGGACGAGGGCGACGAGCTCGCGGGTGGCGGGGCTGTCGCCCACGATGCAATGGCGGGAGCCGAGAGCGCGGCGGAGCTGGAGGTTCTCCTGGCGGAGCGCGAGGTGGAGGCGGGCGTTTGCGATGGCGATGGCGGCCTGGTTGGCGATTGCGCCCACGAGCTGCACGTCGGCCTCGGTGAATGCCTGGGTCGCCTGGCGGGTGTCGAGGTGCAGGACGCCGAGCCGCTCGCCGCGGAGGGCCAGGGGGCAGCAGATGGCGGAGCGGATGGCGTGTGCTTCGACGCTCTCGGAGGCGCGGAAGCGAGTGTCGCTGAGCGCGTCGGCGCTCAGGACCGGGGCTCCGGCCTCGAATGCCTTTTCGATGATGGCGCGGCTGACCGAGAGGTCGGCGGGCGCGAGCGCCCCTTCGCGCGCGTGGGTGGCGGCGGTGCGCCACTGGGCCTCTGCATCGTCCCAGAGCAGAATGGCGCCCCGCTCCGCAGGCACCACATCGAAAATCGTCGTGAGTATTCGCTCGAGGAGCTCGGGGAGTTCCACCGTGGCGTTGATCGCGGTGCCCACGTCGTAGAGGATGGCGAGTCGGCGGCTGTCGGCGGGGAGTGCGACCACGTGTGGGCGGGGCGTCTGCTGCTGTAGGCGGGGCGTCTGCTGCTGTGGGCGGGGCGTCTCTGCCCCGCGTGGCTCCACCCACACGGTTGCCGTGGCGGGGGCGGACACGCGCTCGAGGCGGGCTTCACTGTTCCCGAAGCGAAGCGCGTCCCCCTCCCCCACCGAGGCCGTCTTGACCAGTTGGCCGTTCACACGGGTGCCGTTGTGGCTGTCGAGGTCCAGCACCGTCACGCCCTCCTCGGCGACGGACAGGAGCGCGTGGCGGCGCGAGACCGACTCCTCGGCGATGAGGACATCGGCGCCGGGCGTGCGGCCGACGATGTGCTGGCCGGGCCGGAGGTCAAATGCCTTGCCGCTCTCAGGCCCGCCGACGATGACGAGGCGGTACATGGCTCACAAGCCCCTGATTCTGGCCAGGACCTCGTTGAGATAGGCGGCCAGCGCGTCGCTGCCCCGGCACTCCGGCGACGGAGATGCCAGAAGCACATCGCGGCCGTCATCCCTTCCCTTGCGCGCCAGGATGAGCGCCGTGCGTGCGGCCGTGCCGCTCCCCGCGAATGTACCTTCGGGGAGCGCGACGACGGCCTTCAGCGCCACACGTTGCTGAAGCCAGTCGCGCAGGCGCTGCGAGCGGTCGCCGGCCACGATGCCTTCGGGGACCACGACGGCCAGCCAGCCGCCGGGTCGTGCGAGCGCGACGAAGCGGCGGACGAAGAGCGCCTCGATGGTTTCGCCACGGCCTGGACGCGGCAGCCCGAGCCCGTAGGGCGGGTTGCCGATAACAAGATCGAACTGCTCCTGCTTCAGGCCCCAGAGGGGTGTGCCGAGGAGCCCGTCCTCGACCTGCAAGTGGACGCGCGGCCCGCTGAGGCCGGCCGCGAGCCATCGCTCGGTCAAGCCGGCATCGAGATCCCAGCCCCACACCTCGGCCTCTGGCCAACGGCGGAGGGCTTCGAGGAGGAACACCCCCTCGCCGCAGGCCGGGTCAACCACGCGGAGGCGCTGCCCTGAAAGCCCGAAGGCGGTCAGGGCGTCGAAGGCGAACGCCGCCACGGGCTGCGGGGTGAAGTACTGCCCGAGCTCCCGCCGCCTTGCCATTGCCTTCATTGTAGTGAGGGGCCTACAGCTTTTCCAGTTGGGCGTATTCGAGGGCGAAGATGCGCTTGCCGCCGCCGGTCATGGCCACGGTGGCAAGGGTGAGCTTTTCGGAGCGCTGGAGGGAGAGGATGCGGCCGGTGCCGAACTCCGGGTGGCGCACGCGGTCGCCGATGGCGAAGCCGCCCTTTGGGGCATCTGCGGCTGGCGGCGGGCTGTCTCTGTGCCGCCTGACTACCCGCGGGGTAGAGAAGGCCCGCCTGCCGGGTTGCCGCCGGCGTGGGCGCATCCACTCATACCCGTCCTCTTCATCCTCCTCGGCGATGTCCTCTTCCGCGCTCTCTCCTCCGCCCATTGTGGTGAGGGCCTGGCGGCTGGCCTTGTCGAGCACATCCTCGGTTAGCTCGAAGATGAAGCGGGAGGGCTCGCGCTCCCAGTCCTGGCCGCCCTGGGCGCGCCACTGGGCGGCGGTGAGGACGAGCTCCTGCTTGGCGCGGGTCATGCCCACGTAGCACAGGCGCCGCTCCTCCTCGATCTGCTCGGGCGAGTTCAGCGCGTTGAAGTGCGGCAGGAGGTTCTCCTCCATGCCTGTGAGGAAGACGACGGGGAACTCGAGGCCCTTGGCCGCGTGGAGGGTCATCAGCGTCACCGCGTCCGCCGACGGGTCGAGGTTGTCAATGTCCGAGACGAGCGCGACCTCTTGCATGAACGCTGCCAGGTCGCCCTCGGGGTCGTCCATGTCGAACTTCGCGGCCTTGGCGAGGAACTCCTCGACGTTCTCGAGTCGCTCCTCGTTTTCGGGCTGTTCGAGCCACTTCTGGTAGCCGCTCTCGGCGAGGACGCGCTGGCAGAAGTCGAGGACCGGCTTGCGTGGCGCGGCGGCGAAGGCGTCGAGGAGGTCGGCAAAGGCTTTCACCGCGTTCTTCGCGCGGGTGGCCAGGTCGGGAATCTCCTCGACCCTTGGGAGCGCGCCGCGAAGGGAAATGCCCTGCCCGGCCGCCCACTCCTTGAGCTGAGCTACCGTGCGGTCGCCGATGCCGCGGGCGGGCACGTTGATGATCCGCGCGAGGCTCAGGTCGTCCCGCTCGTTGAGGCACACGCGTAGGTAGGCCACGAGGTCCTTGATCTCCTGGCGGCCGTAGAACGCCACGGCCCCGATGAGGCGGTGTGGGATGCCGTGGCGCATCGTTTCCTCGAAGGAGCGCGACTGGGCGTTGGTGCGGTAGAAGACGGCGAAGTCGCGCCAGGGGCGCCCAGCCTTGTGGCCGGCCCTGATGGCTTTGACGACCTCGGCGGCCTCGGTCTCCGCGTCGGCGGCGGAGACGAAGCGGACCGCCACCCCCTCGTCGTTCTCTGTCCAGAGGCCGCGCTCGTGGCGGAGCTTGTTGTGGACGATGAGGCTGTCGGCGGCCCGCAGGATGACCTTGGTCGAGCGGTAGTTGCGCTCGAGCTTCACGATGAGGGCGTCGGGGTAGTCGCGCTTGAACTCGAGGATGTTGCGGATTGTGGCGCCGCGCCAGGAGTAGATCGCCTGGTCGGGGTCGCCGGTCGCGCAGAGGTTGCGGTGGAGCGCCGAGAGCTCGCGGGCGATGAGGTACTGCGCGTGGTTGGTGTCCTGGTACTCGTCAATGAGGACGTATTGGAAGCGCTTCTGCCAGCGCTCGCGGAACTGGGGGTGCCCTTGGAGCAAGAGTGCCACGCGCATCAGGAGGTCGTCGAAATCCAGGGCCGCGTTGCGGTCGAGGGTTTCCTGGTACTTGGTGTAGACCTGTGCGAGGCGCTCTTCGCGGAAGCCCTTGGCGGCCCGCTCGAAGTCCTTGGGGCTTTGGAGGCGGGTCTTGGCGTTGCTGATGGCTTGGAGCGCGGCGGCGGGCGCGAGGTCCTCGCGGGCGAACTCCAGGGCCTTGAGTGCCTCGCCGACGGCGGCAAGCTGGTCGTCGCGGTCATAGATGGTGAAGTTTTTCTCCAAGCCGATCTGGTCGGCGGAGAAGCGGAGCATGGAGGCGCACAAGGAGTGGAAGGTGGAGACCCAGGCGCCGTGGCGGGAGTCGTCGGCGGCGCCCAGCTTCACGATCCGCTCGCGCAGCTCGTCGGCCGCCTTGTTCGTGAAGGTGACGGCGAGGACGCGGTGCGCTGGGACGCCGCCCATGACCAGGTGAGCGACGCGGCGTGTGATGACGCGCGTCTTGCCGCTCCCGGCGCCGGCCACGACGAGGAGCGGCCCTTCCATGTGCGTGACCGCCTCGCGCTGCTGAGGCGTCAGGTCTGAGAGAATGGCTTTGATAGGGTCCATGACCATATGAAAAGGTAATGGCCGGGCGGCACAATGGCTTCACCGGGCTTGGCCCCGAGGGGCTGGCCCAATCTTCAGGGTGCTCGCCCGGCCAAGTTCATGATACCAGCAATCACTTGCCGCCCGCAACGTGAACGGAGTCGAAGCAGACGGGCGGCGCGACGATCGGGCCGTGGACCTCCTGCTCGCGGCCCATGCCCCTGACACGCTTGAAGAGGTCGAAGACATTTCCGGCCACCATGCAGTCCTTCACCCTCCCGACGATCTCGCCCCGCTCGACGAGGAAGCCGAGGCTGACGTTGACGGAGAACTCGCCGGCGAGGACGTTGGACTGCCCGCCCCCGATAACCTCGTCCACGAGGAGGCCGCGTTCGATCCCCGCGAGGAGCTCGCCGAAGGTCGCGGACCCGGGTTCCAGGACGAAGTTGGTTGCGTCGGGGCCTGGCGTGGCGGCGAAGCCGCGCCCGGCGTTGCCCGTGGAGGCCGCGCCCAGCATCCCAGCCGTCTGGAGGTCGAAGAGGTAGTTGCGCAGCACGCCACGCTCGAACACCGGGGTCTTGCGGCTGGGCACGCCCTCGGCGTCCCACGCGGCGGTGCCGTCGCCGAAGGGGCGCGTGCCGTCGTCGTAGATGGTGATCTCCGTGCCGAGCACCTGGTCGCCCAGGCGGCCGACGAGCGGCGAGGCGCCCTTCTGCACCAGCTTGCCGTTCACTGCGGTCTCGAGCAACTGAAGGAGCAGGCCCACGGCCCTGGCGGTGAAGAGGACGGGGACCGCGCCAGAGGGCGCGGGGGATTCGGTCTCCGCCCGCCGGACATCGGCGATGACCTTCGCGGTGTAGCGCGCGAAGTTCGCGGTGAGAGCCCTGGAGCTCTCGCCGTCGCTCACCCACAGGATGCCGCCGTCGCGCACGCGCACGGCGGTGAGGCCGCAGTCGAAGCCGGTCGTGCGCTCCTGCACGTCCAGCCCGCTTGTGTTCGCCAGGCGTTCGACGCTGACGGCCTTGCTGACCTCGACGTAGCACTGGACGTCAGCGAAGGCGGCGAGGACGGCGGCGATAGCCTCGCGGCCAAGCTCGATGCCACGCTCGACCGGGAACTCGGCCACGCGCGGGTCGTAGGCCGCCACGCTTGGGCACGGCGCAGCGGCGGGGAAGGCGAACTTCGCCTCCTGGCCGAACTGTGCGCTCTCAATCGCCTGCGAGACCAGCCGCTCAGGCTCCGACAGGTCGGTCGTGCTCGCGAACCCGATTCGCCCGCCGTGGATCACCCGCAAGCTCAGCACGCGCGACGACTTCGTGTGGACGTATTTCAGATCGTTGTTCTCGAACTGGACTGGCCTGGCCTCGGTTTGGATGAGGTGGGCCTCTGCGGAGTCAGCCTTGCGGCGGGCGAGATCAAGGACCTGATCTACCACGAGTATGGCCCCCAGTTGTCGTGAGCTGGTCTGAAGCCCCGACTGGGGCGTACTATAGCAGCCCAGGGCGAAGCCCTGGGAAAGGAGGCGATATGTAGGTTAGCCCTGAAGGGGCGTACTGCGTGGTCCATGCGCGACATCCCTCCTGCGGCGGCTAGTACGCCCCTACAGGGCTGAATCCGGCCGCCCGCCTGTCCCAGGGCTTCGCCCTGATCTTTGCCCACATCTCGGGGCCTTGTAGCCCGCCGACGCGGGCGACCCAGCCGTAGCCCAGGGCGACCGAAGGGAGCCCTGGGATCGCGCGTCCCCCGCATCCAAGCCCCCGAAGGGGGCGTTTCACGCCCATTGAATCGCCCCGCTTCGGGGGCTCTACGCTGGCGGGGCCTTTTCCCAGGGCTCCCTTCGGTCGCCCTGGGCTACGGCTCAAACGCCCCCATTCGGGGGCTAAACCCCAGCCCCCAGAAGATGTGGGCAAAGAGCAGGGCTTCGCCCTGGGCTGCTATAGTACGCTCCATTCGGAGCGTCGGCCCGCGCGCAGAACACCAGAACTGGGGGCTATACTCATCTACCACACTCAACGCCCCCCAACAAGGCAGTTTCGGATGCGGATGTGTGGGCCGCCTGTGGAGACGCGGAGCGGGCTCTGCTCGCCCTTGCCGCAGCCGCCCAGGCCGCCGTAGAAGGCGAGGTCGCTCCCGACCGCGTCTATGCTCGCAAGGGTCTCGAAGACATTGCCCGTGAGGACCACCTCGCGGAGCCGCTCGGCGCGGCGGCCGCCCCGGATGGCGAACGCCTCTTCGGCCGAGAACGTGAACATCTCCATCTCGGTCTGGCCGCCGAGCGAGCCGCGGACGTACAGCCCCTCGCCCGTGTCGGACAGGAGGTCATCCAGCGCCCATTTCCCCGGCTCGATGTAGGTGTTGGACATCCGCACGATGGGCTGGAACTGGTGGCTGATTGCGCGTGCGTTGCCGGTAGGCTCCTCGCCCATCTTGGCGGCGGTCTCGCGCGAGTGGAGGCGGCTGGCGAGCACGCCGCCCTTGATCAGCTCGGTGCGGCGGGCGGGCGTGCCCTCGCTGTCGAAGCGGTAGGAGCCGGCCTCGTTGGGCAGCGTCGGGTCGTCCACGATGCTCAGGTGGTCCTGCCCGAAGCGTCTGCCTAGCTGCATCATCTCGCGCAGCGGCGGGTTCTCGTAGACGAAGTCCGCCTCGCTGAGGTGCCCGAATGCCTCGTGCGCGAACACCCCGGCGAGGAGGGGGTCAATGATGACGGTGTGGCGTCCGCCCTTCACCGGCTCTGCCGCCAGGAGCGCGACGGCGCGCTCCGTGACCCTCTCGCAGTCGGCGTCGAGGCCCTCGACGATTGCGTAGCCGCGGAGGTCGCCCACGCCCTTGTGGGCGCGCTGGACGTTCATCCCGTCCTTGGCAATCGCGGCGAGCGCGGCGCCGCAGAAGACCTCCTCCTGTCGGACGCACGCGCCGTCGGTGGAGACGAACGTCGTCTCGGCCCAGGAATCGTGGTAGCGCACGCTGGAGGTCTGGACCCGCTCGCGTGCCAGGATGAGGCCGTTATAGTGCCGGCAGAGGGCTTCCTTCTGGGCGAGAGGCACTTGGCGGGGGTCAGAGTCGGGCCGCGCCGCCACGCTGTCCGTGGCCGGGACGACTGGCGCCAACTGGCTCTTCGTGCGCCCCACAAGGGCCGCCTGCTCGCAGGCCAGGCGCACGTAGCGCGGCAGGTCGCCGAGGTCGTTGAAGGCCACGAAGCCCCAGCCGCCTTTGACGAGCGCGCGGACGCATCCGCCGGCGGAGGTGAAGCCGGAGAGGTCCTCCAGCTCGCGGCCGACGTAGCTGATCCGCGTGGAGGTTCTCCGCTCCACGCGGACCTCCGCGTAGTCGGCGCGGGCATGCCCTAGAGCATCCTTGAGAACTGCTTCCATACAAGGGGATGTTTGGATCGGTGGATGAATGGATGATTGTCCGACACCCATCCAGTCATCCAGTCATCCAGTCATCCACTCCCTTCAGGCCTGGGGCGCAGGCGTGGCAGCGGATGCCTTCTTGAGCCTCGCCGCGAGGCGGGACTTGCGGCGGGCCGCGGCGTTCTTGTGGAGCACGCCGTGGGCGGCCGCCTTGTCGAGCGCGCGGACCGCGGCCTTGAACTCGCGTGCCCGGCCCTCGGCGTCGCCGCCCTCAAGCGTCGTGAGGAGCTTCTTCACCTGCGCCTTCACCGCGCCCTTGGCCGCGCGGTTCCGAAGGCGCCGCTTGATATTCTGGCGAATACGCTTCTTCGTCGTTCCTGACCTCGGCATGAATGCCTCCAATGAGGTTCTGGGGGTTGGCGTTTTCGGCTTTGGTATTCCTTCGGATTTGGGATTTGGGATCTCGGGCTTCCCGCATTTCGCCAGAAATGCGGGCTAGCTCTCGTCCCTGGCGCCTTGCTTGTACAGGTCCTCGATCTTCTTCGAGACGTCGCGGTAGCCGATGTCCACCTCGAACAGCCGCTTGTATGCCTCCAGGGCCTGTGGGAGCCGCCCGTGGCTCTCGTGCGCCTCGCCCAGGGCATACAGGATGTCCTTGACCTCCTGGTCCACGATGCTGGCGCCGGAGATCGCCTTCTCATATTGCTCAACGGCGAGGTCCACGAGCCCCTGCTTCTGGAAGCAGATGCCCAGGCGGTGGAGCGCGGTCCGGCGGTGTTGCGGGTCGCGCGAGGCGAGCTGGAACTGCGCCGATGCCTCCTTGAAGCGGCCCGCCTCGTAGAGGACGTTGGCGAGGGCGAAGCGGGTGGGAAGGTCCTGGGGCCGGGCTTTCGCACGCCGCTGGTACTCGCCGAAGGCGAACTGCATCCGCTCTTTGCGCAGTTGGGCGACATGCTCCTTCTTGGTTGGGTCCTTGGCCTCGCGCTCGATCTCCTCGTCCATCTCGGCGAGGCGCAGGTCGCCCTGCCGCTCGGTGACCATGAAGTTGTGCGGGTCGATCTTCTGGGCCTTGTCGTACTGGGTGCGGGCCGCCGCCCAGTCCTTCAGCATCTTGTAGAGGTCGCCCAGTTGGGTGAGGTGGCGCGTGTTGTTGGGGTCCTTCACGAGGTCGTTCTTGACGCGCTCGATGGCGGCCAGGATGTCCTCGCGGGTGCGGATGTCGCGCTGGGAGTCCTCCATGCGCTTGGCGCCTTCCTCGTCCTTGAGGACCTCGCGGTATCCGCCGGCCTTGCCCGCCTTGTCCCAGCCGCCCTCCTTCATCGAGCGCTGGGCCGCGATGTCCCGGATGCGGCGTTCGGCCTCGCGGTCGCCGGGGAGGAGCCTGAGGACCTCTTCGATGCGTTCGGCGGCCAGGGGCAGGCGCTCGGTCTGCGCGTAGAGCTCGCCGAGCTGCCGGAGCACCTTCACGTAGCCCCGCTTTCCGATGCCCTTGGTCGGCGAGCCGGAGCCGGTCCGCACGTCCTCCAGCACCAGCACCGCGGTGTCCAGGTAGCCCGCCTTCTCCGCCGCGCGGGCAAGGAGGCGCAGCACCGACTTGTTGTAGGGGTCGTTCTTGAGGAACGACTCGCAGGCGATCATCGCCTTCTCGGGCTTGCGGATGACGATGTAGATGCCTGCGGAGACGAGATGCCCGAGTCCGCGGAACCAGCCGCCTGCGCCGGACTTCGTGACCCCGCGCTCCTGGCAGCGGCGGATTTCCACGGCGCGGAGCGCCTTGCGGGCCTCCACGTGCTTCGGCTGGAGCTCCAGCAGCCGCACGTAGAGGTCGATCGCGTAATCGAAGTTCCCCCGCTCGGCGGCCACCGCCGCCTTCTCCGTCAGCTTGCTCGCGTCCACAAAGGCATCCTCTCAAGCCCCAGGACGTATCGCTCACAACTCGCCAAACTATAGCACACACTCGCCGGAAAGTCAAAGCGCGCCAGATCGCTCTTCAATCGTCCTCGTCCCTCGTCCTCGTCCCTCGTCCTCGATTCTCTTGCCTTGGGGAAGAGAGGAGTCGAGGACGAGGACGAGGACGAGGACGATCAAGAGGGCCGCTCACCCCCCCGCAATCGGCGGAAACACGTCCACGCTCGCGCCGTCGTTCAGCACGGCCGATGGGTCGCAGCGGACGTGGTCCACGAAGATGAGCTTGGCCACCGCCTCGGGCACGCCCAGCTTCGCAAGAAGGTCCCGCACCGTCGCGCCCGGCGCCAGTTGGACGGCGAACGGCTTGCGGTCCCTGGGGTCAGGCCGATACCGACCCAGGACCGACCGCAGCATGACCTGCACCGTGATCCGTGCATCAGAGTCCGGCATGGACGCCATCGAGCTCCTCGTCGGGGACGTCGAAAACGGTGTTGTGGGGCGGCAGCGCCTCCACCTTCATGAAGTGGGGCAGGCGGTCGTCGGCGGCCCCGAAGCCCGCGGCGCGGTTGAAGGCCCGCTCCGCCCGCAGCGTGGCCTTGCCGAGAATCTCAAGGTAGTCGCCCGGCGACCAGCTCGTGCCGCAGTGGGCGTTCACCATGTCCACGACGGCCTGGCCCGCGTCGGGCACGTCGAGGACGCAGAAGGCGACGAAGAGGCACAGTCCCGTGCTGTCGAGCGCGGCCGTGGCCTGCTGGAGGGCGGCGCTGAGGGCCGCCTGGCCCTCCGGCTTCAACGGATTCACCGAGCCGCCGACGCCGAGCACGTTCTGCGCGATGGCGTAGCCGGCCGTGTGGTCCGCGCCCATCGTGCTCGTGGCGTAAGTGACCCCGATGCCCTTCGCGGCCCTTGGGTCGTAGGCGGGCATGGCCTGGCCCTTCACGCACGGGATGCGGCTGACGCCGAATGCCTTGCCCGTGACCGCGGCCCCCGAGCCGAGGATGCGGCCGAGCGGCGTGCCCTTGCGGACCTCGTCGAGCAGGCGGAGTGCGCCCGCGGCGTCCCCGAAGGGCAGCAGGCCGCCCTCCATCGCCACCGCAATGGTCGCCCCCATCTCGATCGTGTCCAGCCCGATGTCGTCGTCCGCCCTGTCCATGTGCGCGATGGCGTCGAGG
>VGYW01000271.1 GCA_016872875.1 Planctomycetota bacterium | reverse complement strand
GGGCAACACCACGTAGTCTCCGCTTGGACCATTGAGGATTGGAGTTTGGGGCTTGTTTGGCGCTTGGTGCTTGTGGTTTGGTGGTTCCCGCATTTCTCACCAGCCGCTGGTGAGAAATGCGGGTTAGAGGGCCTCCGCAATGAGCCGCGGCGAGCCGAGCGTCGTTCCGCCCAGGCCGGACCTCTCCTGGCGCTGGAGCTGTCTCGTATTCGGCCTCTGGCTTGTCGTCCTGAACAGTTGCGGTCCGGTTGCCCGTTTTTCCGGCGGGCTGTCGGGGAACGGGGGGCCGACCCTCTACGAGTCGCGGGCCATCCTTGAGGTGCAGGTTTTCGCGTGTTTCGCGCGCAAACCCCCTTCGCTGGTCCTACGGCCCCGCGCCCGGAGCGGATTCGGCTATGGTGAACTCGAGCAACGCGGCGAGGGCGGCGGCCCAGTCGCCGCCGTCAGGATTGGTGTAGTCGTGGAAGCTCTCCTCGGTGAGGAGGAAGAAGCAGCGATAGCCGCCCAGCGGCAGCCGCACCTGGCCGATGGGCGGGCGGTTCCGCTCGCCCTCGGCGTAGAGGAGGAACTTGCCGGGCGGGAAGGAGCGGTCGTAGCCGAGGCCCCCCGCCTCGGCCACGGCCTCGTGCTCGGTCGGCACGCTGTCGCCCTTCGCGGGCGGCCACTGGCTGGTCTTCCACAGGACGTGGTAGGAGCTGTCGAGGCGGAAGGCGGCGCGGGCCTCGCCGCGGGCGTCGGTGACGAAGTAGCCGAAGAGGATGTAGCCCTCCATCGCGTCCTTGTCGGCCTCCTTCTCGTCGCCGAAGAAGTAGGCGTTGCGCCCCTCCTTGCCAGGAATCCACCAGCGCCCAAGCTCGCCGATCGCGCGATTTGACGCCGCGTGGCCCTTCCTGCCCCAGAGCGACGGCGGCAGGCCCACGAACTTGATCTGATAGGCGAAGTTGGGCTTGAGCTTCCGCGCGGCCAGCGTGCCCTCGAAGACAGGGGCGGACCGCTTGAAGCGGACCTCGACTCCCGCGTCCTTGTAGGAGAAGCTCTTGCGGAACGCCTCAGAGTAGGGCTGGCCGAGGCAATCCAGCCAGCGATAGCGCGGCTCCGGCTTGCACGTGAGTGCGGGGGCCGGCACAAGGCGCACCACCACCTCCCTCCCCCGCGGCGCGCCGCAGCCACCCAACGCGAGGAGCGCGCACAGCAGACAGAAGGCTGCTCTTCTCATGTTTTCCCCATCGCCAGTGGGTTCGCGGCTACCCGCCAGTGTAGCCATCCCTGCTGCCAGTGCAAGCTCGCGCTTGACGCGCGAGCCACAACCGAGTAACGTGGGCGGCTGCGCGAAGCAGGCTAATGTGGGTCGAGGAAGCGGCCGATGCCCAAGCTGCGGGCGGTCCTATCTGTCCTATCAGTCCTATCCATCGGGCAGGGCGCGGCCGGCGGTGCAGCACCGGCTGACTTCCGGGCATGGGCGCGCCTCGCCCTCCTCGGCGAAGCCCAGCCCCCCACCCCCGCACCCCCGGGCATCGAGGTGCGTCGCCAGGACCATTGCGAGCTCCAATTCCGCCAGTCCTGCCTCAAGACCCCTCTCCAGCTTGGCCAGAAGAGATACGAACGCGGCCTCGGCACCCACTCCGTCAGCGAAATCGTCGTCCGCCTCCCCAAGCCCGGCAAGAGCTTCGAGGCCGAGGCGGGCATTGACAACAACTACGACACAAAGGCCCAGAAGGGCAGCGTCGTCTTCGCCGTCGAGGTCGGCGGCAAGGAGGCATTCCGCTCGGGCGTGCGGCGCGGCTCCGACCCGCCGCTGCCCGTCCGAGTTGACCTCAACGGGGCAAAGGAGTTCACTCTCAGAGTCTACGATGCCGGCGACGGGCCGGGTTGGGACCAATCCGATTGGGCGGAGGCATTCGTCATGCTCGAAAGCGGCGAGAAGATGTGGCTCGACGAGATGAAGCTCACGGGCGGCGCGACGGGGTTTGCCACGGCAGTCCCCTTCTCCTTCGTCTACGGCGGCAAGCCCTCGGCGGAGCTGCTCCTGAACTGGAAGCGCTCGGCGGCCAGGCTCCCGGCCAGGGATGGCCGCGAGGGCCACGCCGTGACCTGGGCCGACCCCACCACCGGGCTTGAGGTCACTGCCGAGGTCACGCTCTTCGACCAGTTCCCCGCGGTGGAAACGCTCCTGCGCTTCCGCAACGGCGGCCAGGCCGACACCCCCCTCCTTGAAAAGGCCCTCCCGCTCGACCTCCGCGTCGGCGTCCCCCAGAAGGGCGAGGTCATCCTCCACCACGCCCACGGCTCCACCTGCACGGCCACGGACTTCCTCCCCGTGGACCAGCCCCTGCCGCCCAAGGCGGCGGTTGACCTCGCCCCCGCTGGCGGCCGCTCCTCCAATGGCCGCCTGCCCTACTTCAACCTGGAGTGGCCCGGCGGCGGCATCGTCGGCGCCATCGGCTGGTCGGGCCAGTGGGCGCTCCGCGTCGCGCGCGACGAAGCCGGCGGCGTCCTCATGCAGTCGGGCCAGCAGTCAGTCCAACTCAAGCTCCGCCCCGGCGAGAGCATCCGCACCCCACGCATCCTGCTCCTCCTCTGGGAAGGGGCCGACCGCTTCGCGGGCCACAACGCCTTCCGCCGGCTCCTCATGGCCCACTACCTCCCCCGCATCAACGGCCAACTCGTCACCCCGCCAATCACGCAGAACACCTGGTTCGTCTTCAGCGAAGGAAACAAGGTCACGGAGGCCAACCAGCTCGAATCCATCGCCGCCATGGCCCCCCTCGGCGTGGAGGTCTACTGGCTCGACGCCGGCTGGTTCGAGGGCGGCTGGCCCAGCGGCGTCGGGAGCTGGGTGCCGCGTGCCGACGCCTTCCCCCGCGGCCTGCGGCCCCTCGGCGACGCCGCCCACAAGCTGGGCATGAAATTCATCGTCTGGTTCGAACCCGAACGCGTCCACCCCGCCAGCCGCATCGCAAAGGAGCACCCCGAGTTCGTCCTGCGCCGCGACGGCGGCGACGGGCTGTTCAACCTCGGCAACCCCGAGGCCAGGCAGTGGCTCGCCGACTGGCTCTCCAAGTGCATCGCCGAGGGCGGCATTGACATCTACCGCAACGACTTCAACATAGACCCGCTCCCCTTCTGGCAGGCCGCGGATGGGCCAGACCGCAAGGGCATGGCCGAAATCCGCTACGTGGAGGGCCACCTCGCCCTCTGGGACGAGCTCATTCGCCGCCACCCCGGCCTCTGGATCGACACCTGCGCCAGCGGCGGTCGCCGCATTGACCTCGAAACCATCTCCCGAAGCGTCCCGCTCTGGCGTTCCGACACCCAGTGCTGCGGCAAGCCCATGCCCACCTGGGACCAGGTGCAGATGGCGGGCCTCAGCCTCTATGTCCCGTTCCACACGGGCGGCGTCTGGGCCTTCGACCCCTACAACTTCCGCAGCATCGCCACGACCGGCACCAACCTCTGCCCCGACGCGAGGGCAAAGGACTTCCCCGCCGCCCTCGCCCAGGCCGCCATCGCCGAGGCCAAGAGCCTCCGCCCCTTCTACCACGGCGACTTCTACCCCCTCCTCCCCATCACCCTCGACGAGACCCACTGGATCGGCTGGCAGTTGCACCGTCCCGACCTCGGCGCCGGCTTCGCCCTCCTCTTCCGCCGTCCCGGCAGCCCCTACAGCGCCGTCGAGGTCGCACTCCGCGGCCTCGACCCCAACGCCACCTACGATCTCACCTACCACCCCGGCTACGAGCCGACGGCCAAGAAGACCCTCGCCGCCTCCGACCTCGCCAAGCTCATCCTCGAAATCCCCACCGCCCCCGCCAGCCTCCTCATCCGCTACTCAGTGAAGGCCGAGTAGAGTGAGATAGCGCACTATCGCAGCCCGATTCACCCATTGTTGCGCCCCGTTTTCGGCCCGCAACAATGCCGGATCGCCCTGAAACGGCCGAAACACCCATTCCTACCATTCTTGCGCCTCACACACACATATCCCCCCGCGAGCCGCAGCCAATCCCGCATGGGCGACGAAGCCCACAACTGCCAAGCCATAAGAGCTTGCTGCACTTGGGTTTACAGAGCCAACTCCTCGCTGCGGCCCCGTCTCAGCACGGCCCGCCGCGCCATTGTTGCGGCCCCAGAGCAAGACACGGCCCACAACAATGGTGGCCAAGGAAAGTGGCACGCCACTCCGTGGCGTGAGTCCGCCGCTGAGCGGCGGGCTACTTCGCCGTCGCCCGTCAGAAGCAGCGGTTGCGGACCGGCAGTTGTGGTTTGACAGCCTGGCCAGCCGGTGTATAATGCGGGTGGGCCAGCGTGGAGATGCGATATGAGCAAGACTGTGACCGTGGAAGAGCTTGCCCACGATCTGCCCGCTTACATCACCGAGGTGGCGGACCGCGGAGAACACGTGTTCCTCAAGCGTGGTTCACAAGTGGTCGCCGAGTTGCGGCCGGTGTCCCGCCCAAGGAAGATGGAGGAACTACCCGACATCCTAGCCTCTCTTCCCCGGCTCACGCCTGAGGAGGCGGAGGAGTTTGAGCGGGACATCGAGCTTGCACGCGAGAGCCTCAACCGAGAGAAGGCGCGAGACCCTTGGGCAACCTGATTGATACCGGCATCCTGATCGCCCACGAACGCCTGCGCCTCGATGTGAGGTCGCTTGTCAGGAGCTTTGTCGGCGAGGACTGTCTCCTTTCAGTGATCACGGCCAGTGAGCTTTTCCACGGCATCCACCGGGCGAAGAATCCGGACATCCGCGCGCGGCGGGAGGAGTTCGTCGAGAGCGTCCTCCGTGAGCTTACCCTTGTCAACGTGGACTTGGCGATTGCCCGTCAGCATGCGAAGGCAGGAGCCGAGCTTGAGGAGAAGGGCAAGCCCATCGGGAACCACGACCTCTGGCTAGCGGCCACGTGCCTCGCCCTGGGACATACCCTGATCACTACCAACATCAGGGAATTTGCCAGGGTGCCGGGCCTTTCGTACAAGATCTGGCCGTAGCATCGGCGCCCCGTTTCTACGCAGGACCGCGACAGCAAGGAGAACGTGCTCGGCACGATTGGGGAGCAAACATGAGGCACGCCATCACCGTCACGGAATTCCGTCGCCGCCTTTCTCACTATCTCAACCGGGCGCTGGGACAGGAAGGAGGTACTATATCTCAAGCGGCGCGGCAGCGTGGTAGCAGGGGTCCGCCCCGTCAAGAAGACCATCAAGCTGAGGGACCTGCCGGCGTTCTTTGCCTCGCTTCCCCACCTTTCTGATGAGCACGCAGAAGCGTTTGCGCGCGATGTCGAGGAGGGCCGCAAGTGGATGAACAGCCTCCCCGTGCGTGACCCCTGGGAGGAGAGAGAGTGAGCGGCGGCAGTTTGACAAGTCCATGGGCCGGTGTATAATGCGAGTGGGTTGGGATGGAGAGGCGAGATGAGCAAGACACTGACGCTTGAGGAGATGGGCCGCAATTTTGCGGACCATATCCGCGAGGTGACGGAACGCGGAGAGCACATTTACCTGAAACGCGGCAGGAGAGTTGTCGCGGAAGTCCGGCCGCGGCTCCGGGGGACCAAGGCGGCTGACTTGCCACGCATCTTCGAGTCATTCCATCATCTTACGGAAGAAGAGGCTGAGGCATTTGGCAAGGACATCGAGGAGGCCCGCAAAGACCTTAACCGCCTCAAGGTGAGAGACCCTTGGGAGCCCTGATTGACACGACCATCTTCATCGAGTACGAGCGACGCCGGCTCGACATCCGGCGCTTGGCCAGGGATCTCGGCATCGCCGAGTGCTTTGTGTCGGTGGTGAACGCGAGCGAGTTGCTGCACGGCCTGCACCGTGCCACGGATGAGCGTGTCAAGGCCCGCCGGGCCGCATTCATCGACGACGTTCTCCAGAGCATCGCCATCCTCCCCGTCGATCTCGCAATAGCCCGGACCCATAGCAGGCTGTGGGCGGACTTAGAGGCTCGGGGGAGGATGATCGGCCCTCACGACGCATGGCTCGCGGCCTCCGGCGTCACCTACGATCTCGCACTGGTGACAGCGAACATCAGGGAGTTCGGCAGGGTGCCGGGGCTCACAGTGATGGAGTGGTCGGAGGGCCGCTTGATCACTCACCCCGCACCTCACCCGCCACGCGTGGAAGGCTGAGTTCGGCACACCGGGGACCCAAGATGCCGGCGGTCATGGCGTTCGCGATGGCCCTCGCTCTATCGTGCTGGATCCAGGGTGCAATCGGGCAGGAGAGAGGCAATCGCGTGAGCGCCATCGTCCAGTGGGCAATCTATGAAGCCCAGTTGGGGAGCAAGAGTAGTCACGACAACCCATTTTGGGATGTGGTGGTGAGGGTCAGGTTCATCTCGCCCATGGGCAGGGAGCAGGCGGACGAGGCGTTTTGGGATGGCGGGCGGGTGCGGCGGGCGAGGTTTTCGCCTGACGAAGTGGGGAAGTGGACGTGGCGGTCAGAGCGTTCGGATGCGGCGGACACGGGACTGCACGGGCGAGCGCAAGGAGGCCGGCCCGGTGCCCCAGGGCGCCCGAACCCTCTCGCCCCCGAGCCAGGAGGATTAGGTGCTGGTGGTGCAATGAGGGCTTGCGCGCGGGAACCTGCGGAGCGAAGAAGGGACCAAAGGGACCCAAGGGACCTAAGGGACAATGCCGCCCCCACGGATGAGGGCGGATTGTTCTTCGTCCCTTAGGTCCCTTGGGTCCCTTTGGTCCCTTCTGGCGCCTCACCGCAGCGCAACTCTGCGGGCCGCGGGGTCGAGCAGCTTGGCGACAAAGGCGGCCATTTTCTCCACGGGGAAGAGGGCGGTTAGCTCGGTCTTGACGTAGAGGCCGCGGCCCACGGGTTTCAGGATGAGGGCGGCTTTGCGGCTGTCGCCGAGGATGCGATAGGGGGCGGTGAAGCCATCGGCGGCGATCCGACCGCTGCTGTAGCTGACAATGCCTTTGTCGGGCAGGGCAAGCTTCGCCGCGACGGTGCTCGCGGTGTTCATTTCGGCCATCGAGGGGGGCTTCTCAAGAGTGTCGCGTATCCAGATGCGGGCGGCGCCAGTGGAGTGGTAGCCGGCGTAGCCAATCCCGCCGCCCGAGCCCTCGGGCTGGCCGATGCGGAAGACCGTCGGGCTCTTTGTCACATGCTTGCCGGGCAGCGTCAGAAACACGTCAATCCAGCCGTTCTGCTTGGGGTCAATGGGCTGCGGCACCCAGAGGGTCTGGATGGGCTTCCAGGTCTTGCCGTCGTCCTCCGTGACCTGGAGGGTGAAGCCCTTCTTGGGCATGGGCCAGGTGCGGATGCGGATGAGGTGGTCTTTGCCGGGTGTGGCGTTCATGGTGTACTGCATGCAGCCGTGGGGCTGCTCCTGGGTGCCCCAGATGAGCGGGCGGTCGGTGATGAGCGCGCCTGTGGCGACGAGGGGGAGCTTCTTCGGCCCGGCCTCGTCGAGTTCGGGCACGCTGGACGGCTCTTTGGCCCCTGGGGCGAGGGTGAGGTAGCGCATGGTGTAGGTGCCGGCCCAGTAGCCGGACCACTTTCCGCAGGCCTCGGCCTGCTTCTCGTCGAGCCAGTAGAACTGCTTGTCCAGCTTCTCGTCGGGGGCGTCCATCGCCAGGATGTCGGCCCCGCGGGCGTAGTCCACGCTGAACGTCGCCGGGGCGAGGGTCTTCGCAAGCCACTTGGACGAGGCGTTGCGGCTGCTGGCCTCGAGGACAACTCCGCCGCGGGAGAGGAACTTGCCGATGATGGTGTCGAAGTCGGGGTCCTGCCAGAAGGTGTCCTTTCGCGGCCCGGCCATCGAGCCATCGTCGAGGATGAGCATGTCGGTTCGGCGGCCGAAGCGGGTGAGGAGCGCGGCCTCGAACGTCGCGGGGTCGGTCGGCAGCGTGGCGTCGAGGCAAAGGACCTTGAGCTTCTCGGCCAACAGGTCGCGGAGCAGCTTCTTCTCCTTCTGCGGGCGGAGGGCAGAGAAGACCACAATGTCGCTCTTCTCGAAGCTCGGCTTCGGCGGGTCGAAGGGCTTGAGAGCTACCTCGACGGGCTTCACCGGCAAAGGGCGATAGCAGACTGATATCTTCAGGCACCTGCCCGCGGCGAGGGTTCCGGTGACCATCGCGAGAGTCTGTGAGAACACTTTGGTCGAGCGGAAGGGGACGCGGTCTGCCACGTGAGCCGCACCCTCGGGGCCGCGAGACTGAAACGTCCCACCGCCCCCCCCTAGCATCACACGATCTATTCTGGCGAACGGGATGAGGATGTTGAGGGTGTAGGCGACGTCGTCCTTGTTGTGGCTGGCGAGTCTGTAGGTTCGCGTGCGGGTGTCGTAGCCCTCCTCGTCCACAGTGAGGTCGAAGGTTCCTTGCCCCATCGGCAGATTGCGGATGGTCATCTCGTCCCACTTGATGGGCGAGTAGATGCCGCTGGGGAGGCGCGGGGTGAGGGTGAGGCGCTTGTTGGGCGCGTCGGGCTCGAAGCCGGTGAGGTAGTAGAGCGCGGCGTCGAGGTTGATGCCCGCCTCCCAGGGGCGGATGCGATTGGCGCGGTACATGGTGCGGAAGTCGGGGCCGGGGGCCATCCACTCGCTGAACTCCGTGGTGTCGCCGGCGATCATGAGGAGGGCGTGGAAGGCTTTCTCGGCCCAGGAGTGGTTGATGGCGGCGAGGGTGTGAAGGCACTGGCCTTGGAGCATGCCGACGGTGACGTCATAGCCGGTGATGGGGTTGAAGACGCCCGAATCCTCGGCCAGGTACTCGGTCATGCGGAGGGCGTTGGAGACGGCCTTGGGGTCAGAAGGCTTGGCGTAGCCGCTCCAGAGGACGTTGGCCTGGATGTTGGCCATCGGATAGCGGTTGAGCTGGCCGGGGAAGAGGACGCTCTCGCCCTGGGCGTACATGCCGAGGTCGGGCATCCAGTAGTACTTCTCCGTGGCCTCGCGGATCTTCGCGGCGACTTCGGCGATCTGGGCGGCCTCGTCGTTCTTGCCGATGGCTTTGGCCATCTCGACCAGAGCGTCGCCCGCGGCGGCCAGCTCGAAGGAGGAGTCGGCGGAGGTGATGTTGCCGCCGGGGTAGCTGTTCTGCTGGAGGTCGTAGCGGTTGCCCCAGAGGGCCTCGCCGCCGGAGTAGATGTAGGTTTCGTCGCCGTGGAAGGGGATGCGGAAGTCGGGGCGGGAGAGCTTGTCGGCGGGGTTGTCGAACTGGCCGTAGAAGCAGCGCTTGAGGTAGCCCCAGTGGTCGGCGATGGTCCTGGTGTCGCCCGTGAAGCGGAAGTACCAGTGGTGCTTGAGGATGATCCAGCTCGGGACCTCGCAGTTGGCGTGGCGGTCGGCGTAGGACATGGTGATCTGCGACCAGTCGTCCACGGGCGGCCAGGGCTTGGCGATGTCAACGTCCATCGGCAGCCAGTTGAGGATTTTCCGGCAGGCGACGGAGGCGAGGTAATGGTAGTCGAGCACGCGTTTCGCGTTGTCGAAGCGGCCGGTGCGCAGGAAGCTCTTGACCGGGCCGCAGGCGTCGCGTATCCACTGGTCGGAGAAGAACCACATTGGCCCGACGGCGCCCGTGCGCTCGAACTGCTGCACCTGGACCGACATCTTCACGTCGTCAATGAAGTCGGCCACGCGGGTGCCCCACGGGCCGGGGGCTTCGAGGGTGGTCGTAGCCGCGTTGTAGTCGCGCCAGTGCTTCACCGTGTCGTCGAGGAGGCCGTAGCCGCGCTCTTTGACCTTGGCGAGGGTCGCCTCGGCGTCGGAGGCGACGGGCTTGTCGTTGACCGTTTCGAGACACGTGACGTGGTAGAGGAGGCAGCGCCTGGCCTCGCCGGGCGCGATGTCGCCGAGGGCGATCTTGAGGGAGCCGTTGTTGGCCTTCTCGTCGCGGACGGCTTCAACGGGGAGGTCGTCGAGCACGCCCGTCTGGATCGTGCGGGTGTTCGCGTCGCCGGCCGCGTCGGTCATGGCTCCATGCTTGACGGTCTCGGTGAGGGTCTTGCCGGCGACCTTGGTGCGATGGTTCGTGTTCGTGATGACGACGGTCTTGAGCGGGGCGTCGGAGGTGTTTGCGACGGCGTAGATGCGGATGAGGGCCTTCAGGCCGGGCGGGGCGAGGGTGAGGGCATAGAAGACGGCCTTCCGCCCCGGGTCGGACGCGGCGGCAACCACGACGTCGGTCTTGCGTATCTTCCACATCCACTGGTCGTTGAGCGGCAGCGGCTTGCCCTCTGCCGTCACGCTCACCTGGTCGCCGCAGAACGTGGTGCCGGGGTTCCATTGGACGGGGTACTGGTATTCGGGTCCGACGATGCCCGTGGTGTTGACGAAGGGCCAGGGGCCGAGGGCAGTGAAGACCCAGCCGTTGCCCACGGGATAGCCGTTGATGGAGAAGCTGTCGCCCATGTGGGTATTGCCGCGCTCGATGGCCTCGGCGTAGCGGTCGGCGATGAACCTGGTCTGGAAGAGCCTCATCAGGCGCTCGGCGTCGGCCTTGGGGTCGCGGGTGACGACCTGTTGCGCCCAGTCGCTCTGCTCGGCGATCTGCGGGAAGGCGTCGATGGCGGCCTTCGGCAGCGGCGGGGGCACGGGCGGGCGAATCACGGCCTCCATATCCCGGCGGATGCGCGGGCCGGGGCGGTGGGCGGACTGCGTCTTCGGCGCCTGCCAGCCGACGGGCTTGAAGCCAGCCGTGTTCCACTTCGCGGGGGCATCGTAGGAGGCGAGCCAGGAGGCGTCGCTTTCGATAGCCACAGGCACGATGCCATCGGGCGTCTCGACCTGCACCTCGGCCTTGAGATAGAATTGCGCGGCGCCCGGGCTCCAGCGGTGGGCCTTCGCCGCGAGCGTGTTCGTGCCCGGCTTGAAGAAGGGAGCGAGGTCCTCGATCTCCTCGGCCAGGCGGAAGGCGCTGGCCACGCGCCCGTAGCGGCTGCGGCAGGCCTCGCGGCCATTCACGTAGAGGACGAACTCGTGGGTCGCACTCGCGGCGGTCCAGGCCCGCACGACCTTGCCCGCGGGCAGCTCCACCTGTTTCCACAGATAGAGGTCGAGGCAGCCCTCCTTCTCGGGCAGCGTGAGAAACGGCACGGGCGCTGGTGGCGCCGCGAGGGCCGAGCACGCCAGGAGAAGCAGGCCGACAGCCGCGATGGGCCTCTTGCCACCTGATGCGCTAATGCTGCCCACTACGATCTCCTTCCATGTGTATGGCCCCCAGTTCTGGTGAACGACTGCGAAGCCCCGACAGGGGCGTACTATAGCAGCCCAGGGCGAAGCCCTGGGAAGAGGGTGACGCGTAGCTCAGCCCTGAAGGGGCGTACTATAGCAGCCCAGGGCGAAGCCCTGGGAAGAGGGTGACGCGTAGCTCAGCCCTGAAGGGGCGTACTATGTGGTCCCGGGCGCCGAATCGTACCTATGGCGGCTAGTACGCCCCTACAGGGCTGAATCTGGCCGTCCGCCTCTCCCAGGGCTTCGCCCTGATCTTTGCCCACATCTCGGGGCCTTGTAGCCCGCCGACGCGGGCGACCCAGCCGTAGCCCAGGGCGACCGAAGGGAGCCCTGGGATCGCGCGTCCCCCCCATCCAAGCCCCCGAAGGGGGC
>VGYW01000270.1 GCA_016872875.1 Planctomycetota bacterium | reverse complement strand
GGCCCTGGTTCGGGGGCCATCTATGAGCAAGCCCGAGGCGGCGGGGCGGCGGCGGGGACGGCGGGGTCAAGCCTCAATTTTCTACTTTTTGCTTGACCTGATAGAGTTCTGGCCTCCGGCGAGGAAGCAGCTCACGGCGGAGTGGCTGAAGGTGGCCGAGGAGGTGGAGAGGCAGGGGTGCAAGGTGAATTGGACGGAGTAGACCAGTCGGCAGGAGGCAGATGGCAGTCGAGGAAGGGTTATCGGTGTTCGGTGTTGGGTGTTCGGGGTCGGGGTGCAGGACTACTTGTGGAATCCGATGAGGGTTACTGGCTTGCGGCGTTCGGGCTGCATGAGGCGGCGGATGGCCTTGAAGACGATGGCGAACTTCTTGAAATCACAATTTGTGATTTCAAGATGGCGAACTCGTCCTTGCTGAGTTGGAACATGAAGTCGGGCGGGAAGCGCTGGGTGTTGCGCTTGACGGCCTGGACCAGTACGCGGGGTTCGACGCCGTATAGCTCGGCCAGGTGATGGCTCAACATGACCTTGTGGCCGCGGATCAGGAAGATCGCCGCCTCGATGCGCTCGGCCGGTATGACTGCATACTCACTTGGCAAGACCAAATCCGCCTCTCAAACGAGGCCCTCAGCCAAGGCCAGTATAGTGCGCAGCGCTTTGCGGGTCAAGGGTGTCCCCAAAGAACCAACTCACCGCGGAGTCGCTGAAGGTGGTGGAGGAGCTGGAGAGGCAGGGGTGCAAGGTGGATTGGACGGAGTGAGGCGGAGGGCAGTGGACGGTAGACAGTGGGCGGTGGGCGGACGGTGGAGGGCAAGGGTAGACGAGGCAGTTGTTGGCCTCGCCGCAAGGGGCGACTAGGGCCCCAGCCCCCGGGCCTTGCGGGGGGCCTCTTCGCAGACGGCCTTCACGCCAGCTCTTCCTGGAGGGTTTCCTCGTCAACGGGCGCTCGGACGCCGTGGGCAACGGCGTACTGGGTCATCTCGCGGAGGGAGACCCCGGCCGTGCGAGCGGCTTTCCAGAGGGATGTTGCGCCCTGTTGAAAGAGGGCGAGACCTTCGGCCATGCGGACGTCCCGCAACGCGATGGAGAGAAGATCGCCCAGCCTGTCGCGATAGGGTTCCAGTTCCGCAGACAACTCATCCGAGACGTCGATCGTCACGGTTCGCATGGTTGGGTCCTCCTTCTCCATTCCATATTCTAGTGCATCCAGACGGAGCAATCAAGTGCCATAGTGGAGGTACTACTCGGGGGAGTTCAGCAAGTAGGGGGCGGGAGGGGGGAACAGACGGCAGAGGGCGGAGGGCAGAGGAAGAGAAAGCAGGTTATCGGTGTTTGGTGATGGGTGTTCGGGGTAGCAGGGCCGAGGAACGTGGGCAGCAGGCAGGCGGCAGTGTCAATCCGAAGGGCTTGCTGCCAAGTAGTTCGTGATCGCCTCCACGAAGCGGGTGGCGTTGGCCAACGCTTCCTCGGCTTTGGCGCGGGTGAGGAGTTGGCTGACTTTGTAGTCGGAGACCTGGCGGAGTTTCACACGGGCACCCCTTCGAGGGCAACGGCCTGGGCGAGGAGAGAGTTGCGTTCGGGGCCGTTCTCCCATTCGTCACGGGAGAAGACGACGGGGACGACGAGGATGCCATCCTCGTAACCTGCTTCCCAGGCGCAGTCGCTGATGAAGTCGCGGATGTCGTCCCCGGCCTCCCCATCCACTACGACCAGGACGTCCATATCGGAGGCAGGGTCGGAGTCCCCTCGCGCCCGGGAGCCGAACAGGACGAAGCGATGGAGAGACACTCGCTTGAGCAGAAGCCTCTTGAGGCGGCGCAGGATCTGGCTCTCGGTCTCGACCATGGTCGAGTCTTCCTTCCTCAGCATAGTCTACGGCATTCCGTCAAAGGAATCAAGGGCGGGGGCAGAGCAAGGGAAGACAGGTGTTGGGTGTGTCATCTTCGCCACGTCTTGATCCTGCGCCCCATCTCCTCGTGGCTGATGGTGCGCCTCAGCGGTAGCCGGCCTTGAAGGCATCGGGGGTGCGGATGTCGTAGGGCTTGCGGGTCTTGAGGTGGAAAGTGCCGTCGGCGATCATCTGGGCGAGGATGCGGCGGCGGTTGCGGACGGGGAGGCTGACGCGAGCACGTGTGCGGGCGGATTCGTAGAAGCCCATGATGATCTCGTGGGTGCCCAAAGCCCTGGCGAGCGAGAGCGGCGGCTCGGGGCCGCCATTCATCCAGGCAATGAGCCCGCGGACGTATTGGATGGGAAGATCGATCTCCCCCTTCGTCTCGATGGGCTTCCACTTGCCGCCGGTCGAGGCGTTCATCAGGAGCGGGCCGCCGAAGAGGTCAATCGCGCCCTTCGTGCCGTAGACCCAGAGGCCGCCTTTGGCCGCGCCGTCGAGCGGCGTGTCGGAATCAAGGATGCCGTGCGCGCCGCCCTCGAAGCCGATGAGGCCGACGAGGCAGTCCTCCACCGGGTGGCAGCGCTCCCAGCGGTTGGTGGAGCGCTCGGCCTGGGCGAGGACCCATTCGGCCTTGGGGTCGCCGAGCACGTAGCGCAGCATGTCGATTGAGTGCGAATGGGTGTTGGTGAGTCCGCCGCCGCCGCGGGCGACGAGGGTGTGGACTTGGCCTATCGCGCCCTTGGCGATGAGCTGGCGGGCCTTTGCGATGCGGCGGCTGTAGCGGCGCTGGTGGGTGATCATGACCTTTGCGCCGCTAACCTCCGCCGCCTTGGCCATCGCCTCGGCCTCGGCGTTGGAGTAGGCCATCGGCTTCTCGCACAGGATGCCTCTTACCCCCGCCTTGCACGCGGCGACGACGAGGGCGGCGTGGTGCTGCGCCCAGGCACAGATGCTCACGGCCTCGGGCCTCTCGCGCCGCAGCATCTCGCGCGCGTCCGAGTAGGCGTGCTCGGGGGCGACGCCGAACTCCCTGACGAAGCCCTCCAGGTTGGCGGGCTGGACGTCGCAGGCGGCGACGAGCTGGCCGAGGCCGCTCTTGAGCCAGCCGCCCATGTGATAGCGCGAGATGCCGCCGGTGCCGATCACGGCGAGGCGGTACTTCGGCATTGGGATGTCGCCTCCTTGTTGGCCCCCCGCTTGCGTTCAGTGTGCCGCTTCTCGCACAAGCGTCAGCCTTTCCCCCTCTCCCTCGGGGAGAGGGCTGGGGTGAGGGTGCTTTGAGCTTGTGAGGAAATCACACGGACGCTCACGGACAAGCACGGACGGGCAGATTCCTCGGCGATGGGCGTCCGTCCGTGTCCGTCCGTGTAGGTCCGTGTCATTTTTTCACAGGCTCTTTGCGTGGCGGGCGGAAGGCACCCTCACCCGCCCGCCGCCACAAGAGCGTCGGCGGGCGACCTCTCCCCAGGGGAGAGGTAACGGAAGCACATGGTCCTCAGGCGCTGCCCGCCAGGTCCTTGATGGCGCTCACGACGTGCGCGACGAGGGTCGGAATGTCCTTCTCAGGCACGGAGCAGAAGGCGATGCGGATGCCGTTGATCTTGCCGCCCTCGCTGGGGACGACGCCGACCTTGTACTTCGAGATGAGATGCTCGGCGAGCTTGTTGGCGGGCACGCCCTCGATGTCGCAGAAGCAGAAGAAGCCGGCGTTGAAGGGGAGCGGCTTGAGCTGTGGCAGGTCCACCTTCGCAAACTCCTCCTTCAGCCGCACCGCGCGGCGGGCTAGCACGTCCACCACGCGCTTTCGCTCGGCCAGAATGGTGTCCATCTGCCCCAGGCCCTTGAGCACGGCCGATTGGACGGGGCGGGCGCAGTTGGACACGGTGCTGCGGATGACGCCGCCCAGCTTGTTGTCGAGCTCCTCCTGAAGGGCCTTGCGGTCAACGTCGAGGCCCGATGGGAGGCCGAAGGTGATGAAGCCGAGGCGCCCGCCGTAGAAGAGGAACTCCTTTGACGCGCCGTCGAGCTTGATCGGCAGGATTCGGCGGTGGGCGTCGCAGAGGTCGCCGAAGATCGAGCGCTGGAGGGCGTCGGGGTCGTAGACGTAGCCCTCGTAGGCATCGTCGCACAGCACGATGACCGGCTTGCCCGCCTGCTCGACGACCTCGACCAGGGTGTCCACGATCTCGGGCACGAGGCTCCTCGGCGGATTGTAGCCCACGGGGTTGTTGGGGAAGTTCAGCATCAGGACGGCCTTGGGCTGCGCGGCCAGGGTGTCGAGGAGCTTCCGCTGCATCCCCTTGAGGTTGAGGCGGTCGCCGTCGAAGAAGGGAAACGTCTCGATCCGCCCGCCGATGTGCCGCTCCACGACGTTGCTGTAGTTCTCCCACAGCCGGTCGGGCGAGACGACCACCTCATCCTTGTCCACGAAGAGCTTCGCGGCCATGAAGATGCCGCCGGTCACGCCGGGCGTGGCGGCGGGGAGGGTGAGGCAGGGCTCGACGCGGTCGCGGACGTCGGCCAGCTTGCGGAGAATCCAGTCGCGCCAGGCATTCCGCAGGTCTGGCAGGCCCAGCATCGGCGCGTAGGGCACTGCCTCCTCGCTCCTCAGCCCCGCGAAGCAGCGCGTGACCGACGGGATGTAAAAGGTCACCGCCTTGTCAGGCGCGCCCTCTACGATTTCGCTCTCGGGGCCTTGCGCGCTCCCGATTGTCGCGTCAATCGTCGCCTCCTTCTTCGCGCGGCCCGTCCAGTAGAAGATGCCCTGCGGCAGCCAGATGCTCCGCCCGAAGGCCGACAACAGGTTGGTGATGCCCGACTTCTTCAGTGCCTCGAACTCCATTTCGCTCCTCGTTTCTACGATGGGGGAATCCCGGGGAAACCTGGCCGCCGCCTGAGTGCCCGGCGGCCCGCAAGAGTATACCGGCCAGCATGCGGGGAGTCAACGGCAACGCGGCCATCTGCACTGCGAACCGGTCCTTCTCCTTCACCGCCCGGATGAAGGAGTCCACCGGGTCGGGCTCCTGGGCGCCCCGCCATTCGAGACGGCGAGGCAGCCGAGGGCAGCCATGGCACAGGCCACCAGACTCTGCTTCGACATGCCCTTCCCTCCAGTCGTTCCCACGAGAGAGGATTGGTTTCTGTTGCGGACAGCGGTTCTCCGAACACGCCCAAACAAGTTTGGGCGTGGCACCCACGATTCTCCTCCAAGCAAGAGGGGGTGCCACGGACAAACTCGTTTGTCCGTGTCTTCCGCGTGGCTGCGTCGTTGCCGGGTGCTTCGGGACAGCGCAGATGCGTCACTGTACCCCTCTCACCAGATGGTATTGACTGAGGAGCGCCGTGAGGTACAATCATGGGAGCTCGACGGTTCGAGGAGCAGCGGATGGCCTTGGCCTCAGCCGCCCCCCGAACCGGAAACGCCGACGCCTCGCTGAGCCGCGACTTCGGGAAGTGCAAATGCAAGGCAACGACAAGTGCATCGTCATCAAGGGCGCGGCGGCGCACAACCTCAAACGCCTCGACCTGCGCATCCCCCGCGACAAGCTGGTGGTCATAACGGGGCTGAGCGGGTCGGGGAAGAGCTCGCTGGCCTTCGACACGATTTTCGCCGAGGGGCAGCGCCGCTACGTGGAGAGCCTGTCGTCCTACGCCCGACAGTTCCTCGAACAGATGGAGAAGCCGGAGGTGGAGAGCGTGGAGGGGCTGCCGCCCACGATCTCCATCGAGCAGCGGACCGGCATCGCCAGCCCACGCTCCACCGTGGCGACGACGACCGAGGTCTACGACTACCTCCGCCTCCTCTACGCCCGCGCGGGCGAGCCCCACTGCCACCTGTGCGGCCGCCCAATCCGCCAGCAGTCGCCCGAGCAAATCGTCGAGGCCGTCCTCGCGCTCCCCAAGGGCATCCGCACCATGGTCCTCGCCCCGATGGTGCGCGGACGCAAGGGCGAGCACAAGGAGATTCTCGACCGCATCGCGCGCGAGGGACTCGTCCGCGTCCGCGTGGACGGCCAGGTGTATCCGGTGGAGGAGACGCCGAAGCTCGACAAGCGGAGGCTCCACACCGTCGAGGCCGTCGTGGACCGCCTGGCCGTGGACACCGGGCAGCGCTCAAGGCTGCATGATTCCATCGAGGTAGCGCTCGCGTTGGGCGAGGGGCTAGTCGTCGTATCGAGGGGGATGGGTGGAGGAATGGATGAATGGATGGATGGAAGAAAACGGCCGCCCGTTCAATCATCCAGCCATCCACCCATCCATTCATCCTCTCCCAAGTCACCATCCACCCGCTGGGATGATGTGCTTTACAGCCAGCACTACGGCTGCCCGGAGTGCGGCGTGAGCATCGAGGAGCTGGCCCCCAGGCTCTTCTCGTTCAACAGCCCCTACGGCGCGTGCACGACGTGCAGTGGCCTCGGCGCGTGCATGGAGTTCGACCCCGACCTCATCGTGCCCGAGCCGTCGCTGAGCCTTGCCAAGGGCGCCATCCACGCCTGGCGGCGCGGCGAGCTGCTCGCCTCCTGGTACAATCGCGCCCTGGAACGCTTCTGCCGCGACTTCGGCGTCTCGATGGCCACCCCCTACCAGAAGCTTCCCCCGCACGTCCGCCACGTCCTCCTCCACGGCTCCGGAGAGGGAACTGGTGGCACAGGCGTCCCGCCTGTGGGCCACAGGCAAGATGCCTGTGCCACCGGGTCGTTCAAGGGCGTGATCCCCGAACTGGCCGAGCGCTTCCGCAAGACCGAGAGCGATTCGCTGAAGGCCCGCCTGATGGGCTACATGAGCGAGCTGCCCTGCACGGCGTGCAAGGGGGCCAGGCTGCGGCCAGAGGCTCGCGCCGTCACCATCGGCGGAAAGCCCATCCACGAGCTGGCCACGCTCTCCATTGTGGACGCCCATCGCTTCCTCAGCGGCGTGCGCTTCTCCCCCGAGAAGGCGGCCATCGCTCAGCCCATCCTCAAGGAGGCAGGCCAACGCCTCCAATTCATGATCGACGTCGGGATCGGCTACCTCACGCTCGACCGTCCGAGCGGGAGCCTGTCGGGCGGCGAGGCCCAACGCATCCGCCTCGCAACCCAGGTCGGCTCTGGCCTCGTCGGCGTCTGCTACGTCCTCGACGAGCCGACGATCGGGCTGCACCAGCGCGACAACGCCCGCCTGATAGCCACGCTCCGCCGCCTCCAGGGCCTAGGCAACACCGTCATCGTCGTCGAGCACGACGAGCAGACGATTCGGAGCGCCGACTACATCATTGACCTCGGGCCGGGCGCTGGCGAGCAGGGCGGCCACGTGGTGGCCGAGGGCACGCTCTACGACATCCTCGCGGCCCCGGCCTCCCTCACGGGCAAGTATCTGGCGGGCCGCCTGGCCATTCCCACCCCGGCGGCCCGCCGCCCCGTGTCGCCGGCCAGGGCAATCGTCGTCCGCGGCGCCGCCGCCAACAACCTCAAGGCCATTGACGCCGCGATCCCACTCGGCGGCATCGTCTGCGTCACCGGCGTCAGCGGCTCCGGCAAGAGCACGCTCGTCAACGACATCCTCCACCGCGCCCTGATGCGCCACTTCTACGCCAGCCGCACCAAGCCCGGCGACCACCGCGCCCTGGAGGGCGTGGAGCTGATTGACAAAGTGATCATCATTGACCAGTCCCCCATCGGCCGCACCCCACGCTCCAACCCCGCCACCTACACGGGGGTGTTCGACGACATCCGCCGCATCTTCGCGTCGCTCAAGGACGCGAAGGTCCGCGGCTACTCCCCCGGGCGCTTCAGCTTCAACGTCAAGGGCGGCCGCTGCGAAGCCTGCGAAGGCCAGGGCACCAAGCGGATCGAGATGCACTTCCTGCCCGACATCTACGTGACCTGCGAGGCCTGCCGCGGCCGCCGCTACAACCGCGAGACGCTCGACATCCGCTACCGCGGCCGCTCCATCGCCGACGTGCTCGACATGCAGATCGCCGAAGCACTCACCTTCTTCAGCCCCTTCCCCCGCGTCAAGCGCATCCTCCAGACCCTCCACGACGTCGGGCTCGACTACATGGCCCTCGGCCAGTCCTCCACCACCCTCTCCGGCGGCGAGGCGCAGCGAGTCAAGCTCTCCACCGAGCTCGCCAAGGTCGCCACCGGCAACACCCTCTACATTCTCGACGAGCCGACCACCGGGTTGCACTTCGCCGACATCTCGCGCCTCCTCGACGTGTTGCACCGCCTGGCCGACCGCGGCAACACGCTTCTGGTCATCGAGCACAACCCCGACGTGATCAAGTGTGCCGACTGGATCATTGACCTCGGTCCCGAGGGAGGCGACGCGGGCGGCCGCATCGTCGCCCAAGGCCCCCCCGAGTCCGTCGCCGCCGACCCCGCCTCCTACACTGGCCAGGTCCTCGCCCGCTACCTTCATCCCGCCGAATGGACTTGACAGGACTTCGGGCGTAACTATAATGCGATATGAGCAGATACGGACCGACTACAGGAAAGGGTGCAACGAGCCGTGGACATCCGCGAGTTGACGAAGGGGTTCTTCAAGGAGAACCCGCTGTTCGTGATCGTGCTGGGCGTGTGCCCGAGCCTGGCGACCAGTGGCTCGCTCGACACCGCGCTGGCGATGGGCATCGCCGCCACGTTCGTCTGCGTCGGCAGCAACGTCTTCATCTCGCTCATCCGCAAGATCGTGCCCGGCGGCGTCCGCATCGCCTGCTACATCGTCATCATCTCCACGTTCGTGACGATCACCGACCTGGTCCTCAAGGCGAAGTTCAAGATCATCAGCGACACGATTGGCATCTTCATCCCGCTGATCGTGGTGAACTGCATCATGCTGGGGCGGGCCGAGGCATACGCGTGCAAGAACACGGTGGCCAACTCGCTCCTCGACGGCATCGGGATGGGCCTGGGCTACACGATGGCGCTCCTGCTGATGGGCACCATCCGCGAGCTCAGCGGCAGGGGGAGCCTCTTCGGCAACAAGCTCCTCCCGGGCTATAACCCCATGGGCGTCATGGTCAGCCCCCCAGGGGCGTTCCTCCTCCTCGGCCTGCTCCTGGGCATCTTCAAGTGGCTCCAGCTCAGAAAGGCCGCTGCGAAGTGAACGTCGAACGCATCGTCTTCATCGTCATCGGCAACCTGTTCGTGAGCAACTTCGTGCTCGCGCGCTTCCTGGGCCTCTGCCCCTTCGTCGGCTGCTCGAAGCGGACCTCCGACGCCTTCGGCATGGGCGTCGCCGTCACCTTCGTCATGGCGATGGCGTCGCTGCTCACCCACACGATCGACACCTACATTCTGAAGCCGCAGGCGCCCCTGCTCGTCTGGCTCGGCGGCGCCGACGGCCAGTTGGCCAAAGACGGCTTGCAGGCGGTCCTCCGCACCCTCGTCTACATCCTCACCATCGCCGCATTCGTCCAGCTCGTCGAGATGTTCCTCAAGAAAAACGTCCCCGCCCTCTACCGCGCCCTGGGCATCTACCTGCCGCTGATAACGACGAACTGCACGGTGCTCGGCGTGGCGCTCCTCAACACGCCCGACGACCCGCGGCAGGCCCTCACCCTGCCCGAGGCGGTCATCCAGGGCGCCTTCGCCGGCCTCGGCTTCACGATGGCCATGCTCCTCATGTCGGGCATCCGCGAGCGCATCGAGCTGCTGGACCTCCCCGCGCCCATGCGCGGCATGCCCATTGCCTTCGTGTGCACGGGCCTCATGGCCCTGGCGTTCCTCGGCTTTACTGGGATGGCATGACCCCATGAGAATCCGCACGGCCGCCTTGTCGCTCCTGGCTCTCCTGGCCCTCGCCCTCCCCGCCCTCGCAGGCGACGGCCCCCCTTCCGCGCAACTGCCCCCCACGCCCTTCTGGGCACTCGCCTTCGAGAACGACACGCCCAAGCAACTCGTCCTCGACGACCCCGGGGGCAAGCTCCGCTTCTTCTGGTACGTCGTCTACCGCGTCACGAACCCCGAGGAAAAGCCCCTCCCCGCCCACCTGCGCCTCTCCATACGCCTCTCCCTCGAAAAGCAGGTGAGCGACTTCGAGGACGGCTTCGACCGCGTGGCCGAGACGCACATCGAGAAGAAGGTCCTCGAACGCAAGGTCTGCAACTGGGCCGAGCTGCGCGAGCAGCCCCTCAAGCCGGGCGAGAGCCGCGAAGGCATCGCCATCTTCTCCGTCGGACGCGAGGCCCCAGACTTCGACAAGATGGTCGTCTCGGTCCGCGGCCTGGCCGAGCTCCGCCCGCTCGGACGCGACGAGAAGGGCCGCAAGTTCCGCGAACGCGTCCTCCTCCTCAGATACGAACAGGTCTCAAGCCAGTGGCGCGCCGGCAAGGAGCTCAAGTACCTCCCCGAGGAGTGGGCGCTCGAAGAGATCAGCCTGGCCGACCGCGCCGAGGAGGCGCCCGAGGACCCCGCCAAGCTCCAGAAGAAGCTCGACGAGCTCCTCGAGCGGGCCAGGAAAGAAGGGGAGCGCCGGAAGAAGATCATCGAGGAGCGCCCGCCGGCGCCCCCGCCCGCCAAGTCGTCCGCTGGCGAGCCAGCCGCCGCCATCGTGGCCGGGCCGCCGGCCGGCAAGCCCGCGCCCGACCTCATCGCCGCCTTCCGGAAGGCCGCCGCCTCCGCCCCACCCGTCCGCGCCTCCTTCACCGAGGCCACGGGGCGCGACGAGCGCCGCCAGGAGGTCTCCGGAACCCTCTGCCTCGCACGCGACGGCAAGTTCGCCATCGAGCGAAACCTCCACCCCGGCACCGACCGCGCCATCAAGGAGCAGCGGGTCTTCGACGGCGCGCACCTCTGGATTCACACCACGGCCCAGGGCGTCGGCGACACCGTGCGGCGCTGGACCGTCGCCGCCACGAAGAAGGAGTGGCACACGTTGGAGGGCAGGCCCGAGGTGGATTTCGCATCCGTCGCCAATCCGGCTCGGGCCTGGCGCGTGTTCGCCGATGACCTCGTCTTCCTGGGCGCCGAACGCCTCGACCGCGAGGAGGCATACGTCTTCGAGGTCCGGCCCGGCAAGAAGCACGAGGCCCTCCTCAGCGGCCCGCTCACCGGGGAGCTCCTCGGCAAGGCACTCGGGCGACGCGTCCGCTTCTGGATTGGCAAGGCCAGCGCCTTCCAGCTCAGGATGCAGGTCTACGACGAACGCGACCAGGCCATCGCGGTCCTCGACTGTGCCGACCTGTCGTTCGATGCCCCCCTCCCGCCCGACGCCTTCGCCTTCAAGCCCCCCGCCGGCGTGGAGGTCACCGACATGAACGCCGCCTACGCCGCCACCGAGAAGCCCTAGCCCGCATCCCTGGCGGGATGCGGGAACTCCGAAATCCCAAATCCGAAATCCGAAAGAACACCAAAGCACCAATTCCCGAAGCGGCTCGGGAAACGCGCGGTGGCCTGACCCTCGTGTTTTCATCATTGGGATTTCGGACCTTGGGTTTCCTTCGGGTTTCGTGCTTCGGATTTCGGGTTTTCCGGTTCGCCTGTCACTAAGGCGTCGGTCATGCGGGCGGCCTGGCGCATCTCGGCGACGTCGTGGACCCTGACGATGTGCGCTCCGCGTGCGATGCCGTAGGCGACGGCGGCCGCGGTGCCGAACGCTCTCTGGCCCATCGGCGCCCCCAACACCTTGCCGATCATGCTCTTGCGGGACGGCCCGATGAGGATTGGCCGGCCCAGGCTGCGCAGCTCGCCCAGCCGCCGCAATATCTCGAGGTTGTGGCCGAGGGTCTTCCCGAAGCCGAGG
>VGYW01000269.1 GCA_016872875.1 Planctomycetota bacterium | reverse complement strand
ATTCTGGTGAACTACTCCGGAGCCCCGACAGGGGCGTACTATAGCAGCCCAGGGCGAAGCCCTGGGAAGGGGGCGGTAGGTAGGCCAGCCCTGAAAGGGCGTACTATGCGGTTCCGGGCGCCACATCCTGCCCAGGGCGGGTAGTACGCCCCTACAGGGCTAAATCTGGCCGTTCGCCTGTCCCAGGGCTTCGCCCTGGGCTGCTATAGTACGCTCCGTTCGGAGCTTCGGCGCCGAAGGACCTTGCCAGAATTGGGGGCCATGCTCAGCAGGGAAGCCGCACTTGACGCCGCGTCGTTCTGCGGTAATATAGAAGGAATCCGCTTCTTGGCCGCTGGATTGAAGAGGAGCACCATCATGCTGAGCCGCTTGAGCTGGTTTTGCGGAGTCGTCATTGCCACAGCCCTCATTGCAGCAGAGGCGCCGAAGGAGAAAGCCAAAGAAGAGCCGAAGGAGGCCCCCAAGCCCACAACGCACGCGGTGAAGCCGGAGCTCTTCAGGATCGAGGCACAGGTCAAGGGGAACCTCGAGTCGCCGCACATGGCTGAGATCGTGTTCCGTCCGGGGGCGTGGGCAGAGCTCACCGTGCTGGAGGCCGCCCCGCCGGGCAAGGCCGTGAAGAAGGGCGACACCATCCTCTCCCTCGACCCCGAGAAGATAGACGAGGCGCTCAAGGACGCCGAGGCCGCGCTCGCGGCGACGGACCCCGCGCTCAAGACTGCCCAGGAAGAGCTGGCCGCGATGGAGAAGACCCTCACGATGGACATGGCAGCCGCCGAACGCGCGAAGCAGTACGCCGACGAGGACCTCAAGCGCTACACCGAGACCGACCGCCCGATGGCCGTCAAGCAGGCCGAGTTCGGCGTCAAGAACGCCGCCAACTACCTCGAATACGAGAAGGAGGAGCTCCGCCAGCTCGAGAAGATGTACAAGGCCGACGACCTGACGGAGGAGACGGAGGAGATCATCCTCAAGCGCCAGCGCGACACGGTGGAGCGCGCGACCTTTGGCGTCGAGGTCGCCAAGCAGAAGTCCGACCATGCCCTCAAGGTCGAACTCCCTCGCCAGGACATCGCAACCGCTGAGAACGCCACGCGCCAGGCCATCGGCCTGGCGAAGGCCAAGGTCGCCATCCCCGCCGCGCTCGCCAAGAAGCGCTTCGAGGTCGAGAAGCTCAAGACCGATCAGGCGAGGGCGGCCGATAGGCTGGCGAAGATGAAGAAGGACCGCGCGGCGATGACGGTGAAGGCCCCCTGCGACGGCATCGTCTACGCCGGCCCATGCGTCCGCGGCGCCTGGCCACGGCTGGGCCAGACCCTCGAGCGCGGCGCGCAACTGAAGCCGCACGACGTCGTGATGGCCATCGTCGAGCCGCGCGGCCTCTTCGTCCGGGCCGCCGTGCCCGAGGACCAGCTCGAGCGGATCGCCGCCGGCATCGAGGGCTCGGTCACGCCCGTGGCCTTCCCCAACCTGCGCCTCAAGGGGAAGGTCGAAGCAGTCAGTCAGGTGCCCGTGACGCCTGGGAACTTCGAGGCCACGGTCTCGCTTGCCGTGCCCAAGGACGCCCCGCCGCTGGTGCCTGGGATGAGCTGCACGGTGAAGCTCGTGTCGTATCTCAAGAAGGACGCCCTCACTGTGCCCGCCGCGGCAATCTTCCCCGAAGAAGCCGATGAGGATGCGACGGTGGTCTACGTGCGGAAGGCCGACGGCTCGCACGAGAAGCGGCCCGTGGTCGTGGGCAAGCGGGCCGATAGCAAGGCTGAGATTCTCAAGGGGCTGAGCGCCGGCGAGGTCGTGGCGCTGGAGAAGCCGCAGAAGTGAAGAATTGCGGATTGCGGATTGCGGATTGCGGATTGGGAAGAGCGCGGCCCTGGCTCTGCCTGGTGCTCGCGCTCGCCGGCTGCGCCGGGCCGCGGCGCGCGCTCGAGCCCGCGCCCAAGCCGCGGCCGGTGACGCCGCCGGCGGCGGAGGCCATCGAGAAGTCAGTCCAGCGCGGCGTGGCCTTCCTGATTCAGCATCAGAACAAGGACGGCTCTTGGGGCTCGGCGCGGAACACCAAGGGGCTGAATATCTACGCGCCAGTGCCCGGCGCGCACCAGGCGTTCCGGGCCGCCGTGACCGCGCTCTGCATCTCTGCTCTCATCGAGGTCGGCGACCCGCGGCCCGAGGCGGGGCAAGCCATTGACCGCGCGGAGGCGTGGCTTGTCGCCAACCTGCCAAAGGTCCGCCGTGCCGAGCCGCCCGCCGTCTACAACTGCTGGACTCACGCCTACGGCATCCAGGCACTGGTCCGCCTGGCCCAACGTCACGCCGCTGACCCCGCCCGGCGCGAGCGGCTGCTGGCACTCATCAAGGAGCAGATCGGCTTCCTGGGGCGCTACGAGTCGGTTGACGGCGGCTGGGGCTACTACGACTTCGGCGCCCACACGCAGAAGCCCAACAGCCATCCCACGAGCTTCACGACCGCCACGGGCCTCGTCGCGCTCCACGAGGCCAAGGGCATCGGAGTGGAGGTGCCGCCGCGCCTCGTCGAGCGGGCCATTGCCACACTGAAGCTCCAGCGCAACCCGGACTTCACCTACCATTATTCGGCCCGGATGATGTGGTGGCCGCGGGCCGACATCAATCGCCCTGGGGGCAGCCTCGGCCGCTCCCAGGCCTGCAACCTCGCCCTGCGCCTCTGGGGCGACGCCGCCGTGACCGACGACGTGCTCGTGGCCTGGCTCGACCGGCTCTTCGCCCGCAACGAGTGGCTCGGCATGGGCCGCAAGCGCCCCGTCCCACACGAATCCTGGTTCGCCGTCGCCGGCTACTTCTACTACTACGGCCACTACTACGCCGCGTTGTGCACCGAGCAGCTCCCGCCGAGCGAGCGCCAGCGCTTCCGCGGCCACATGGCCCACACCCTCCTGCGCCTCCAGGAGAAGGACGGCTCGTGGTGGGACTACCCCTTCTACGGCTACCACCAGCCCTACGGCACCGCCTTCGCCCTGATGTCGCTCGTCCGCTGCCGGGGTTTGTAGTGCGGCCTTCAGGCCGTGCCTTTGTCCACCCTGTCCACGATGTCCACAACGTCCACAATCTCCGCCGTGGCCCAGCCCAGGCCCTTGGGGGACAGGCGAGCCGCCCGTCCCTGCGGCTTCCTTGCCCGTTTGCTTTCCGCAGGCATTGACGGTATCATTTATCCCATCGGGGCCTTGCGCTCCGCTCCCCCAAGAGGACGGGCTCGGAGTACTGCACTTGCCCATCGGCCTCCACACCCTCACAGTCAGGGTTCCCTCGCGGCCCGAGGGGGGCTACGAGGTGCGCGTGGGCAGTGGCATCCTGCGCGACGTCGTGTCAGAGGTCAGCCGCCAGTGGCCCGGCAATCGGTTCTCCATAGTGACCGATTCCAACGTGGCGGGTGCGGGACACCTCGCGGCCCTGGTGGGAGACGCGGATGTGGGGACATTCGTCATCGAGCCGCCGGGGGAGGCGTCGAAGACGTTTCGCACTGTCGAGGCGATTGTGGGGCACATGGAGCGCGAGCGGTATGGGCGCGACACCACGCTCGTCGCCCTCGGCGGCGGGGTGGTGGGCGACGTGGCGGGCTTCGCCGCGGCCATCTTCAAGCGGGGCGTGCCGTGCGTCCAGGTGCCCACCACCACGGTCGCCCTGGCCGATTCCGCCATCGGCGGCAAGGTGGGCGTGGATTCCGAGCTATCCAAGAATGCCTATGGCCTCTTCAGCCATCCCGCACGCGTCTACATGGATTGTGATACTGTGCGCACCCTGGATGATCGGCACTACCGCGCCGGCCTCGTGGAGTCCGTCAAGCACGCGATGATCGCCGACGCCGCCTACTTCGACTACATCGAGGCCAACCTTGACCGCCTCCTTGCCCGCGACGGTGAAGCCCTGGTCGAGATCACGCGGCGCAACGTGGGGATCAAGGGCGACGTGGTGTTCCGCGACCCCGAGGAGGCGAATCTGCGGCGGGTGCTGAACTTCGGCCACACGATCGGCCACGCCGTGGAGTCCGCCAGCGGCTACGCGCTCCACCACGGCGAGGCGGTGGCCATCGGCATCATCGGCGCCTGCCACATCGCCGAGCGTCTCGGGCTCGCCTCGGTCGAGGTCCGTTCGCGGGCGATGGCGCTCTTCCAGCGGCTTGGCCTGCCAGTGACCATCGCGCCCGGCATCCCGGACGCCCAACTGCTCGACGTGATGACGCGCGACAAGAAGGCCCGCGGCGGCGCCCCGCGCTTCGTCCTGCTGGACGCTATGGGCCGCGTCCATTGCCCAGGTGGCCAGTATGCAGTGGCGGTGCCGACCGAGGTGGTGGGAGCTGCGCTGAAGGACATGAGGATGACTGGATGACTGGATGAATGGATGAATGGATGAATGAGAAACCACGGGCTTGCTCTGGCATTCATCCACTCATCCACCCATCCATTCATCCCCTCACAGAAACAAAGGAGCCCCTATTGTTCCGTCCCCAGATCAAGGTGCTCGACTGCACGATCCGCGACGGCGGCCTGATGAACGAGTGGAAGTTCGACGACGACTTCGTGCGCGCCGTCTACACCGCCTGCGTGGAGGGGGGGGTGGACTACATGGAGGTGGGCTACCGCACCTCCGAGAAGCACTTCTCGCGCAAGGAGAACGGCCCCTGGAAGTTCTGCTTCGAGGACGACGTCCGCCGCATCGTGGGCGACAACGACACGGCCCTCAAGCTCTCCGTCATGGCCGACATCGGCCGAGTTGACTACGACGACTTCCTCCCCGCCAGCGAAAGCGTCTTCGACATGGTCCGCGTGGCCTGCTACATCCACCAGATGGACGCCGCCATCGCCACGGCCGAGCACTGCCTGGACAAGGGCTACGAGGTGACGATCAACCTCATGGCCGCCTCGACCGTGATGGAGCGCGACCTCGACGAGGCCCTCGACGACGTGGCGAAGAGCCGCGTGCCCGTCCTCTACATCGTGGACAGCTTCGGGGCGATGTATTGCGAGCAGGTGGAGGCCCTCGCCAAGAAGTACCTCGCCGCGCTCCCTGGCCGCACCATCGGCTTCCACGGCCACAACAACCAGCAGCTCGCCTTCGCGAACACCATCGAGGCGATCATCCACAACTGCAACATGCTCGACGCCTCGCTCCTGGGCGTCGGGCGCGGCGCTGGCAACTGCCCTCTCGAGTGCCTCATGTCCTTCCTCAAGAACCCAAAGTTCCGCGTCAGGCCCCTCCTCAAGGCCATCCAGGAGAAGCTCATCCCCCTCAGCAAGCAGATTCACTGGGGCTACCACATCCCCTACCTCATCACCGGCGTCCTCAACGAGCACCCCCGCGCCGCCATGAAGTGGATGGACTCCGACCAGCGCGAGAACCTCGTGGGCTTCTTCGATAGCACCGTGGAGGGCGAGGACCTAGCCTGAGGGACGGATCGGCCGAATGCTCAATACCCAGTACTCAATGCTCAATGTTCGAGCAAGTATACCACCGCAGAGCAAACGGCACAGGATGGCGCACGCTCGATCCTCCCAGTCCCGAAGGGACAACAGTGGGTGGCCGGCGGCTTTAGCCGCCGGATGGGGGGCGGAGTGCACACCAGTCCCGGAGGGACGGCAGCAAGGAGGGGCGGGCGTCTGCCAGGGGGTGCTCTGCCGTCCCTTCGGGACTGGGCCATGGATGCGCTGGCGCTCCGGCGGCTAAAGCCGCCGGCCACCCACTACGCTCCCTTCGGGAGCAGGAGACGCAGACACGCACGGTTCTTGTGTCCCCTCTTCTGCGGCGGCGTAGTGAAATGAGCGGAGCAGCTCTTCTGTTACTCGGTCATTGAGGATTGGATATTGAAGATTGGGTCTTGGGCTTCCGAGATTCCGCTGGCAGGGGTTAGCTTGCCCTCTCCACGCGGATTGGCTCGGAGCTTCTGATCTTCGCCAGCTCGTTGGGGTCGCCCTCGAGCGTGCCCACCACGTTCACCGGGCTGGCCGGCGTCTGGCCATAGAACAGGCACAGGCAATCGCCGTCGGGCCAGAAGGCCACCGTGCCCGAGGGCACCTTCGCCTGAGCGTCGTCGGCGTCCGTGTGCATGGGGATTTCGAAGTAGACCTCTTTGCCCCAGAGCCGCGCCTTGCTCTCGATGGGCAACGCCTCCCAGAGCTTCCGCGCCGTTGCACTCTCGTTCAGCGTCGCAGCCATCTCGACTTTTTTCGCCTTTATCAGTATCCTAGCCATAGCCGACTCCCCCGGTTGAAGGGTCCTTGTGTAGGCGGGGCGTCTCTGCCCCGCGCGGGGCACGGAGGCCCCGCCCACGTCCGAGCCGCGTCGAGTGTAGCCAAGCGTGGCAGGCGAGTCAAGCAACTGAAGGGACGCAAGCGGCTGCTTCCCCCTCTCCCTCGGGGAGAGGGTTGGGGTGAGGGTGCTCTGGCTCGGGATGGCGCTCAAAGGCACCCTCACCCTTGCCCTCTCCCCAGTGGAGAGGGGGGAGACGGGGCGCTCAGGTCAGCTTGGCCCATTGCTGAAGGAGAGTGAGATGCGCAACACACTGCTTGTGCTGGCCGTGGCGGCTGTGGCGATTGCGGGCGAGAAGTGGCCCGAGAGCGCCGAGCTGATCGTCAAGGGCCTCAAGTTCACCGAAGGCCCCGCCTGGAGCCCACAGGGCTTCCTCCTCTTCAGCGACATCCCGGCCAACCGCATCTACCGCTGGGAGCCGGGCAAGGAGCCCGCCATCTTCCGCGACCCCAGCAACAACTCCAACGGCCTCGCCATTGACCGCCAGGGCCGCCTCATCGCCTGCGAGCACGGCGCTCGCCGCGTCACCCGCACCGAGGCCGATGGCAAAGTGACCATTCTCGCGGAGAAGTTCGAGGGGAAGCGCCTCAACAGCCCCAACGACCTCACGCTCCACTCCGACGGGTCCGTCTACTTCACCGACCCGCCCTACGGCGTGAAGGCGGAGGAGCGGGAGCTGGACTTCGCGGGCGTCTACCGCCTCGGCGCTGAGGGCAGGCTGACGCTCCTCGTGAAAGACCTGCGGCGGCCAAACGGCATCGGCCTCTCGCCCGACGAGAAACGCCTCTACGTGGACGACTCCGAGGCCAAGACCGTCCACGCCTACGACCTTCAGCCCGACGGCACGGTTGGCAAAGGCCGCCTCCTGATCAACCTCGGCGACCACGGCACCCGCGGCCTCGACGGCCTGAAGGTGGACATCGAGGGCAACCTCTACGTCACCGGCACCGACGCGGTCTACGTCGTCGGCCCCGACGGCAAGCTCCTGGCCAAGATTCCCTGCCCCGGGCAGTGCACCAACTGCTGCTTCGGCGAGGCCGACCGCAAGACCCTCTTCGTCACCTGCCGCACCAAGGAAGGCGGCGGCGTCTACCGCGTCCGCGTCCCCATCGCCGGCCACTCCCCCAAATGATCGAGAGGCCACCCGATGAACACTGCTCGCTTGGCTGCGTCATTCGGCCTGCTCGCGGGTCTCGCGTTTGGAGCCGAGGTGGGGCCGTTCCAGAGGCAGTGGACCTGCGTCTCGGAGAGCTCGGCCGTCATCTATTGGCAGCTCGACGACATTCGCAAGGAGGCCCTCAGCCGCGTCGAGTTCGGCAAGACCAAAGAGCTGGGCAGCACGACCGAAGCCGCGAGCGACCCCCGCTGGGCGCACTTCCACCGACTCAACGGCCTTGAGACAGGGGCCACCTACCACTATCGCCTCGTCATCCTCGACCCGAAGACTGGCCAGGCGACGAAGAGCGACCTCCTCAGCTTCACGACGCGGAAGAAGGAGGGGGCCATCCGCATCCCGCAAGAGGCCAACGGGCCGCCCTTCGTCCTCGACAAGCCCGACGCCACCTACATCCTGACGAAGGATGTAACTGCCGACGGCCAGGCTTTCGTCATCACTGCCCCCAACGTGACCCTCGACCTCGACGGCCACACGGTGGTCTTCGGCAACAACACGGCGGAGCAGGTCAGTGGCGTCCTGGCGAAGAACACGGGCAAGGCCACGGTCTGCAACGGCCACATCGCCCAGGGCAAGCGCTGCAAGGACTACAGCACCGCGGTCGAGAGCCGCTGGCGTGCCGAGCCGACCGAGATCTTCGGCATCAGCACCGATGTTCACCTCCCCTGCGCCTACCCCGTCAAGTTCCTCGGCAAGGCCGCAAACGTCCGCATCCACCACAACCACCTTGCCAGCCGCGTGACCGAGCTAGAGAGCCGCCACTATCCCGGCAACGACCTCCTGCGGCTCGACATCGCCGGCGGCTCCGTCGAGGTCAACGACAACCTCCTCACCGGCGGCTGCCACGTCGGCATCCGCCTCGCCGGCAAGGGCGAGAGGGCCGAGGTCCACCACAACGACATCCGCCACCACATGCGCTACGTCAACGGCTATGCCCTCGCTTGCGGCGCCCCTGGGCTGGATGTCCACCACAACCGCGTGACCTCGATGGGCCGCGGCGCGCACCTCACCGCCGACGGCATCCGCTTCCACGACAACTACCTCGACCTCGTGGGCCACGCCGACCTCGACGACATGCCCGCCAAGAGCCGCCCATTCAAGACCATTCGCGTCGAGCTCCACGGCATCAAGTTCGAAGGCGGCAAGGCCACCAATTCCAGGGTCACGGGCAACTTCTGCCGCATCGTCCAGAAGCTCCCCGACAAGCAGTGGGACTACGTTCCCGCCACGCCCCTGAACATCGCCTGTTACGATCCGAACGCGATGAACGAGATCGCCGACAACACCTTCGTCGCCCTCACCGAGTACCGCAAGACCCGCCACGGCGGCTACGGCGACTCAGGCCAGTGGGCCTGCCCCCTCTACTTCGTCGGCATGGACCGCGGCCCCGCCCAGCCCGGCAAGCACTCCGCCTGGGTCCACGACAACCGCTTCATCAGCAACGACCTCTTCATCGGCGCCACAGGCCCCGTCAACATGACCGTCCGCATCGAGAAGAACACCTTCACCCTCGCTGCCGCCCCTCCGCCCACCGAAGGCCGCCAGCCCTTCTTCAAGCTCGGCCCCGAGCTCGAAGCCGCGATCAGGGCCGGCGCCAACCGCTTTGAGGGGCTCCCGCCCAGCGTCGAACGTTGAACGCTGAACTCCCAACATCGAACGGAAGCGCAGAGCAAGCTATAAGGAATGCAGGAAGGCAGGAAAGGAAGCTGGGCACCGGGACAATCTGGGCCGCAGCCCAAGGCGTTCTCTTGGCTGCCTGGTTCGCTTCGCACGATTGCCGTTTCTTGCTGCCCAGCCTCCTTTCCTGCTTTCCTGCCTTCCTGATAGACCGCTCTTCTCCGTGCTCAGCGCCAGGTTCGCCAGCATGGTCGCCGACATGCCCGACAGCTTCCTCATCACCCCCTCGTGGCGCAAGGTGAAGGCGATGGTTCAGTAGATGCGGAACGGGGTGCGGCGCAGGGCGGGGGTGGCCTTGAGGTCGAGCGTCTTGTCGCCGCGCCGGACGCTGATGGCCAGCTCGGTGCCGGGCGGGGTGCGCAGGATGAGGGCCTGGGCGTCGCGCGCAGTGGGCGCCTTCTTGCCGCCGACGGACTCGATGATGTCGCCCTTGCGAATGCCGGCCCTGCCGCCCGGGGAGACCGATGCGACGCCTGTGACGAGGACGCCCGCCTCGACGGGCAGCTTGCGGCTCTTCGCCACCTCGGCCGTGATGTCCTGGAGGCTCACCCCCAGGTAGCCGCGGCGCGGCCGCCCGTGCTTCCTCATGTCCTCGATGTAGGGCGTGATGAGGCCCGTTGGGATGGCGAAGCCGATGTTGTTGGCCGGGAAGAGCCCGAGGTCCACCAGGCCCACCACCTCGCCGCGCGTGTTGAGGATCGGGCCGCCGCTGTTCCCGAAGTTCACCGCGGCATCGATCTGGATGAAGTCCTCGATCAGGTTCTGCCGCGGCTGCCTGTGCAGGCCGCTCACCACGCCCGCGGTCACTGTGCCCGTCAGGTGGAACGGGTTGCCGATGGCGATCACCCAATCGCCGAGGGCCACCTGGTCGGAGTCCCCAAGCGGCGCCGTCACGACCGGGAACCTGCCCGGGTCAATCTTGAGCAAGGCCACGTCCGTGTGCGGGTCAACGCCCAGCACCTTCGCCGGGAAGCTCCGCTTCACGTCCTTCGCGTCCGTCAGCCGCACCGTCACGCGGTCGGCCCCCTTCACCACGTGATGGTTCGTCAGCACGTGGCCCTCGGGGTCAATCAGCACGCCCGAGCCCAGGTGCTTGCGCATCGAGTAGAACACCGCCGACGGCAGGTAGAAGGCGAACGACGCGGCGTCCCCGACGTTCGACCTCAGTGGGAACGGGTTGGCGAGCCTGGCCGCGCGGCGCACGAGGCCGGGCAGATAGCTCTCGAAGGTCTCCACCCGCACCACCGCCTTCTGGCGCTGGCGCACCACGGCCCGCACGTCGGGCAGCGACGCCCCGCCCCCCTGCGGCTCGCCCGCCCAGCCAAACGACGCCAGGCCCGCCACGAGAAGCAAGCACAGCCTCAGCCCTCGACCCTCGGTCCTCGATCGCATCGTGCACGGTTCCTCAAAGCTGTGTCCTGTGGCCCTTCAGCCCCCGCCCTCCCAATCCAATCATTATACTCCATCGGCGGCCATGAATGCGAATCAGGCGAATCTCGCGTTGCCCCCCATCCCGCGCTAGCCTTCCGAGGGGGGGCTGGGAGCGGGAATGACGAACTCCGTCCGCTCCTCCGTCCCGTCCGCCGTGATCACCACCCGGTATGCCTGCGGCTCCTCCGGCTCGTCGGCCCCCCGCGCCCGCCGCGCCCCCGGCCGGAAGCGCCCGTGACGCCGCCGATACTCCGCCGCAGTCGTCCCCTCCTGCGCCGCAAACGCCTTGTCGAGCCGATACGTCGTCCCATAGCCCGTCAGCATCGCGATCAGATGCACCGCGTGCTTCGTCTTCTCCAGCAACACTTTGGCTTCGTCGAGCGGATACAGGCCGCTGGGCGGCCGCACCGCGGCCCGCTCGCGCCAGGCCTTGGGGCTGGCGTGCTCGTATTGCTTGAACACCCGCGCCATGCGCCGCGCCGAGCCGAAGCCGCACCCCTTCGCAATCGCCTCGTGCGTCAGGCCGGTCAGGTGGAGCATCTCCTTCGCCCGCGCCAGGCGTGCGAGGCGGACCTCTTGGGCGATGGTCCGCCGCCGCACCCGCGTCGCCGCCCGCAGCAGTTGCCGCGTGCTCAGCCCCGCCGCCTTCGCAACCTCGACCACCTTCAGCGGCCTGTGGCAGAAGCCCGCGATGAACTCCAACGCCCGGCTCAGCCCCTCGTCGCCGCGAAAGTCCAGCTCCGTCGAGCGCCGCGCCACCAGCCGCGGCATGACGTAGGTGTTCCCCAGAGGCGGCCAGGAGCCGTCGAGCATCCCCGCCAGCCGTTCCGCCGCCTTGTAGCCCACCCGTTCCCAGTTGAGGTCGAGACTCGACATCGCCACGGGGGGCATCTCGCAGAGCGCCTCATCGTTCCCTAACCCGATGACTCCCACATCCTGCGGCACGCTGAATCCCTTCCTCAGCGCTGCCTGAAGCACGTAGCGAGCCAGCGTGTCGCGGAGGGCGAGGACGCCGACTGGCTTCTCGAGCGTGTCGAGCCACTTCTCGAATCGCTCCATCACCCCA
>VGYW01000268.1 GCA_016872875.1 Planctomycetota bacterium | reverse complement strand
TGATGGCCGAGCCGGAGAAGTGGTGCGCTCGCTTCCATAGGACATAACTGTCGGCGGCACCTTTCGCGCCCTCGCTCACCCCCTGCGCGGCTACTCCGCCCCAGTGCGGTAGCTTTCCGTCGGTGTTGTACCCTCTGCCCTCTGTCCTCTGTCGTCTGTCCTCTGTCCTCTGTCGTCTGTCCTCTGTCCTCTGTCGTCTGTCCTCTGTCCTCTGTCGTCTGTCGTCTGTCCTCTGTCCTCTGTCGTCTGTCGTCTGTCGTCTGTCCTCTGTCCTCTGTCGTCTGTCCTCTGTCCTCTGTCCTCTGTCGTCTGTCGTCTGTCGTCTGTCGTCTGTCCTCTGTCGTCTGTCGTCTGTCGTCTCTCCTCCCTCACGGCCTCGTTATCCCGCTGGGCGGGCGCAGGGGTGGGAGCGCGCGTTCGCCCAGACGCTTGTTGTAGAGCGGCAGGCCGTCGCTGGGGATCGGCGCGGTGATGGTCTCAAGGACCCCCGCCGAGAAGCGCACGAGGCCGTTGCCCAGGCCCTCCATGCCGCCCGCCCAGAAGCCGAAGAAGGCGTTCCGCTCGCCGCCCACGCGGAGCATCGTGGCGGGGACCTCGAGCGGCGACACCACGATGTTGCCCAGGCCGCGTCCGAGGCGCGACAGTGGGCCCGTGCCGGGGAGCCTGGCCTCCTCCGCCGGGGCGCCGTTGGGCGCCGCGGTGGGCGCAGGCTCATCCGCCTCGCCCGCGCGCGCCATCGCGCACCCCAGGAGCGCCACCGCGCCTATCCCAAAGAGCCACTGTAGCCTCGTCGTCATGGGCTGTCTCCTCGGATTCCAGAAGCCGCTTGGCAATCCCGAAGCCCGGGCATCGCTTCCCACATTATAGCAAACGTACGCGGACATTCCACTCTCCCGGGGCTTGATCGGTCCCCAGCGCCGCCGGTATACTCCCGCGGAAGATGTCAGATGCACTGAACCAACCCGTGGCCGTGGTGAAGGGGGTCGGCCCAGCCGTCGCCGAGCGCCTTGCGAAGCTGGGCATCGCCACGGTGCGCGGCCTGCTGTGGCACTTCCCGCGGCTTCACCAGGACCGCTCGCGGCTCAAGGCCATCTCGCAGCTGGCCCTCGGCCAGCACGAGGCGCTCGCGGGCACGGTCCGCGAGGCGCGGACGAGCTGGTGGCGGGGCCGCGGCGGCGTGCTCACCGCCATCATCGAGGACCCGACTGGCCAGATCGCCGCACTCTGGTTCGGGATGCCCTACCTCGCAAAGCAGCTAAGGCCGGGCACGCAACTCGTCCTCTGGGGCAAGGTCACGATGGGCAAGCGCCTCTCCGTGCTCTCGCCCGAATTCGAGGTTCTGGGCGACGACGAGCCGCTCCACGCCCAACGCATCGTGCCCATCTACCCCGCGACCGCCGGCATCGGCCAGAAGCGGTTCCGGCGCCTGATGCGGGAGGCTCTCGACGCATTTCGTGGCGAGGTGCCTGAGCTCTTCCCCGATGCCTTCCGCGAGAAGCGCCGCCTGCTCCCCATCGCCGACGCCATCGAGCAGATTCATTTTCCCGAGCAGATGAAGGCGGCGGAGATGGCCCGCCGCCGCATCGCCTACGAGGAGTTCTTCGTCCTCGAAACCGCCGTCGCGCTCCGCAAGCGCGCGCTCCAGCACGACCTGAAGGGCATCGCGTTCGACGTCTCGTCGAAGATAGACGCGCGCATCCGCCGCCGATTCACCTTCCGCCTCACGGCCGCCCAGGAGCGGGCCATCGCTGAAATCGCCGCGGACATGACCAGCCCGCGCCCGATGAACCGCCTCCTCCAGGGCGACGTGGGCTCTGGCAAAACCGTCGTGGCCGCCTACGCCATCCTCGCCGCCATCGCCAACGGCCACCAGGCCGCGCTCATGGCCCCAACCGAAATCCTCGCCCAGCAGCACTTCGGGACCCTCGGGCGCCTCCTGGCCGGCAGCCGCGTGCGGATGATGCTCCTGCTCGGAGGGGCGCCCGCCGCCGAACGACGCGCCAACCTCGCCGCCATCCGCGGCGGCAGCGTTGACCTCGTGGTCGGCACCCACGCCCTCATCCAGAGCGACGTCGAGTTCGCCCGCCTCGGCCTCGCCGTGGTGGACGAGCAGCACAAGTTCGGCGTCCTCCAGCGGGCCACACTTCGCTGGAAGGGCGCCCGCCCCGACGTGTTGGTGATGACCGCCACGCCCATCCCTCGCTCCCTCGCCCTCACGGTCTTCGGCGACCTCGACCTCTCGACCCTCGACGAGATGCCGCCCGGGCGCCAGCCCATCACCACCACCATCGTGCCCCCCACCCGCCGGGCCGAGGCCTGGCAGCTCATCCGCCGCGAGCTCGCCGCAGGCCGCCAGGCCTACGTCGTCTATCCGCTCGTCGGAAAAGACACCCGCTGTCTTTTGTGCGAACGGCAAAAGACAGCGGGTGTCTTTTCCGACCTCAAGGCGGCGGCCGAGATGGTGGGCCACCTCCAGCGCGACATCTTCCCCGGCCACCAGGTCGGCCTGCTCCACGGCCAACTGAGGGCCGAGGAGAAGCAGGAGCGCATGGCCGCCTTCCGCGCGGGCCAGACCCACCTCCTCGTCTGCACCACCGTCGTCGAGGTCGGCCTCGACGTCTCCAACGCCACCGTGATGGCCATCGAGCACGCCGAGTACTACGGCCTGAGCCAGCTCCACCAGCTCCGCGGCCGCATCGGCAGGGGGGAACACCCCTCCCACTGCCTCCTGATGGTGGACGAGCCCGAGGCCTCGGACAAGCTCGCCGTCCTGGCCGAGACCACCGACGGCTTCCGCATCGCCGAGGAGGACCTGCGGCGGCGTGGGCCAGGCGAGTTCCTCGGCACCCGCCAGCACGGCCTCCCGCCCCTCGCCATCGCGGACTTCACGGAGGACATTCACCTGCTGATGGAGGCCCGCCACGACGCCTTCGCCCTCGTCGAGAGCGACCCCGCCCTCTCGCGGGCCGCCCATCGCCGCCTCCGCCAAGCCGTCCACGCCCGCCACGGCGACGCCCTCGACCTCGCCCCCGTCGGCTGAGCCCGCGGCCGGGGCATGGAATCCCTCCTGTCTTTTGTGCGAAGCACCCGAAGGGCCGTTCCGGCAAAAGACAGCGGGTGTCTTTTCCGACGTCGCATGCCCCCGAAAACTGGTACACGTGGAATTGTGAGAGATTGTGATCGGCCGGTGGGCTATGGGACGGATGACGGCGTGGGCTTGGGGGCGAGGTGGAGGAGGGCCGCGAGGCCAGGGGCGGGGGACGAGGGGGCGGGGTCGGCTACGTCGCGGAGCCGGTCGGCAATCTCGCGGACACGCTCGGCCAGGCCCAGGAAGGTGGCGAGGACCCGGGGGTCGAAGTGCTTGCCCGACTCGCGCGACATGGTGTCGAGCGATGCCTCGAAGGTGTAGGGCTGCTTGTAGGGCCGCCGGGAGATGAGGGCGTCGAAGACGTCGGCCAGGGCCACGATGCGCCCGGAGAGCGGGATGCCCTCGCCCTTCAGGCCGCGGGGGTAGCCCGAGCCGTCGTAGCGCTCGTGGTGCGTGAGGGCGATCTCGCGGGCCATCGTGAGGAAGGGGATGCCCTCGAGGACGCGTGCGCCGTTGACGGTGTGCTGCTTGACGATCTCGAACTCGTCGTGGGTGAGCTTTCCGGGCTTGGAGAGGATGCCGGAGGGGACAGAGATCTTGCCGATGTCGTGCATGGGGCTGGAGTAGGTTATCTGCTCGACGAACTCGGGGGGGCAGCCGAGGGCCTTGGCGACCTCTTCGCAGCAGGCGCTCACGCGGCGGATGTGGTTGCCGGTGTACTCGTCGTTGAGCTCGGTGACGCGTGAGAGGACGAAGATGGATTCGAGGTGCGCCCGTTGGATCTCCTGGAAGGACTGCTCGACGCGGTGCATGGCCTCGCAGAGCTGGTGGGTGCGTTCCTCCACTCGTGATTCGAGGTCGCGCTGGTAGGCGCGGTTCTCGGCGAGGAGTGCGCGCCGCTCGGCCGCGCGCGCCACGCTCAGCAGCACGTCGTCCAGGTCGAACGGCTTGGCGATGTAGTCGTAGGCCCCCAGGCGGATCGCCTCGCGGGCAGAGTCCACGTCGGCGTGCGCGGTCACGATGATCACCGGCAGGTCGGAGTCTTTGCCGCGCAGGGCGCGCGAGAGCTCGAGGCCGTCCATGCCCGGCATCCGGATGTCCACCACGGCCACGTCGAAGCCGTCGGCGCGGCCCGCGGCGAGGGCCTGCTCGGCGTCGGGGAAGGCGGCCACGGCATAGCGGTTGGCGGCGAGCGCCGTCTCGAGGAGTGCCCTGATGCCTTCTTCATCCTCCACCACGAGCACCCGCCGCGTGCGTCCGGCACGGGCCTCCTGCGCGCAAGCGTCCATTGGCTCATCTCCGTCCATCTGAATGGTCTCTGCCGCGGAAAGTGGTTCTGCGGACACGCCCAAACAAGTTTGGGCGTGGCACCCGTGGTTCTCACTGATCCGACGGGGGGTGCCACGGACAAACTTGTTTGTCCGTGTCTTCCGCAACAGGAGCTACCTAGCTGGCTCCCACGGCAATCGGGACCTCGGATTCCTCGCTGAGGGCGCGGGCCACGCAGCCGAGGAGCGCGCTGAGCTCGACCGGCTTGGGGAAGAGGCCCACGACCTGCGTGCCGGCGTCCCACACGGCATATTCGTCGAAGAGCTTGGGCAGCGCGGAACAGAGGATGACGGGGAGCGCGGGCCAGGCGCGGTGGATGTGGGTGAGGAGCTCGAGCCCGTGGGTGTGCGGCATGTGGAGGTCCAGGATCGCGAGGTCGGCCCGCATGGTCCCCAGCACCTGAATGGCCACCTCGCCGTCCTCGGCCTCCAGGACGGCGTAGCCGGCGTCCTCGAAGGCGTCGCGGTAGAGCTGGCGCACCCAGCGCTCGTCGTCAACGACCAGAACTGTCTTCACTGCGTTTCTCCTGAAGGGTCTGCGTTCGTAGTGCGGGCTTCAGCCCGTCACACTACGGCCTGAAGGCCGCACTACGAACTGGGCTTTCCGCAGCAAGGTCTGTCTGGCGAGACGGGCAGGGTGAAGCGAAAGGTGCTCCCCTGGCCTGGGGCGCTCTCCACCCAGATGCGTCCGCCGTGGGCCTCGACGGCCATCCTACAGAAGGCGAGGCCGATGCCTGCGCCGCCCATGCCGCGGTGTGCGGGGAGCTGGTGGTACTTCTGGAAGATGGCCTCGCGTTCCTCGGGCGGGATGCCCTTGCCGTTGTCGGCGACGAAGACGGCGCTGAAGCCCTCCCCGCCCGGCTGCGCGCCGAGGCGGACGCTGCTGCCGGGTGGCGAGTACTTGGCGGCGTTGGCCAGCAGGTTGCTCACGACGCGGCGCACGAGCTCGCGGTCGGCCAGTGGGGTGCCGGCTGCGGGGTCGCAGGCGACCTCCACCGTGCCGCCCGAGGCGAAGATGAGCGGCTCGATCTCGGCCGCGGCCTCCCGGAGGAGCCCGCGGAGGTCGAGCGGCGCGCGCTGGAGCTCCAGCACGCCCTTCTCGAGGCGCGTGAGGTCGAGGAGGGTCGTGGTCATGCGCAGCACGTCCTTGCAGCTCGTGTAGGCCCGGTGGAGGTAGTTGAGCTGGCGCTCCGAGAAGGTCTCGGCGTCCTTGCGCTCGAGGAGCTCCATGTAGCCCATCGCGCTGGCGAGAGGGGACTTGAGGTCGTGGACGAGCATCTGGACGAGGCTGTCCTTGACCTCGGCGAGCTCTTCGAGCTGTCGGCTGTTGGCCTCGAGGCGCTGGCGGGCCAGGCGTGCCTCGACGACGTGGCGGCGCATGTCGAGGGCCGAGCCGACCCGCAGCACGACGTCGCTCGGCGACACCGGCTTCACCAGGTAGTCGTAGGCCCCCAGCCGCACCGAGCGGAGCGCCGTCTCGATGTCGCTCACCGCGGTGACGACGATGACGCTGGTGTCGGGCGCCTCGATGCGGGTCTTCACGAGGAGCTCGACGCCGCTCATCTGTGGGAGCAACAGGTCGCACAGCATCACGTCGGGCGGGCGCTGGCGGAGGGCGTCGAGTGCCTCGGCGGCCGTGGCGGCGGCGGCGCCGCGGTAGCCGGCGCCCGCGAGGCTCGCCAGGAGGAGTTCGCGGATGCCCGCCTCGTCGTCCACCACGAGCACCTCGCCCCGGCTTGCGATTTCAGATTTCGGATTTCGGATTTCGGATCTCATTCCGCAATCCGCAATCGCCGACCCGCAATCGGCAGCGCTCGCCATGCCGCGCTTCTCCTCTTGACACCCGTCTCCGGCCAACCGGTGAAGTCTCTGACCGATGAAGAGAGCTCCTCGCGGGCCGTCCAGGCCACCGCAAGCCTCGCGCTTGGCGTGGCCCCCGGCTGCACGATAATTGCAGAGTCATATGACTCTGCAATTATCTTCATGGCCCGCGCTCCTGGCCGCGAAGGGCGGGTTCCACTCGCGAACGGGCGAGAGGACTTGGCCGTAGGCCATCCCGGCCACCACGAGCATCGCCCTTCGCGTGGCCCCCGGCTGCACGATAATTGCAGAGTCATATGACTCTGCAATTATCTTCATGGCCTGCGTTCCTGGCCGCGAGGGGCGGGTTCCACTCGCGAACGGGCGAGAGGACTTGGCCGTAGGCCATCCCGGCCACCACGAGCATCGCCCTTCGCGTGGCCCCCGGCTGCCCGATGATTGCAGAGTCATATGACTCTGCAATTATCTTCATGGCCTGCGTTCCTGGCCGCGAGGGGCGGGTTCCACTCGCGAACGGGCGAGGGGACTCGGCCGCAGGCCGTCCCTCTGGTCGCGGCCTCGGGCCGCCTGGAGCAACAGATTGGTGGGAGCAAACCGCGTGCCGGGGGGCCGCGTGGTCCTTGCGCCGCCCCAAGGGTCGAGCGCAACTGTCTTTGTGGCTGAGCGGGGCGCAGCCGATTGGCTGCGTGGGGAGGCTCTATGGAGCCGCCTCTATGGAGCCGTCCTGCTCCCCGCCCCCCCGACCCTCGCCGCCGAGCTCCTTGGCCTTGTAGTAGAGGGTCTTGTAGTCCACGTTGAGGATTCGCGCGGCCTTGCTGCGGTTCCCGCCGGTCTGTGCCAGGACGGCTGCGATGACGGACTGCTCGACCTGCCGCACGCATTCGCGGGTGATGTCCTTGAGCGAGACCTGCCCCTGGAGGGCGAGCGCGATTTTCGATTTTTGATTTTCGATTTTCGATCTCAGATGGGGGCAGCGCGCGCCGTCCGTGGCGGCATCCACGTGGCGCGCCTCGACGACGTCGGAGGCGAGGAGGACGGCGCGCTTGATGACGTTGCGGAGCTCGCGGACGTTTCCCGGCCAGTGGTGCTCGCCGAGGAGCTCCATGGCCTGGGGGGAGATGGCGGCGACGTTGCGGCGCAGCTCGGCGTTGGCGACGCCCAGGAAGCGCTCCGCGAGGTACGGGATGTCCTCCCGCCGCTCGCGCAGGGGCGGGAGCTCGATGGCGAACTCATTGAGGCGGTGGAAGAGGTCGCGGCGGAAGGCGCCGCGCTCGACGAGGCCGCGGAGGTCCTGGTTGCTGGCGGCCACCACGCGGATGTCCACGTCAATCGGCTCCTTGCCCCCCACGCGGTAGATGCGGCGCTCCTCGAGGGCGCACAGGAGCTTGCGCATCATGGCCTCGGAGAGGTTGGCCACCTCGTCGAGGAAGAGCGTGCCCTGGTGTGCGAGCTCGAAGTAGCCCTTGTTGCGCTCCACGGCGCCCGTGAAGGCCCCGCGCTCGTGGCCGAAGAGCTCGCTCTCGATCAGCGTGTCGGGTATCGCCCCGCAGTCCACCCGCACGAGTCGCCGGCCGGCGCGCGCGCTGAGGTTGTGGATGGCCCGCGCCACGAGGTTCTTGCCCGAGCCGGTCTCGCCGTGGAGGACGATCGTGAGGTTGGTGCCCGCCACCTGTTTGACGAGCTCGGAGACCTTTCGGATGGCGGCGCCGTGGCCCATGAGCTGCTCGAGCGGCGCCTCGCCGTCCGGGGCGCTCGGCTCGCCCTCGGCTGCGGCCCGCTCCACCGCGCGCCGCAGCTCGCTCGGCCGCACAGGCTTCGTCAGGAAGTCCACCGCGCCCAGCTTCATCGCCGCCACCGCCGCGTCCACCGTGCCGTAGCCGGTCATGATGATCACCGGGATGCTGCGGTCGAGCTCCTTGATGCGGGCGAGGGTCTCGATGCCGCTCAGGCCGGGCATCTTGAGGTCCAGCACCACGGCGCCGGGGCTCTCCTCGGCGATGAGCCGCAGGGCCTCTTCGCCGCTGCCCGCCGCGCGCGCGCCGTAGCCGTTCGACTCGAAGAAGCCGCGGAGCATCTCCCGCAGGGGCGGCTCGTCGTCTACGACCAGGACCTTCTTGCTTTCCTCCGGCATTCCCATGCCCTAGTGCGGCCTCTGGCCGCATTGAACGCTTCGGTGTTGACTCGTGAGCGGATTGCGCGCATGTTGCGGCTCGAATGTCGAATGTCGAACGTCGAATGTTGAATGTCGCATGAGGCCAAGAGCGGACTCTGTTCTTCTCAGTTCGACATTCGATATTCGACGTTCATCATTCGACATTCCGGCTTCGGTTGAGGACGACGGCCGCCTCAAGCGGAGAGGGCCTCTTGCGCCCCGGCTGGCGGGGAGCAGGCGGGCAGGAAGACGCTGAAGCTCGCGCCGCGGCCACTCTCGCTTGTCACTGCGATCCACCCCCCGTGTTGCTCCACGATGCGCCTGGCCACGGCCAGGCCGAGCCCCGTTCCGTCCCGCTTCGTGGTGAAGTGGGGCTCGAAGATGCGGTCGAGGCAACCCTGCTGCACCCCCACGCCGGTGTCGGCCACGGTCAGGCACACACAGGCGCGGGCCATTTCGGATTTCGGATTTCGGATTTCGGATTCCAATCCGCAATCCGGGCGCCCTGGCGCCTGCCGGTCCCCATCGGCGACAAGGATGTTCTCGGTGGCCACCGTGAGCGTGCCGCCGTTGGGCATGGCCTCGCGCGCGTTGTCCAGGAGGTTCACCAGCACTTCCACGAGGCCGACCTCGTCGGCCGCCACGGGCCAGAGCGCGGGCTCGAGGTCGGCCTTCACCAGGATGTTGGGGGGCAGGAGGGGCTGGAAGATGTCGAGCGCGTTGCGGGCCACGCGGTTGACGCTCACGGGGCGCGGGACGCGCTCGCCCTCGCCGTCGGCGTGGAGGAGTCGGCGGGTGAGTGAGGCGCCCAGCCCGGCCGCCTGGGCGATCTGTTCGAGCGCGCTGTGATGCCGCTCCGGCTGCGGGTCGCCGAGCGCCAGCTCGGCGTGCCCGAGGATCAGCGTTAGCAGGTTGTTGAGGTCATGGGCCACCCCGCGCGCGGGGAGGGCGCCCATCGCTTCGCGATGGGCGCCCGCCCCCTCCCAGCGGCCCGCAGGAGGACCCGTGTTGTTGCCGGGGCATGAGCCCGCCGCCCTTAAGAGACTATCCATGGCGTTCCCCCGCAACCGGTACGAATCGCTAGGAGCCTGTCCTCGGCAAGAACAGGATAGCCTCACAAACGAGAGCAACCGGCGTGCCGAACGGTTGCCCGGGCAATGGCAGCCGCGCCCAGGCGTCCCACGCCCAACCCACGTCGTGAGTTGTGACTTCGGGACTCCTCCGGGTGCTTCTGGGGCGCGCGCCGCATTAGGGAATTGCCTCCACACACAAGGCGCCAGGGTATCGCTCGTGTTGTGGTCGCGCCGAGCCACAAGGGCGCGCGGCATGCTACTAAGCCGCGCCGTCCGTGGCAAGACCGGCGCGGCCCACCTGTGAAGGGTGCGCTGTAGAGACCAGCTCAGAAAGCCACGCCGCCCGCGAGCGTCAGTAGGTGATGACGATTCGGCGAAGGCCCCGGCGGCCGGCCACGGGCAGGGAGAGCTCGATCGTCTCGCGGTCCACCAGCCCGCGAATCCACTCGAGGGTGAAGCCCAGGTACTCGTTCTTCTTCGTGAAGTACTGGCACCGGACGTAGTAGTTGCGGGCGAGGGTCTCGATTGGCAGGAGGGCCGGATAGGCCCGCGGCGCCTTCTCCGCAAGGGTCTCGAAATCGGAGTCCTTCACCGGGAAGGCCTTCGTGCGCTTGAGCGTGAGGATGAGCGTGCGGCCCCCGTCCCCCGCCAGCTTCCGCTCCACCGTGAAGTACTCCTTGAACGCCGCCGCGTCCACCTCGATCGCCTCGGCGTCCAGGCCCCGGCCGAACAGCAGCCCTGTCAGGGACTCCCCCGCCACCCAGAGCGCGACAAGCGCGATGAGTGCGACGCCCGCGAGCACGCTGGCCGCGACGATGGGCGCGAGCCTGACGCGGCGAAGCGACCTTCGCCTCGGCTGCTTTGCGGGCTCGTGCGGCACGTGGGCGTTCTCGGGCATCCCCGGCCTCCTGCTGGTCAAAAGGAGCAACGATATTACCATGTTCGCAGGGCCTGTCAAGGCGGCCTTGCGCCCAAGGCGCGGTTCCGCTAAACTCCCTGGTGCCGGCCGCTTTCAAGAGGAGTAGCTCTATGGGAAGCGAGGCGTCTGGGGATCCTGCCGGTCTGCTTCCCGCCCGCCTCCTCGTGGCCTGGGTGGCGCTGCTGGCAGGGCTTCTCACCATCGCTATCGGCCTGGGCGTCCAGGCGCCGGACCACCCCACCCCCTTCGCCGTGGCGCACGCCTACCGCCTCCTCGTGGGCGGCGAGCTCTTCTTCCTCCTGGTCCTCGTCCGGCTCCTCACAGGAGTAGCCCGCGTCTCCGACGCGGAGAATCCGTGCACCGGAGGGGCGGACTACACCGGCCGAGGGGCACGGCTCCTCGACTCCGTGCTGCTCCTGGCCCTCGGGGCGCCGGCGGTGGCCGTGGCCGCGTGGGTGGCCGACTGCGAGTGGCCGCAGGTGGCCGCCAGCCAGTGCTACCTCGTGGCCGCGGCGTTCCTCGTGGCCGCGTGCCTCCGTGCGGATGCGCAAGGCAGCTTCCTTGGCTGGTACTGGCTCGGCCTGGGCGCGTTGGGCGGCGGCGGGCCGTTCGTGGCCTTCGTGGCGGAAGACCTGCTCCAGGTGAGGCTGGCGTGGCTCTACGCCGCCTCGCCGTTCCGGGTGGCGGACCGCCTGTGCCAGCCGTGGGAGTTCGCCTGGTCGTGGGCCGTCCCATTCGTAGCGCTCATCCTTCTTGCCGCCGCCCTGGCCGCGCTGCCCCTTCGCCGGCGAGCCAGCTAGCGTTCCGCCGGGGCGGGGAAGAAGCATAAGGGCCTGAGCGGCAAGGCGTTAGCGCGCATCGCGGGGTGGCCGGCGATGCGGGAGAGGGCAATCGGACTCGGCGACGACGACGAGGACGACGACGAGCACGAGTGGGCACCTACAAAGGAGATGCGGGATGAGGATCAAGCGGATCGAGTCGTTCACCCGGGAGCCGCTGTGCATCGTGAAGGTGACGGGCGAAGATGGCGCGGAGGGCTGGGGGCAGACGGCGCCGTTCCACGCCGACATCACGGCAATGGTGCTCCACAAGCAGATCGCCCCTCACGCGCTGGGGGCCGACGCGGGCGACATCGCGGCTCTCGCCGAACGCTGCATCGAGGCCGAATACAAGTTCCCCTGGTCGTACGTCTGCCGGGCCACGTGCGGGATCGAGACCGCGCTGTGGGACGTGCGCGGCAAGCGCGAGGGCAAGGGCGTGTGCGAG
>VGYW01000267.1 GCA_016872875.1 Planctomycetota bacterium | reverse complement strand
GCCGCCGAGGAATCTGCCCGTCCGTGCTTGTCCGTGGGCGTCCGTGTGATTTCTTCACAAGCTCTATCAAGCGTGGCGCGAGCGCCTGCGGGCGAGGAAGGCCTGGTAGTCCTCGGGGGTGTCAATGCCGCGGGCCTGGTAACTGGTGATGCCGACGATGATCTTGTGGCCGTGTTCGAGGGCGCGGAGCTGCTCCAGGCTCTCGTGGTTTTCGAGTGGGGAGGGCGGGAGGCTGGCGAAGCGGAAGAGGAAGTCGCGGCGGAAGACGTAGAGGCCGATGTGGCCGAGGTAGACGTGCTGGTCGCCAGGGGGCGGCTCGGGGTAGCTCTTCGAGGCAGGGATGAGGGCGCGGGAGAAGTAGAGCGCGTAGCCGCGGGCGTCGAGCACCACCTTCACGAGGTTGGGGTCGCGCAGCCGGGCGGGGTCGGCCACGGGCGCGGCAAGGGTGGACATGTCGGCGTCGGGGTGCCGCTCCAGGAGCGCGACGGCGAGGTCAATGGCCTCGGGCTCGAGCTCCGGCTCGTCGCCCTGGACGTTCACGACGAGGTCGGCTTTGAGGGCTCGGACGGCCTCGGCCACCCGGTCGGTGCCCGAGCGGTGGGCGGGGGAGGTCATGACCGCCCTGCCGCCGAAGGACTCCACGGCGGCACGGATGCGCTCGTCGTCCGTAGCGACGACCGCCTCGTCCACGCAGGAGGCCAGGGATGCCTGCTCGTAGACGTGTTGGATGAGGAACTTGCCCGTCTCGCGCAGGAGCGGCTTGCCGGGGAACCTCGTGGAGCCGAAGCGCGCGGGAATGACGACTACCACTCTGGGCATTGCTTTGCCTCCGAGCTCTGGGTGCCACCCTGGTTGCTGGATTCTCGTGCTCGTCGTCGTCCTCGTCGTCGTCGTCGAGACTTCTGGCTTCCCCTGTCTTACGAATTCGACGACGAGGACGACGACGACAACGACGACGATTCAGGCTCTTTGGGCGCACCACTCATAGTAGCGCAGGAGCACCTCGGCGGTGGCCTCGACAGAGAAGCGCTGGCGGACCATCGCGTATGCGGCCTCGACGAGGCGCCCGGCGAGAGCGGGGTCGCGGAGGAGCGCGATGATCTTCTCGGCGATTGCGGCGGGGTCCTTCTTGGGCGCCAGAAGGCCCGTCTCGCCGTCGGCTATCAGGCTGTAGGCCGGCCCGGCGCCTGTGGCCACGACCGGCTTGCGGCAGGCCATGGCCTCAAGGATGTCGAGCCCGAGCCCCTCGCGGACCGCCGGGAGCACGCAGATGTCGAGCACCGCGATCATCTTGCGGTAGTCGGGGAATGCCTCGGCGACCGTGACCGCCTTGTCGAGCTTGAGCTCGTGGATGACGCGGCGGATGGGGAAGCGCTCAGGGCCATCGCCCGCGATGAGGAAGTGGGCGTTGTGGCCGCGGTCGAGGACCTCCTTTGCGGCGCGGATGAAGTACTCGCAGCCGCGCTCGGGCGTGAGCGGGCCAACGGTGCCGACGACCGGGACGCCTGCCCGGTCGTGCGTGGCCTGGTAGCGCTCGTATTCGTCGAGGGCGATGCCGATGGGGATGACGGCGATGGCGTCCTTGGGCATGCGGGCCTGGTTGACGAGCTCCTCGCGGAGGTCCTCGCTGACGGCCATGACGGAGCCGCGCCGCCAGTTGCCGGGCAGCTTGCCGCGGCGCCCGTCCGGGGCGAAGTCCGACACGGTGAGGACGTATGGCCGCCCCGCGGCCTCGGCGAGGCGCGCGGCCCAGGGCGCCAGCGCGCGCCCGAAGCAGTGCAGGAGGTCAGGCCCGAAGTCCTGGATGTAGTCGAGGAGCGCCCGTGGCGTGCGGAGCGGCGGCCGCGGGCGCATCAGGCGGCTCGTGGCGAACGTGGCGATGCCGTGGCGCTGGAACGCCGCCAGGAGCGGCCCGCCGCCGCAGGCGAGGCCCACCTCGCAGCCGCGGCGACCAAGCTCACGGGCCAGCCGCAGCACGCTGTGGCACACGCTGTCGTCGCACAGCCCGCCGGCCACAAAAAGCGCCTTCCGCACCCGGCGCGGGGCCTGCCCCTCCCTCTGGGCGCCTGCTCCATTCGCTATGCGGAACACCGTGCTCATCCGCGAGACCCCCGGAAATCCAGCCTGCGATAGGGGGGACAAGGAACTCAGTGCTGTTCCTCGTCCCAGTCCCGTAGGGACAGCAGTGTTTAGCCGGCGGCTTCAGCCGCCGGATCGGGGCGCATACACTATCCAGTCCCGAAGGGACGGCAGAAGAGGGGGGACAGGACCGACTCCCCCCGGGTTTCTGCCGTCCCTTCGGGACTGGCCGCAGGTGGCGCGTGGTCCGGCGGCTGAAGCCGCCGGCTAACCACTGCCGTCCCTTCGGGACTGGCCGCAGGTGGCGCGTGGTCCGGCGGCTGAAGCCGCCGGCTAACCACTGTCGTCCCTTCGGGACTGGCCGCAGGTGGCGCGTGGTCCGGCGGCTGAAGCCGCCGGCTAACCACTGTCGTCCCTTCGGGACTGGCCGCAGGTGGCGCGTGGTCCGGCGGCTGAAGCCGCCGGCTAACCACTGTCGTCCCTTCGGGACTGGCCGCAGGTGGCGCGTGGTCCGGCGGCTGAAGCCGCCGGCTAACCACTGTCGTCCCTTCGGGACTAGAGGCGAGGTCAGTGGGCGTTAAGGTGCCTTCTCCTCCTTCGGCTTGTCGCCGAAGACCTGGGCATCGTAGATGAGCACCTCGGTGTCGGCGTCGCGCCAGATGTAGGAGAGCAGGCCCGCCTTGCGGCAGCAGGCCGAGAGCATCTCCTCCTTGCTCTTGAAGTGCTCGGCGACCTGGGGCAGGAATGTGGCCTGCTGCCAGCCGCGGCGCACGATGATGCCGTGCTTGCCGAACTCCCAGGCCAGCGGGTCCTTGGCAGGCTTCTCGGGCATCAGGACCGAAATCTCGATGTCGAGGCCCTTCGCCTCGGCGGCCTGGACGGGTCTGAAGCGCGGGTCGCGGAGTGCCGACTGCTGGGTCTGCGCGGCCACGGTCTCGTAGAGGGGGGTCGTGGGCTTGAAGTTGCCGATGCAGCCGCGAAGCTCCCCCCCCTTGGTCAGGGTGACGAAGACGCCGTTGTTGCCCTGGAGCTCGGCGTCCTCCACCTTGAGCTCGGGGGCGTCCTTGCCGTCGGTGACGGCGAGGAGGGTCTTGCGGGCGATGTCGAGGAGCTTCTTCTGCCCGGCCTCGCTGATCCTGGCGTCGAGGGCCTGAGCCGCCGGCTTGGCGGCGGGGGCCTCGCCCCATTGGCCCTCGGCGGTGAAGACGATGCCGGCGTAGCTCACCGAGTGGCGGTAGTCGTTGGCCTCGTCGCCGGAGGTGTAGTAGCTGACGAGCTGCCCCTTCGCCTTGTCGGGCAACAGGTGGATGAGGAGGCGGAAGGTGCAGCGGCCGCAGATGGTGGCGCGCGTCTTCGCGATGTACTTGCCGAAGCCTGGGCCGTCGCGCTGGAGGATGAGGTCAACCGCCCCCTTGTCGAGCTTCTCGATGTTCTGGCGGACGTCGGTTGCGAAGGGCGCGAAGTCGAAGTTCGCGCCGTAGTGGGTGAAGTCGCCGCTCGCCACCACCAGCGTGTCCTGATCGATCACCTTGCGAAGCAGGGAGGCCATCGTCGGGTAGTCGTCGTCGGCCGGGTCGCCCAACGTGATGGGCACGAGCTGGAAGGAGCCCAGGGCGCGCTGGAGGAAGGGGAGCTGGACCTCGAGCGAGTGCTCCATGCGGTCGGCCGAGGCATGGGAGCCGAAGAGGTCGCTCTCCAGGAGCTTGTCGCAGGCCGCGCGGTCCACCGGCACCAGCCCCAGCGGCGTCTTGTAGGCGTCCACCTTGATGATCGAGCCGCCGCGGAAGGGCATGCCGCGGTGGTTGACGGCGAGGACGACGACGCGCTTGTAGGGCTTGCCCTTCACGGCGGCGTAGGCGATGCCGGCGCAGCGGCCCGAATAGTCGTAGCCCGCGTGGGGCGCCACGATGGCGATCGGCTTCCCCTCCGCCTGCACCTTCTTGGCCCCCTCGGCGAGGCAGGCGTCCACCTGCTTCGTCAGGGCATCGGCGTCGGCGGGATAGAACTTCCCCGCCCACACGGCCTCCCGCACTTTCTGCTCCTCGCCGGCACAAGAGATGGCCGCGGTGACGAGGCCGAGAAATGCGAGCAGCGTCAGAAGATTGGGCCAAGCCATTGCAATTCCCCTTTGCAAGAGGCGAGGGGTCCAAGAGAAGCAGCTTCTCATCTATTCTATAATGGGGATTCCGCGTGGGTCAAACGGGCTCTGGGCTTCCGAATCGTGCTCGTCGTCGTCCTCGTCGTCGTCGTCGCTTCCGTGGGCTCTTCCCGCCTCGGAGAGTCGACGACGAGGACGACGACGACAACGACGACGATTGGGGCCAAGGCTCACCGGCTCAGGATGCGGCCCATGAAGAGCCGCAGGAACGCCGCGGCGTCAACGTCCAGGCACACCTGAGCGTTGGGGGCGTCGCTCTGGGTGGCCACGGTGAAGCCCCTGGTGGATTCGCCGCGGGTCTCGACGACGACCTTGCGCGGGCGGGTGGTGGCGAGCTCGGGGCGAAAGGCCACCGCGACGGCGAGGGGGTCGTGGAGGATGGGGCACTTGAGCTTCCGCTTGCCATCGGCCGACCCGCTCCACGCGGCCACCATGGCGTCGAGGAGCTGCGTGGCGGTGGTGCCGCGGGCGGCCAGGGCCTCGACGTCGCCCTGGGACATGCGGCACTTCATCGTGACGTCGAGCCCGACCATCGTGATGGGGATGCCCGACTCGAAGCAGATGCGCGCGGCCTCGGGGTCGCAGCGGATGTTCCACTCGGCGGTCTGCTGTCCGACGACGCCGCCCATGACGATGAGGTGCGCCTTCTGGGCGAGGCGTGGCTCGCGGAGGAGCGCGAGGGCCATGTTGGTCATCGCGCCGATGGTGATGATGACGAGTCGCCCTGCCGCCTCGTCCGCCGCGCGCCGCAGCAGCTCGTCGGCGGGGTGGCCGGAGGGCTCGGGCAGCTCCTCGCCGTCGGTGAGGACGGCGGCCTGGTTGGGCGTGTGCGTGGGCGCCGGCCCCATCAGGGGCGCGGCGCGCCCTGTGCCCACCGGGATGTCGCCCCGGCCGTAGGCCGCAAGGAGCTTGAGGGCCAGGCGGGTGCGGGCCGCAACGTCCCCGAACACGGTGGTCACCGCACGCAGGTCCACCTCGGGCGAGGTCAGGGCCAGCGCCATGGCCAGCGCGTCGTCTATGTCGTCGCCGATGTCCGTGTCAATCGCAATGGGGATGGGGCGGGTGCTCATGGAATCCTCTCCTTCCGCGGTTCCTCAATCGTCCTCGTCCTCGTCCCTCGTCCTCGTCCTCGAACCCCTCGGCGCGCGACCGAGCGTCGTCCTACGAGGCCCTCCTTCGTTCCGCCACGAGGCGCTCCACAATCTCTACCAGCCGCTCGGCGATGGCCTCTTTGGGCATGTCCTCGAGCGGCTCCTGCGAGCCGTCGGGGAAGAAGACGTGTGCGGTGGAGCGCTCGGCAGCGATGGCCTCGGGGGTGTTCGCCACGATGAGGTCGAGGCCCTTCTCGCGCAGCTTCTGGCGGGCGTTCTTCGCCAGGTCGCGTGCTTCGAGTGCGAAGCCGGCCATCACCTGGGTGCCCCGCCGCCTGGCGAGCTCGGCCAGGATGTCCGGCGTGCGCGCGAGGCGGAGGGCGCGCGGGGCGCTCGACTTCTTGAGCTTGCCCCTGACGCGGCGCGCGGGCCGGAAGTCGGCAGGGGCGGCCGCCATGATCAGGGCGTCGGCCGCAGGGAACTCCTCCACGCATCGCGCGAGCATGTCGGCGGTGGACACAACGTCGCGGACGCTGCACGGCGGCGGTGCGACCTCGAGCGGCCCGCAGATGAGGACGACCTCGTGGCCCCTGGCCACGGCCGCGCGGGCGATGGCGCAGCCCATCCGACCGCTAGAGGCGTTGCTCAGGAACCGCACATCATCGAGGTACTCGCGGGTCGGCCCGGCAGTGACCAGCAGCCGCATGGCGTCTGTCCTAATGGAGCCATTGGCCGCAACAAGAGGGGATGGGTGGATGAATGGATGGGTGGATGGGTGTCAGACAATCATCCAATCATCCATTCATCCATTCATCCTCTCCGGTTGGAGGCCAAGAGCTTCTCAGGCAAGTGCGGCCTCGGCGGCGGCCAGGATGGCGTCGGCCTCGGCCAGGCGGCCGGCGCCCTTCTCGCCGCAGGCCAGCCAGCCCTCCTCGGGCTCCACGATGCGGTAGCCGAGCTCGCGCAGCCGGGCCACGTTGTCCTGCACCACGCGGTTCGCCCACATGCGGTGGTTCATGGCCGGGGCGAGGATGACCGGGCACTGAAGGCTGAGGAGGGTGGTTGTGAGGGCGTCGTCGGCGATGCCGGCGGCCAGCTTGCCGAGCAGGTTGGCCGTGGCGGGGGCCACGATGGCGAGCGCCGCCTTCGCCGCAATGGCCACGTGCTCCGTCTCGTAGTGCTCCGGCTGCTCGAAGAGGTCGGTGATCACCCGCCGCCCGCTCAGCACGGCGAAGGTGAGCGGCTGGACGAAGCGGGTGGCGGCCTCGGTCATGACCACCGTGACCGCGGCCCCGCGCTGGCGCAGGCGCGAGACCAGCTCGGCGGCCTTGTATGCCGCGATGCCGCCGGTCACGCCCACGACGATCTCGCGCGAGTCGAACGGATCAGCAGCCACGGCGTCACCCTCAACACAGCCATAGGCCGCAACCAAGGGGGATGAATGGATGGGTGGATGAATGGATGATTGTCTGACATCCATCCACCCATCCATTCATCCATTCATCCCCTTACACTTGCTCGCTCAACTGACGGCGGGCGGGCTAGTCCTCCTGGACGATAGCCTCGCCCTTCCCCTCGCCCTCGGCGGGCGCGGGGAGCCTGGGGACGAGGCGTATCAGGCCCAGCTCGACCTCCTTGAGGGCCGTGTAGAGCATGTTGGGGCCGTCGGGCTCCGCCAGCGGCTGCGAGCCGCGGTTGATGTCCACCAGCCGCTTCATCACGAGCGAGGCGAGCTTGAACCTGCCCCCCGCCTTCCGAGCGAGTCGGTCGATCCTGGCTTCATCCATCGAGTCTGTGCCTCCAGTCTCAATACGGCCTTGACCCGCAACCGAACGGGATGGTTGGATGGGTGGATGGCTGAGAAGGAGCTGGATGATTGGATGATTGGATGGCTGGATGGATGTCAGAGTGATTGACTCTTTCATTCATCCATTCATCCATTCATCCATCCATCCATCCGCTCGCCGGGTCATCCATTCATCCACACATCCCCAGCCGCCACGCGAGCAACGCGCGGAGGCGTCACCGCGAACGGGTGCAGGGCCTCCTGTGTTGGGAGAGGATGGTCCGCAATTCCGCCACGGCGCGGTCGAGGTCGTCGTTGACCACGCAGAAGTCGTAGTGCTCCTTGTGCTGCCGTTCGGCCGGTGCGCCGGCCCGGCGCTTCCGCCGCTCGTCGGGGTCCTCGCTGCCGCGTCCCGCGAGCCGTTCCCCGACGTCGGCGTCGGGGGCGTCGAGGAAGATGAGCAGGGCCTCGGGGCAGCTCTGCTTCACCTGCATCGCGCCCTGCACGTCAATCACCAGCAGGCGGTCTTCACCGGCCCTGGCCGCCTCCTCGATGGGCGCGCGCAGCGTGCCGTAGAGGTGGCCGAAGACGCTTGCGTGCTCGAGGAACTCGCCACGTGCCAGCCGCCGCTCGAAGTCGGCCTCCGTGAGGAACAGGTAGTCGCATCCGTCCACCTCGCCCGGCCTGGGCGCCCGCGTCGTCGCGGAGACCGACCTGCGGATGCCCGTCTCGCGGCAGAGGCGTTCGGCCACACTGGTCTTCCCCACGCCGGCCGGCCCGGAGAGGACGACCACCCGCCCGCGCCGCCCGCCGCCGCCCGCCTCGTTGCCGGCGGCGCGGCTCGCGGCCGCGGCCTCGCTACTCGACGTTGAGCACCTGCTCACGGATGCTGTCCACCTCGCCGTGGAGAGCCACGATCTGCCGCGAGAGGCTGGCCCCCGCCAGCTTGGCGCCGATGGTGTTCGCCTCGCGCTGGAGCTCCTGGGCAATGAACTCGAGCCTGCGGCCGACCGGCTCAGCCTGGCCGAGGGCCTCGCGGAGCTGGCCGGCGTGCGACCTCAGCCGCGCGATCTCCTCGCTCACGTTCGAGCGGTCCGCGAAGATCGCCACCTCGCGGGCGACGTCCTGCTCCCCCGCCGCCACGCCCGTGTTCTGGAGCAGGCGGTTCACCCGCTCGACGAGGCGCCGCTGGTGCTCCTCGAGGGCCGCGGGCTGGGCAGCGTCAACCTCGGCCACCAGGCGCTCGATGGCCTCGCAACGGGCGAGGAGCTCGGCCCGCAGGTTCGCGCCCTCCGCCTGCCGCATCTTGTCCGCCTCGTCCAGAGCCGCGTCGAGCGCCGCGGTGATATGTCCCACGAGGGCCTTCGCCTCCTCCTCGCGCAACTCCTCGGCGTCGAGCACGCCCGGGAGCGACGCCAGGGCGTCGGCGGTGAGGGCGACAGGGACGTTCAGCTCGCGCCCCAGTTCCTGGAGCGAGCGCACGTAGGCGGCGAGGGCGTGGACGTTGAGCGGCCTGGCCGCTCGCTCGCCCGTCAGCTCCACCTTCACCGTCAGGTCCACCGACCCGCGTACGATGCGGCGGCGGATGCGCTTCTCGAAGTCGCGCTCGAAGGCGCCGAACTCGTGCGGCACCCGCGCCGAGAGCTTGAAATACCGGCCGTTCACTGACCGGACCTCGACCTGCGTGACCCACCCGTCCCCCTCGCGCCTGGCCTGGCCGTAGCCTGTCATGCTGCGCATCAGGGCTTGGTCCCGGGAGGGGTTGGGGTGCCGGGCGCGGCCTTCGGGGCCGGCACCACACTCGTCGCGGCCTTCGGGGCCGGCGCCACACTGGTCGCCGGCTTCGGCGCGGGCGGCGTCGCGGTCGTGGCCTTTGGCGCGGGCGCCAGGCTCGTCGCCGCCTTCGGCGTGGCCGTCGTGGGCTTATCCTTCGTTTCCGGCTCGGCCGTGGCGGCCGGCTCGGGCTTCGACTTGTCGCCCTTCGTCTTCTTGCGTTCCCCGATCTCGCTGGGCCGTGTCAGCAGCCCGATCAGGATGGCCGCGATGAAGAAGATGCCTGCCATGATGCCGGTGATCCTGGGCAGGCCGCTCTTCGGGCCGAGCGCGGACTCCGCCATGCCCCCGCCGCCGAGCATGCCCGACAGCCCGCCGCCGCGCCCCGACTGGAGCAGCACGATCAGCACCAGCAGGATCGAGTCAACGGTGAAAATGACCCACAGGAGGGTGAGGAGGAAATCAGTCAACCGCCGCTCTCCTTCTATCACGCCCTGACGATCTGGACGAAGTCCTCGACCTTCAGACTTGCCCCTCCGACGAGTGCGCCGTCAATCTCTTGCTCGGCGAGCAGGGCCTTGGCGTTGCTCGGCTTCACGCTCCCCCCGTAGAGGATGCGCGTGGCGCTGGCCACCCCCGAGCCAAACCGCTCGCCGATCAGCGCGCGCACCACCCCGTGCATCTCGTTCGCCTGCTGCGGGGTGGCCGTGCGGCCTGTGCCGATCGCCCACACGGGCTCGTAGGCAATCGTCACTCGCTCCATGTCCTCGGCCCCGAAGCCGTCGAGGCACCCGCGCACCTGCTCGGCCACCACGCTCTCGGCGCGGCCGGCGTCGCGCTCCTCGAGGTGCTCGCCGACGCACAGGATGGGCTTCAGGCCGGCCGCCAGGGCCGCACGCAGCTTCTTGTTCAGGAAGGCGTCCTTCTCGCCGAACAGGTCGCGCCGCTCCGAGTGGCCGACGATGGCCCAGCGGCAGCCTACGCTTGCGAGGATGGCCCCCGAGACCTCGCCCGTGAAGGCCCCCTGGGGCTCGGGGTGGAGGTTCTGCGCGCCCACCTCGATGCTCGAACCCTCCACCGCGTCGGCCACGTCGGCCAGGAACGGGAACGGCGGGAAGAGCACGACGTCGCGGTCCGCAACGTCCGCCAGCTCGCGCCGCAGGCCCGCCGCGAGCTGGATCGCCCCGCGGAGGTCAAGGTGCATCTTCCAGTTCCCGGCCAGCAGCAGTCGTCGCATGAGCTTCTCCGGTGCCTACTCGATGGAGACCGTGGTGTCCGCAATGGGGTACGAGCCGAGGATTTGGAGGTAGTTGCAGGCCTTGTGGACCTGGCCGAGCGCGCTCCTGACCCCCTCGCTCTCCTGGTGGCCTTCGAAATCAATGAAGAAGTAGTACTCCCACGGGTTGCGCTTCGAGGGACGCGATTCGATCCGCGTGAGGCTGAGGCCGCTGGCGCGAAAAGGCTCCAGCGCCTCCACCAGCGCCCCAGCGCGGTGGGCCACGGACAGCACCAGCGACGTCTTGTCGCGCCCGCTCGGCGGGCACGACTCCTGGCTCAGCACGACGAAGCGGGTGACGTTGTGCGCCACGTCCTCGATGTTCTTGTGGACGATTTCGAGGCCATAGGTGGCCGCGGCGGTGGAGTGCGCGATTGCCGCCGCCTTCGTCTCCTCCCGCGCCACCTCGCAGGCGCGCGCCGTGCTCGACACCGACACCAGCTCGGCGTCGGGATAGTGCTCGGCGAGCCAGCGCCCGCATTGGGCGAACACCTGCGGCTTCGAGTATATCCGCTCCACCACCGCCTCGCGGCTCGGCGCCATCAGGCAGTGGTGAACCTCCATCAGCAGCTCAGAGCACACCTGGAGGTTGTACGCCATGAATGCGTCCAGCGTGTCCGTCACCCCCCCGTCAATCGAGTTCTCAACGGGCACCATGCCCAGGTTGGCCGCGGCGCTCGCCACGGCGCGGAAGATGCCCAGGATGTCGCGGGTCGGGATATACTCCACGGACGCCCCGAACTTCGCCTGCGCCGCCAGGTGGCTGAACGTGCCCTGGGGGCCGAGGTAGGCCACCTTCAGGGGGTGTTCGAGCGCGATGCAGGCCGACATCACCTCGCGGAAGATCGCCCGCAGCGCGCTGTCGGGCAGCGGCCCCTTGTTCCGCTCGCACGCGCTCCGCAGCACCTCGATCTCGCGCAGCGGCGCGTACACCTGCGCGCTCGCGCGCCGCTTCAGGTCGCCAATCTCCACCACGACTCCGGCGCGCTCGTTCAGCAGCGCCAGCAACTGCGCATCGAGCTCGTCAATGCGCCGCCGGAGTTCGTCAATGGATAGGGACTTCTCGCTCGGCAAGGGCGAGGACTCTCCCACGCTCTGCCTCCGCAGGACACGATGAGGGCCGCCCGGTCATGACTCCGCAAACCCCATATTTAACCATCCGGGCCGCGCCAAGTCAAATCCAGTTTCGGCAGGGAGTGTGGCCCCCAATTCTGGTAACGTTCTTCGGCGCCGAAGCTCCAAACGGAGCGTGCCATATCAGCCCAGGGCGAAGCCCTGGGAAAGGGCGACCGGTAAGGTCGGCCCTGACAGGGCGTACTACGTGGTCCCGGCGCCACATCCTGCCTACGGCGGCTAGTACGCCCCTACAGGGCTGAATTTGGCCCCTCCCCTTTCCCAGGGCTTCGCCCTGATCTTTGCGCACATCTCGGGGCCTTGTAGCCCGCGAATGCGGGCGACCCAGCCGTAGCCCAGGGCGACCGCAGGGAGCCCTGGGATCGGGTGCCTCCCATGACCCAAGCCCCCGAAGGGGGCGTTTCACGCCCATT
>VGYW01000266.1 GCA_016872875.1 Planctomycetota bacterium | reverse complement strand
CCACAAAGTCGCCCGAATCCCACTTGCCTATTCGCCAGGCCGTGCTATACTACTCTGACGCCTGAGAATCTGTCACCTGCACCTCTCAAGACAGCCACCGCGAGCATAGAGAACCGCCAAACTCCAGGCGACCTCTCCCCGAGGGAGAGGTCGTGCGCTGAGAAGCCAAGAGCGGTACAATCTTATCGCCCCGCGGTCCGCGGAGCAAGCTTGCACCAGAAGGACGCTGCGCTATAATACCCGCAGTGTCCGTGGGGTGCAGTGCGTCCGGCCCCGAAGGCAGGAGACCCACTATGATCGGCAAGGCGATACGCCTCGAACGCATCATTGACCGCAACTCGCGCCGCACGGTGATCGTGCCGATGGACCACGGGGTGACGATGGGCCCCATCCGCGGCCTGGAGTGCATGCGCGACACGATCAACAAGGTGGTCGAGGGCGGCGCGAACGCCATCGTCATCCACAAGGGCATCGTGGCCAACGGCCACCGCGGCGCGGGAAAGGACGTCGGCCTCATCGTCCACCTCTCCGGCTCCACCTCGCTCAGCCCCGACCCCAACGCGAAGGTGCCGGTGTGTACCGTGGAGGAGGCCATCTGTCTGGGGGCCGACGCCATCTCAATCCACGTCAATCTCGGCGCGGAGACCGACGCCGCGATGATGGCCCACCTGGCCGAAGTCGCCCGCTTGTGTTACCGCTGGGGCTTCCCACTCGTCGCCATGATGTACGCCCGCGGGCCGAAGATCGAGAACCAGTTCGACGTGAGATACGTGAAGCACGCGGCCCGCGTGGGCGCCGAGCTGGGCGCCGACGTCGTGAAGTGCGTCTACACGGGCGACCCCGAGACCTTCGCCGAGGTCGTCGGCGGCTGCCCAGTGCCCGTCGTCATCGCGGGCGGCGAGAAGATGGACACGGACGAGGAGCTGCTCGCGATGGTTGACGGCGCGCTGAAGGCGGGGGCGGCGGGCGTCTCGATAGGCCGCAACGCCTTCCAGCACGACGACCCCAAGGCCATCGTCGGCGCCATCGGCATGATGGTCCACGGCCGCCACAGCCTCGCCGAGAGCCTCGCCTTCCTCGAACGGGCCAAGGCCCGGTAATGCGGCTGTGGCAAAGGAGTTGGTGGCGCAGGAGTTGGTGGCACAGGCGTTGGTGGCACAGGCGTCTCGCCTGTGGAGAACACAGGCCAGAGGCCTGTGCCACCAAGCAAGGCTGGAGAGGATGGTGGCACAGGCGTTGGTGGCACAGGCGTCTCGCCTGTGGAGAACACAGGCCGGAGGCCTGTGCCACCAAGCAAGGCTGGAGAGGATGGTGGCACAGGCGTTGGTGGCACAGGCGTCTCGCCTGTGGAGAACACAGGCCAGAGGCCTGTGCCACCAAGGAAAAGCAGAATGAAGAAGGTGTGGGTGCAAGTTGACCCGTGGCGGAAGGAGCTTGTGACGGCGGCCCTGGAGGCAGGGGCCGATGCGGTGGTGCTGCCCGCGGGCTGCTCGGAGCAGGCCAAGGCCCTCGGCCGCATCGCCACCGTGGCCCCCGATGGCGACATCCGCCTGGGCGCCGACGCCGTCCGCATCGAGGTCGCAAGCAAAGCCGACGAGGAGCGCGCCGCACGCTGCCCCGCCAAGACCGTCATCCTCCAACTGCGCGACTGGACCGTCATCCCCCTCGAAAACCTCGTGGCCCAGCGCGGCGGCATCATGGTCGAGGTCAGCCGGGCCGAGGACGCCCGCCTCGTCACTCAGATTCTTGAGAAGGGCGCCGACGGCATCGTGCTGGTCAGCTCCGACCCCGCCGAAGTCAAGCGCGCCTGCGCCGCCGTCCGCGAGCACGCCGAAACGCTCACCCTCGTCCCCGCCACCGTCACACGGGTCCAGCTCCTGGGCATGGGCGACCGCGTGTGCCTCGACACCTGCACCGAGATGAAGCCGGGCGAGGGCATGCTCGTCGGCGACGCCAGCTCCGCCTTCTTCCTCGTCCACTCCGAGAGCATCGAGACGCCCTACGTCGCCACGCGGCCCTTCCGCGTCAACGCCGGCGCCGTCCACGCCTACGTCCTCTGCCCCGAGGGCAAGACCAGGTATCTCGACGAGTTGCGTGGAGGCGACCCGTGCCTCATCGTGCGGCACGACGGCGCGGCGCAGGTGGCCTACCTTGGCCGCAGCAAGGTCGAGCGCCGCCCCATGCTCCGCGTCGAGGCCGAGGCCGGCGGCCAGACCGTCTCGCTCGTCCTCCAGAACGCCGAGACCATCCGCCTCACTCGACCCGACGGCTCGGCCATCTCCGTCGCCCTCCTCAAGCCCGGCGACCAGGTCCTCGCGCACCTCACCGAGGGCGGCCGGCACTTCGGCATGGCCGTGAAAGAAACCCTCACCGAGCGGTGAGCGCCGAGGCGGTGCGGTGTTGGGTGTCAGGTGTTGGGGGTAAGAGGCGGCAGGGCCTGTGGGCGGGGCGTCTCTGCCCCGCGTCTGATAGCGCAGGGCACGGCGGCGGCCCCAACCCATCGCCCTTGCCCCGCCGCAGGAGTAGGGACAATGATCACGCGCATCGAGGCGCTCAACTACCGCTGCCTGCGCCACGTGGCCCAGGACCTCGGCCCCTTCCACATCCTAGTCGGCCCCAACGCCAGCGGCAAGAGCACGTTCCTCGACGTGCCAGGGCTGATGAGGGACCTCGTGAAAGATGGCCGTAGGGACATTGGCGATGTGATCTCCACTCGGTCCCCGAACTACGAGGACTTGATCTGGATGCGTCAGGCCAAGCGATTTGCGCTGGCGGTGGAGGCGAAGGTCCCAGAGCGGTTGGCGCGCGGGGCATGCGACCTTCTGTTGAGCGAAGGCAAGCCCTCACGGCCATGGCCTCTCTGTCGTTACGAGATCGTGATTGGGAGCACAGAGCCGACCGGGGAGCTCGGCATCCTGAGCGAGTACCTTAGCCTCGGGGCGGGAAGGGTCCCAGAGGAAAGCGCGCGCGCTGCAACGTCTCTGCGCGTTCCGGGTGTCTTGAGGGATCTTGCTCCTCCTGCGGCCGAGGACTGGTTGACACTGCTGCACAAGGACGTAACAGGCAAGACCTGGTTCGACTCAGAGGTCGGCGAGTTGCACAGCGGTCGCAGGCGAACGTACCCATTCAGCCTCGGCCACAGACTCTGCGGGTTGGCAAACCTCCCTGAGGATGAAACCCAGTTCCCCGTTGCCGCTTGGTTCAAGCTGTCCCTTATCAACGGGGTCAAGTCCGTCGCGCTGAACCCATCTGCCATCCGCCAGCCATCACCTCCAAACGCGCGCCGCGCCTTCATGGCCGACGGTACGAGTACCCCGTGGCTTCTGGACAAGCTCGCACCCAGGGACTATGAACAGTGGCTTGCCCACCTCAGGACCGAGTTGCCCAACCTGGCGGGTATCCGGAGCATCGAGCGTCCCGAGGACAGAAGCCGATATCTGATGCTCAAGTACCAAGATGGCTTGGAAGTGCCGTCCTGGGTCGCGTCGGACGGTACCCTCGAGATGCTGGCGCTGACGCTGCTTCCGTACCTCCCAGAGAAGGAGGCGACCTATCTGGTCGAAGAGCCGGAGAACTGCGTGCATCCTACGGCGATAGAGGCCATCTTCGAGTCCCTGTCCTCCGTGTATGAGGGCCAAGTGCTCATGGCAACCCACTCGCCGGTCATGCTGGGCCTGGCCCAACTGGAGCAGGTCCTGTGCTTCACCAGGGACGAGGAGGGAGCTGTCCACATCGTGCCCGGCAGGGAACACCGAATCCTCCGAAACTGGCACGGCGAGGTAAGCCTCGGTGTGCTCTTTGGCAGCGGTGTGATGGGATAGGAGAGATGCAAGACTTCGAGAGGGATCTGGTCATCCTCGTCCCGGACCGCACCTTCCGGTTGGTGGTCTCCACGCTTATCCGCAGGCACGCATCACTGGAAATCCGGCCCGTGTCTCACGACATCCAGGCCCACACCTACTTCGATGCGGGTTGCCTCCGGGACTGCCACGAATTCCTGAAGCCCTTCCTGCAAACGCACTGCCACGCGTTGGTGTTCTTCGACAAGCACGGGTGCGGGCGGGAGGACTTGTCGGCCGATATGCTGCAACTAGAGGTCGAAGAACGCCTGCGGCGCTCGGGGTGGGAGGACAGAGCCTGCGCCATCGTTGTAGAACCTGAGCTAGAGGTCTGGGTCTGGAGCGACTCCCCCGAAGTGGAGCGTTGCCTGGGGTGGGCCGGACGCCAGCCGCCACTGCGCGAGCGGTTGAGACAGAAGGGGCTCTGGGAGCCCGGCTCCGCGAAGCCGACCGACCCGAAGGCCGCTATGGCCTTGGCCCTGCGCGAAGCGGGGATCGCCCCGGCAAGGGCCGCCTTTGAGCGGCTTGCCGCCTCCGTCGGTCTCCGGCGCTGCACCGACCGCGCGTTCGTCCGCTTCCGGGGAATCCTCCAGCGGTGGTTCCCCGCCAAAGGGGAAGCGACAGGATGAAGCCCGCTCTGGTGCCTTTCGTGTACGTCCTTGCCCTCATTGCAGCAAGCTCCTTTGCCCAGGAGGCGAAGATGACTCTCAAGACGGGACGGCCGGGGAATCTGTTTGGGTTTGGGCAGAGGGTGGTTGTGCAGGTGGAGGCAAAGGGCGTGGAGTGGCGGGTGACAGACCTCGATGGGGCGGAGGTGGCGAAGGGGAATGGGGCCGTTGAGATTGACGGGCTGCCACACGGCTACTATGAGTTGGTGGCGAAGGCGGGGGAGAAGACGGGGAAGACGCCTTTCGGGGTGGTGGCCGACCATTCGGCCAAGGAGCCGCCCTCGGGCAGGCTGAATGTGGATGGGGCGACGGCTTGGCTCGAACGCCAGGGGCGGCACGAGGCCATCGCGCAGATGCTCCGAATGGCAGGCATCGGCTGGGTGCGCGAACGCTTCTCCTGGGGCGGCACCGAAACCGAAAAGGGCAAAGTCAACTGGCAGCAATACGACGCCACCGCCGACGCCTTCGCCAAACACGGCGTCCGCGTTTACCAGATTTTCCACGACAGCCCCGCCTGGTCGCACGGAGGGCGCAAGAACACGCGGAACCCGGCCGACCTCCGCGACGCCTACGCCTTCGCCAAACGCCTCGCGGAGCACTACAAGGGGCGCGTGGCGGCCTGGGAGGTGTGGAACGAACCCGACATCTTCTTCTGGCCCGACCTCTCCGACACGTTCGCGGGCCTCCAGAAGGCGGCCTACCTCGGCTTCAAGGCGGGCGACCCTGAGCTGCCCGTCCTCATCGGCTCCTTCTGCCGCGGCCACTGCGCCTTCGACGAGAATCTCTTCGACGCCGGCATCCGCGACTACTTCGACATCTTCAACTGGCACGTCTACGCCGCGCCCGATGCCTATCCAGCGATACTCGGCCGCTATCTCGAACTGCTCAAGCGCCACAGTTGCGGCGAGCGCCCCGTGTGGCTCACCGAGGCCGGCATCCGCCTGAACGCCACGCTGCCCGACGGCGAGATCACCGCCGCCGACGAGCGCCGCCAGGCCGACTTCGTGCCCAAGAGCTTCGCCTACTCCCTCGCCGCGGGCACCGACAGCCACTACTTCTTCGTCCTGCCCTACTACCTTGAGAATGGCGTGCAGTTCGGCGCGCTCCGCAAGGACCTCTCGCCCCGCCCCGGCTTCATCGCCATCGCGGCGGCGGTGGACATCCTGGGCGGGGCTCGCTTCCTCGGCTTCGCGGCCACCCAGGAAAAGGAGGGCTTCACAGCCATCGCCTTCGACAGCGGCAAGGGGAGGGTGCTGGTCGTCTGGAGCAACGCCGCCCGCGAGGCGGAGCTTGACGTGGCGGCGGAGAAGGTGGCCGTGGCCAACGTGGTCGGCCGGCGCCGCGAATGCGCGGCGGCGGGCGGCAAGCTGAAGCTCGCCCTCGGCCCCTCGCCGCAATACGTCATCGGGCTTGGAGATGGAGCGCTGAAGGGCCTCCGCGGCACGCCGCGGCCCGAGGGGAAGCTGCCCACCAATCGGCCCTCGCCCATCGTGCTCCGCGGCCAGGCGCCCGCCGCCAAGCTCGACAAGGATAGCGATTCCTACGTCATCGGCGACGCGCCGTTCCCCTACGCGGTCGAGGCCTGCAACTTCGGCGGCAAGCCAGCCGCCGGCCGCATAGCCCTTGAACTGCCCGGCGGCTGGAAGGCCGAGCCGCAGGAAGCGAAGGTGAGCCTTGAGCCGATGGGCCGCGTCGTGAGCGAGTTCCGCATCACCCCTGCCGCGGTCGCCCTCGGGCCGCAGAGGATTCGCGTGCGGCCGGCCTTCGAGGGCGAGCAACCCGCCCCCGCCGTCTCCTCCTTCCGCTTCGACCTCTCCCGCGTGAAACCGGCGAAGGAGATGGGCCTTGGCCTCGACGAGCCGGGCCGCTGGCAGAAGAACATCTCCGGCAACGGCACGATGGAGATCGCGGCGGGGGCCGATGGCGGGGTGCGCTTTGAGGCGAAGTTCACCGCGCCCGGCGACCGCTGGTGCTACCCTCGGGCCGACCTGGGCCGGCCGACCGACTTCTCGGCCTACGACGCCATCTCCTTCGAGTACCGCTGCCACGCCGACGACGACGCCACAACCGTCCGCCTCCAGCTCATTGAGCCCAACGGCTCCTGCTACCTCACGACGACGGGGTGGAAGGCCCGCAAGGACTGGACCCGTGCGACCGCCGCCTTCGCCGACCTCGCCTGGGGCAGCTACTCGCCGAAGGACCCCAACGGCAAGCTCGACACCAAGTCCATTCGTGCCCTGATGGTTGGCCTCAACACCCCCCGCGACGCCGCCACCCTCGAGGTCCGCAACATCCGCCTCGTGCGGCTCGAGAGATAGGCGGCCCTCGCGCGTCGTCGAGTTGGCCCGCATCAGACGCTGGGGGCCGCCGTAGGCGTAGTACCAGCACGAGGCGTCCTCCCGCAACGATTGGGTGATGTTGCCGTTGGGGTCGCGGGTGAGAATGGACCAAGAAGCGGCCGAATCACTGGGTTCGAATTCCGTCCCGGATTCTCTCGTCACCACCCGACCCCGCGCAGGTCGCGGATCGCCCCGGCCGTCAGTATCTTGAGCCCTCCATCGGCTTCCACGCGCTCGTGCTCTTCCAGCAGCCGGAGGACGCTGCGCCGCAACGCCTTGTCATAACACGGGATCTTGGGGAACACGATAACTGCCGCCAGTCGCTCCCAGTGGTTCTCGCTGGCAAGAGAACGTCTGAAGATTGCGACGGACGCTTTGGGGTCCATGGCGGCCATGGCCTCATAGCATGAGAACCCCAGCAGGGCGAAGATCCCCCGATCTATGCCCGGGTTTCGACTCCACCATGTGGCCTCTTCCGACATCCCTTCTACTCGAGTACGCGGCGCCACGCCTGCGGCCCGGAACGACAACGCGGCGACTTCGAAGGACAGCTCTGCGATCTGCTGCAGCTTCGCCAGGGCCCGTCGGTCCCGCAGGCGCCACAGGGCCTCCACGGCAGCTTCAACGAACTGGGCATCACGCCGATTCACCTCGAGGGCCTCGAGGATCGCGGGAGCCGCGCTCGTGTCGCCGATGGCGCCCAGTATCTCTACGGCACAGACGCTCTTTCTGATCAGAGATGGCTGGGAGCTGTCGCGCTGCGTAAGAAGAGGGATCAACTGTGGCACCGCAGGCTTTCCGATACGGACCAGCTCCTGTGCGGCGTCCTGACCAGGCGCTGCCAGCCTAGGGGGCGGAACGCCCAGCGGCTCGCTCGATTCAAGGAGCTCTATCATGGAGCGAACCCGGTCTTCCACGGCTTTCATGCTCTTGCTATCTGTTTCGGCGGCGCCTGTTTGCGCAGGCCCGTCCCCCTTCTTGGTCTCCTGGGCCTGCGGTCGTTGGACAATCGCGCCCGCGGCGTCTCCTGATAGGCGCCTCCGTTCACTGTGGATCACGAGAATCGCGATTTCCTGCAATTCCGCGTCGTCTTCCGCCACCAGATGGCCCTGGAGCAGCCGAACTACGCTGCGCGAGGCCGCCCTGTCGTGCTCCAGAACCCTGGCAAGCCCCATAATCGCCGCGAACCGCTCGCGGTCGTTCCTGCTTCCCAAAGAACGGCTGAACGTTCCGAGGGACTCCCTGGGGGCGATGGACGCCATGGCCTCATAGCACTCAGTTCCTTCCGCGGTGATGCTCGGCCCGTTAGTGCCCCGGCCCGGGGCCCACCAGCGGGCCTCCTCCGACCCCTCCTCTGGTTGAGTGCCGGGGCCGACGGCTGCGGCCCGGTCGTACAGAGCCGCGACCTCGAAGGACAGCTCTGCGATCTGCTGTAGCTTCGGCAGGGCTCGGGGGTCCCGCAGCTGGCCCAGCGCCTTGACAGCAGCTCCGATGAACAGGGCGTCACGTCGCCTCGCTTCCAGGGCCTCGAGGATCGCGGGTGTCGCGCTCGTGTCGCCGATGGCGCCCAGTATCTCTACCGCACGGATGCTCTTCCTGACGAGCCAGGACGGGTTCCGGTCGGGCTGGGTAAGAACCGGGATCAAGTGTGGCACGGCGGGCTTTCCGATACGCACGAGTGCCTCTGCGGAACCGTTCCCAGGTATCATTGGGGGCTGGCAGACACAAGACAGACCCTGCACCCCCTCGCTCCAACTCAGGCGCCCTATCAAGCGACGTATCCGCCGTTCCTTGGCTTTCTCCCCGTTGTGGTCTGGTCCGGCAGCGATGGCCTGCGCCAGTTCCCACGGTGCCTGCGCCACGTCCCATGTTAGACCGGCCAACTGCTGGCAGCCCATGAGAAACGACAAGGTCAAACCGAGCACAGCGCAGGTGACGACATTGCCGTCGTAGGCCACCCCGGCGCGGCGAGCCCATGCTCGCCCAGACTCTCCCTCAGAGCCTCGGGCGCATGACCCCATTGTCGTGCCTCCACGACTCCGACCGGCTGTCCCACTTCCGAATTCAGGGGAAACCATACCTGATTCCCACCGTATGGGGTGGTTTCCACGCTGCGTCACGAGACCGCTCCCCGTCCCCTCCTGTCGGTGCGATCCTACCGCACTGAAATCCGAGTGTCAACACCCTTACCGCATGATCTGTCACGGTGCCGGTCGTCGTGCCCTGCGAGGTTCTTGCTAGCGGGCCAATAGCTGATACGCATCAGCGATGAGGCGCGCGGCGGCAGGCTGAGGGGTGTAGCCTGCGAGGGCCTCGAGCGCCTTGATGGGACCGAGGCGCTGGACGACCTCGTGCATTGGCCGGAACTGAGGGTCATCTTCGCCGGCCGGCGGGTGGCTCGCTAGGCGTCACGGGGTGTCAAGTCTTTTTCAGAGAGTTATCGGCCCAACAACGGAGGTCTGCCGGGCCAACTGGCTGCTGCTTCCCACATCGTGGTCTCTTGAGTCCCTTGGTTATCCGCGGCCATCTGCGCAACCCGTGGTTGTTCCCTCTTCGGCGGCCGAAAGCCGGGAGGCTGACCGCGGATTACGCGGATGGGCTATAAGGAACGCAGGAAGGCAGGAAAAGAGCCGAGGCGCGGCCGGCGAAGAAGGGAGATCCGCGTGAGGCCCTTCTTGCTCTTCTTGGCGGACTTGGCGGTCAGGGGAATGGGGTCAAAGGAATGGGAGAGGGAGCAGCCGCGGGCCAAGGGCACGTTTCCTGCCCACTCGGCTCCTCTCTTGATTCCCCTGCCCCCATTCCCCTGCCCCTCCTCCGTCCCCACGACAGAGAGGAAACTGGCAAGGGAATGGGGGCAGGGGAATGAAGAGGGAACTATAAGGAAGGGAGGAAGGCAGGAAGCGGTCAACCAGAGATCGATCTTGGGCCAGGCGCCGGATCGCCGGCCTGCCTGGCCTCCTTTCCTGCATTCCTGGATTCCTTATTCCCTTGTCCCTATTCCCTTGTCCCTCTCCCGGCCCCCAACCGCGGCGCGCTCTCCATTGTTGAGGGTCATCTGTTGCTTCAGGACCCTCAACAATGGGGCCGGGAGGCGGCGCCGAGGGGCGGCGCCGGCGAGGTGGCGGCAACGTAAGGATAGATTTGCCAAGAGCTTAGGGTTTGATAGAGCGGCGTGCTGAGGCGTGTGTCAAGAGGTCCCGGCGCAAGCGGGTGTGTGTGCGTGTGAGCCTCAACAATGGTAGGAATGGGCGTTTTGGCCATTTCAGGGCGGTCCGGCCATTGTTGAGGCTCCGGAGGCGAGCCTCAACAATGAGTGAACTTGCGGCTTCGCGCGCGCCCTCCACGCACGATCGATCCAGAGACGACTTGTGCTCTGCTGACAACGGCGAAGCGGCCCTTGCCTTTGCCCGCCGCGGCCGCTATCATCACGGGGCCTTCAGAGCAAAGGAGCCGAGGATGCGCAAGGTGGCAGCGATTGATGGGCGGGGGCAGTTCGCGGTGATCGAGGAGCCGATTCCCGAGCCGAGGCGAGGACAGGTGCTCATCGAGGTGGCCGCCTCGCTCGTGAGCCCGGGGACGGAGCTGGGCGGGGTGCCGAACCGCCGCAAGAACCCGACCGATGCCGCCCCGCGGCCGTTCGGCTATCAGAACGCGGGGGTGGTCATCAAGCTCGGCGAGGGGGTCACGCGGTTCAAGGTGGGTGACCGCGTGGCGACGATGGGGGGCGGCTACGCGCTCCACGCCTCCCACACGGTCGCGCCCGTGAACCTCGCGGCGCCGGTGCCCGACGGCGTGTCGTTCGAGGAGGCCGCCTTCTGCCACCTGGCTGCCACGGCGCTCCACTGCATCCGCCGGGCCGAGCCGCAGTTTGGCGAGAACTTCGCCATCGCCGGCCTCGGCGTCGTCGGACTCCTCTGCGTCCAGTTCGCAAAGCTGAGCGGCGCCCACGTCGTCGGCCTCGACCGCTTCCCGAAGCGGCTGGCGGTTGCGAAGGCGACGGGCGCCGACGCTGCGTTCAACGTGGCCGAGGGGAACCCGGTGCCGCGCGTGGCCGAGTTCTGCCGCGGCCACGGGCTCGACTGCGGCATCCTGGCCTTCGGGGGCGAGGCGACCGAGGCGTCGCGGCAGCTCTACGAGATGATGAAGCCCGCGCCCGACGGCCATCGCTGGGGCCGCATCGTCGCCGTCGGCGGCGCACGCCTCACCCTCGGCCTCGCCGCCGACCTGGGGAACGTGGACATCCGTTCCTCCGCCCGCCCAGGCCCAGGCTACCACGACGAGGCCTGGGAGCACGGGGTCGACTATCCCCCCATCTTCGTCCGCTGGACCACCCAGCGGAACCTCGAGGAGAGCCTTCGCGCCATCGCAGAGGGCGCCCTGCGCGTCAAGCCCATCATCACCGACGCCTTTCCCCTCTCCCAGGCGCCCGCGGCCTGCGAGAAGCTCGTCTCATCACCAGGCGAGGCCATCGGCGTCATTCTCAAGCCCTGATCTGTGCGGCCAGGCGCCCAAGGTTCGCACGCTCAGTACGGCGCCCCCAGATAAGGGGACACCATCGCGGGCGCTTCGCTCTCCTGCTCCCGAAGGGAGCACAGTGGGTGGCCGGCGGCTTCAGCCGCCGGACCCGGGCGCCAGAGGCAGAGAAGTCCCGGAGGGACGACAGACACGTGCGCCGGGCCGTCTCCGGTGCGTTTCTGCCGTCCCGTCGGGACTGGGCCTTGCGTGCGCACCAATCCGGCGGCTGAAGCCGCCGGCTACCCACTGCTGTCCCTTCGGGACTGAGATTCTGTGCCCTTATTCGTGGGGCATTGTACTCAGGGAGAGCGGCTGAGCATCTCGTCAACCGCCTTCAGGAACCGTGCGATGGCCTGGCGAAGGGCCGGGGC
>VGYW01000265.1 GCA_016872875.1 Planctomycetota bacterium | reverse complement strand
ATACGTCAACCTCACCCCCGAGCTTGGCGAGGCCATGCGCAAGCTCGCCGCCGAAATCCTCAAGGGCGGACGCGACAACCTGCTCGGCCTGATCGACATGCTCGCCGAGCCTAAGGTCGGCGAGCCAATCAAGGACATCAAGCCCCACTACGCCCTCCACCTCGTCGCCGTCCACGTCACGGGCGCGGGCGACGACAAGGCCCGCTCCGACTTCGCCCTCGCCCTCGCCTCCCAACTGGGCGGCGACAGGCCAAAGGCCATCCAGAAGTACCTCATCCAGGAGCTTCAGCTCTGCGGCGGAAAGGAGGCCACTGAGCCCCTCGGCAAGATGCTCCTTGACGCCGAGCTTTGCGATGACGCGGCCCGCGCCCTGGCCGCCATCAAGGACGGCGCGGCCGAAACCCTCCTCGCCGCCCTGCCGAAAGTCCAGGGCAGAAGCCGCCTCAGCATCGTCAAGAAGCTCGCAGTCCTCAAGAGCGACAAGGCCGCCGACATCTTCAAGCAGTCCCTCAGCGATCCCGACCCCGACCTCCGCATCGCGGGCGGCTGGGGCATCGCCCGCATCGCCGACGCCTCGGCCGCCGACGCCCTGCTGAAGGCCGGCGACGAGGCGAAGGACTGGCTCCGCATCAACCTCTCCGACGCCGCCATGTCCCTCGGCGATGCCCTCCTGGCTGCCGGCAAGAAGCCCGAGGCCGCTGCCATCTACGCCCACATCGCCAGGACCCGCACCGACCCCTCCGAAAAAGCCCTCCGCACCGCCGCCGAAAAGGGCCTCGCCGCCGCGAAGTAGACGCTCTCGCGGACTCCCGTTGCCACAAGCGTCCCGCTTGTCGAAGGGCAAGCAAAGCAACTCACGCAGAGAGGCAGAGCCAGCAGAGAAGAAACCGGACCGCGGATTGCGCGGATGGGCTCGGATACAGAGATCCCGAATACCTCTTAGCGAACACCCTCCTTCATCCTCCGCCTCAGAGCTTCGACCTCCGCCGCGTGCTTCTCGGCATCAGCATGCCCCTCCTCCCGCTCGTAATCTACGGACATCTGCATCAACCCCACGGCCAAAGCAAGATGCCCTTCCTTCTCGCAAGCCACGCCCAGGTTCCAACTGGCGTTCGCCTCGGTGCGCCTGTCGCCGATCTCGCGCGCGAGCTGAAGGGCTTCCATGAAAAACCAAGTCGCCTTCGGTAGATCGCCGGAGTCGGCGTAGCGGATGCCGAGGTTGGCGAGAGAACCCCCCTCGCTGCGCCGGTCGCCCATCTCGATCGCGATCTTCAACTCTTGCGTCTGGCAGTCCATCGCCTTCTGCGTCTCGCCCAGGGCGGCGTACGCAATGCCCAGATTACCGAGCCAGACCCCCTCGTTGCGCCGGTCCCCAATCTCGGTGGCGATCTTCAGCGCCCGTTCGTAGAGTTCGATCGCCTTTCGCGTCTGGCCGAGTTCGGAACAGGCGATGCCGAGGATGCCGAGGGCATTCCCCTCGCCGCGCCGATCGCGCATCTTCCGGGCGACACGCAACTGTTGCTTGGCGCACTCTACACCCTTCCGCATGTCGCCGAGCTGCACGTAGGCCCCGCCGAGGTTGCCAAGCGCCGCGCCTTCTGCCCGGAGGGACTTCGCTCTGCGCGCTATGGCTAGCATTCTCGACCAGTAGGCCATCGCCTGCCTGTCCTGCCCGAGGCGCCAGTAGCCCACCCCCAGTTCGTTCAGAACGTCGAGCGCCGCCGGCAGACGCTCCTGCGCGGAATCTCCGACACTTGGTAGGTACTCCTGAAGGAGGCCCTCCAGCACGCGAACCCTGGCTTTCGTCTCTGCCACCTGGGTGTCGAGGATGCGTGTGTCCGCGCCCACGGTCTCCCTAAAGGCAATGTCCTTGAAAGCCTGGGGTGCAGGGAAACGGAAAGTGGCATTGGCCCAGGACCAGAAGTCGTGGGCGACGCGCGAGAGGGTGGTCAGGAGGTACTCGGGGAGCCAGAAGATCATCGGCTCGGGGATGCGGGCGGGGAAGGCGTCGCGAGCCATGTTGAGAGCCACGAGCACGCCGGGTTGGGGGTCCGTGATGTGAACGTGCGCCTCTAAACCGAGGAACATGAGCACACGCTTCGGTGCCCCCTCGGCGGCGCCGTCTCTTGGCACGCGGCGCGCGATCGCCTGGAGGGGGTACAGCATGTCATCCGCATCGGTTAGGTCAATGACACAGAGGCGGGCGACGTCAGGCTCGCACCGCCGGCGGAGTTCTTCGATGATCGCCTTACGCAGAGGGGCAAAGTTGCACTCCGCAAAGGCGAGTCGGAAGCCCTCTGCCAAGTCAACGAATGCGGCCATGCGGTTGAGTTCGCCGGCGTGTGGAGCCAGCTCTGGGGGCAGTTCGCCCGCCACGCGCGCAGTGGGAGCGCCATAGGTGGCAACAGGCTCTTGCACGATGGTGGAAGCGGACGCGTCCTCGACATGGCGGGCGCGCCGCTTACTTCCTGCCTTTGGCTTTCGCGCCTTTGCCACGGCGTGTCTCCGCGAAGCGCTCGATGCGGCGGACGAGGGGGTGGACGTAGTTCCAGCGTTTCCCGCCGTTGTACTCGAGGAGGCTGAGATTGTAGAGCGCCTCCCTGCCAAGGTCGCTGTTCGGAGCGGCCTTGGTTCGGGCCACCTCCCGGAGCACAGGGTAGTACTCAGGCGGGATCATGCGCTCGAAGCGGGTCTGCATCTCGCGAAGCGCATCCTCGACGTCGGCGGGGCCGATCCTGGTGGCCCGCCGCGCGTGGGCAGATTCGCAGGCGAGTTGGGTCAGCAGCATCAGGTGGCGCAGGCACCCGCCGCTATAGCGCGCCAACTCGCGCACAAGCTCCCGGTCATCGAAGACTGTGGCGGTCTCAATGCGTTGCTCCACAACCCCCGCCATCGCGTCAACGCCTTGGTCGTTCCACGGCAGATCGAGCTTGCTCTCCTCTCTCTTGAACACGCTCACCATCGGAAGGAAGTCCAACCGAGGGAACACCCGCTCTAAGCTCTTGCGCGAGTAGAACACCGAGACAGGCATCGTGTAGATGACGTTGGCGCGAAGCTGCTTGAGGAAGTCTCCGTGCTGGAAGACCAGGCGGTCCGCCACGTCGGGCGGCGTACGGTCCAGGTTGTCGAGTATGATCATCAGCTCGGTGGGCCCATGCCCCGATGTCTCCGCCGCGCTCTTCAGCCAGGCACGGGCATCGTCGAGGAGCAGATTGGTGTCGGTGATGAGCCGAGTGATGTCGCGCTCGAAGATGCGCCGGATTGTCTCCTTGTGCTGGGTGGAGGCCTTGAACTGTGAGGTGATCCAGGCGTTGAGCTTGGCGAAGAAAGGGATGCCGCCGGTCGCCTGCGCTTTCGCGCCTACCTCGATCTGCGACTTGGCCTCCTGGGTCGTTTCCTTGATGACGCTCTCGGCAAAGCGCTCGACGTTGTCCAGGAGCCGCTTATCGAGGTCCATGCCGCAGTTGTGGAACTCCTGGGCGAGCTTCATCGTGATGGTGAGGAACAGGTCGCTGAATGCGATGTCGTTAGGGTCGAGGAGCTCTGTGACCTCGAAGTAGACGACGAAGTAGGTGAGATTCCACTGCTGTTTGAGGCGTAGGAGTTCCGTGGATTTCCCGCACCCGCGGTGGCCCGTGAAGGCGACGTGCAGGGGGAACTCCCCAGCGCCGAGGTCGAAGATGGCCTCGAGTCGGCTGAGCGGCTTCGCGCCGCGAGCCTTCGAGAGGTCCGCCCACCAGGCGAGCTTGTCGCCGGAGAGCGGCCCGAGGTCGCACGCGAGCCAGGCCTCGCGGATGGTCGAAGCCCTTTGGACGGCTGCCATGCTCTGAGCTCCTGTTCCTCTGAGGAGGCTACTCGGTCTTCTCCTTTGGGGTCTCCTTGTCCTTGGGCGCCTTCTCCTTGACTTTCTCTTTCCCCTCGTTGGCCGCGGCGAGGGCCTTCTTCATCTCGGCCAGGAATGGCTCGGGGGCCAGGTAGCCCCCGATGCGGTGAAGCTCCTTGCCCTTCGCGTCGGTGAAGATGATCGCGGGATAGCCGTCCACCTTGAAGAGCCTGCCGTTCCGCCTGTCCTTCTCGGGGTTCAGCTTGATGCAGACGAACTCCTTCGAGAGCGCGATGACCTCGGGCTTGGAGTAGACGTCCTTGTCGAGCTTCTTGCACCAGCCGCACCAGTCGGTGTAGATGTCCACCATCACGGGCAGGTCTTTGGACTTGGCCTTCTTCATTCCGAGCTCGAAGGTAGACGCCCAGAGGACCTCTCCGCCGGACGCCCGCCCCGCGAGCACCAGCGCGGCCACCAGCGACGCACACAAGCTGCCCACCGCTCTCATGTTCGGGCCTCCTTTCGTCCCTCCACCGCTCCGGCTCCTCACACAAGCATGGCAACCCGCGAGCGGAAAGTCAAGGGCGGGCAGGGCCGCCTTGACTTTCTCCGCTAACGGGTGCATGAATTGCTGCACCCAGACTGTAGCAACTGTCTGACACACAGAGGGGAATGGAGATGCGAGCCATGAGGCGATGGGTCCAATGGTGGCTGGTGGCCGTGGTGGCGTTCGCGCCGCACTGCGTGCTGGCGCAGGGCCTCGACATCGAGAAGCCGCGGAACGTCATCCTCTTCGGCTGGGACGGCGCGCAGCGGGGCCACGTGCAGGAATGCCTGGAACGCGGCGAGCTGCCGACCCTGAAGCGGCTGGCGACGGAGGGGGTGATGATTGACGACAAGACGCTTGTCTACGTGACGCCCGACCACGGCTTCAACGAGGGGCAGAAGGGGCACTCGAAGGCCCCGCACATCTTCCTTGCCACGAACGACAAGCGGCTACAGAAGGGGCTGGCTCCCGCGACCCGCACTGACATTCCCGTCACCATCATGTCCCGCTTCGGCCTCGACCTGGCCAAGCTCCAACTCCCGATGGCCGGCCGCGTCCTCACAAAGTGAGGAGAGGGGGGCAGGAACGAATGGCACTAACATACGGGCTGGCCCGCGCCCTTACGGTAGCGCCATTCGGAACTGGATCAGGTTCAAGCTTGGTCCGGTATGGCGGGACCGCCCTGGATGCATCCGGATCGCCAAAGCGCTCATAGTGGGCCAAACATCAGGCGCGCGGTTGACACACTATGGGGAAAACGGCCTCGGATGCGTCCGGATCGCCAAAATACCCATACTGTGTCAGGTTTAAGGTCGACACAGTATGGCGGGACCGCCCTGGATGCATCCGGATCGCCAGAGCGCCCAGAGTGGGCCAAGCGTCAGGGGCGCAGGCTTGGTCCAGTATGGCGGGCGGGGGGCGAGAAGCGGAACGCCTTCGCATTCCGTGGGTTGCGGAACGGAAAGGAGCCTGCGAGCAATCGACACGGACCTACACGGACGGACACGGACACACGCCCATCGCCGACGAATCTGCCCGTCCGTGCTTGTCCGTGTGCGTCCGTGTGATCTCCTCACAAGCTCAAAGCCGTTCAGCTCCGCCTACTCGGAGAACTCGAGGTTGTCGAAGTCCTCGAAGTGGTGGAAGTCGAGGACTTTGAGGGGGGCGGAGCTGGTGAGCTCGCGGCCGTCGTCGAGATAGACCGAGTAGTCGTAGCGGCAGACGGCGAAGCGCCATCGGTCGCCGAGCTGGGGCTTGGGGGCGATGCCGGCGAAGGCCGACCAGGGGATCGCTGCCTCGACGATCCAGCCCTTGTCGCGGTCCTTCCAGTTGTTCACCGTGCCGCTGACGGCGATGCCGACCTTGATCTGCGAATCCCAGTCCTTCCAGCGGTCAATGTTGCCCGCGGCCCCGCGCCGGGCGATCTGGATGTCGAGGGTCGTGCCGAGCGGGGTCACGTGGATTTCGCAGTAGGCGGGCTCGACCTCGCTCGGCTTCAGGAACAGCTCGCAGACGTCGTCCTCCCACGTCCACGAGTCGCGCTCCTTCTTCAGCCCGTAGATGTCGAAGTCCTCCATCACCACGCCGAGGTAGAGGAACTCGTCGTCCCAGAGGAGCCTTGCGGAGCTGGGGTGGCGCGGCTTCTTGCCGTCGGGCGGGATGCGGAAGTCGTAGAGCTCGTAGGCCCGCTCCCAGGCGGGCTCGTTGAGCTTGCCGTCGGGCACGATCTTGCCGACGGCGCGATGGCAGGGGATGTTCCTGGCCTTGGCCGGCTTCGCCGCGGGTGCGCCGGGGAAGCAGCCCGCCAGCGCCAGGGCAGCCAACACGACGCCGAGTGCCGAACGCCTCATCGGATGCTCCTCCTCAATAGGGCAGAAACCGCTCCTCGTTCCCACGCTCCGCGTGGGAACGCACGTGCGGACGCTCCGCGTCGTGACGTGAAGGGCCACCCCGTCCCGGGGGAGCGACGCTGAGCGTCGAAGGCTCCCGTTCCCACGCAGAGCGTGGGAACGAGAAGGCCGGCAGTGTGGGATTCTAGCGGCCTCGCGGCGCCGTGTCAAACGCTTGACACGGCACGAGGGTTCCAAGATAATACGGCGAGCCAGCACAACCACTCAAGGAAAGGAAGGCAGAAGATGGCAGCAAGCGCCCGGCCGGATTTTGAGGCCCTCGCCGCATCGAGGCGGGGCCACGCCCCCTCGGAACGCCGCCTGGTGGGCCACGTGCCCACCATCGCCCTGTGCCCCGTGGCCGATGGCCGGACGGGCGCCTACGAGACGAACGTGGAGAAGACCTGGCGCATGACGGCCAAGGTCTACGACCTGATCGCCAACAGCGTGAGGCTGCCCGATGGCACGCCGGTGCGGGTCGTCGTCGCGCCCGAGATTGTCTACGGACCGCGCAGCGGAGCCGTAGCCCAGAAGCACTTCACCGAGCAGGGTGCATCGGCCTGCATCTTCCTGAGCCGCTCGTGGGCCTACAGCGACGAGTTGATGAGCGCCTGCCAGGGCATCGGGTCGAGCGAGTGGCAACTGTGCGCCTACGGCCTCAACCAGACCGACCGCCCAGGCGCCGTCTGGCTCAAGGCATTCACCGCCGCCATGGACGAGAAGGTGCGGCCGATCTTCTGCGTCTACTCGCCCGACCTCGAGGATGAGAACGGCCCGCTGTCGCCCTTCGTGGCGGAGCGATTGCTGCGCTTCGCCCGCTGCGCCGCCGCGGTCGCCGAAATGCGCGGCAAGAACTACCTCTCCATCGGCTCCGTCTCGATGGGCATCATCGGCTCGGACGTGCGCCGCAACACCCTCCTCCACTACTTCGGCATGGGCAGCGTGAGCTACGACATGGTGGGCCTCCAGGGCCGCATGGCCCGCGGCCTCTACGACCACGAGGAGCTGGCCCGCGCCGTCAAGTTCTTCAAGCAGTTCGCGAAGGACTACGGCAAGGGGAAGCGCCCGTGGAAGCGCACCGAGCTCGTCGAGAAGTGTCTCCAGATGGCCCTCATCACCCGCGACCTGATGGTCGGCAACCCGCGTCTCGCCGACCCCGTGGTGGGCAAGGCGCAGGGCTTCAAGGCCGACGTCGAGCACGCCCAGGGAGCCCACGCCATCGCCGCAGGCACCCAGGGCCAGAGGCAGTGGACAGACCTCTATCCGAACTTCGACGTGACCGAGAGCCTCCTCAACAGCTCGTTCGGCTGGGAGGGCTTCCGCACCCCCTATATCGTGGCCACCGAGAACGACGCCAAAAACGGCCTCGGCATGCTCGCCGCACACCTCGTCACGGGCGGCGTCCCCCAGCTCTTCGCCGACATCCGCACCAACTGGACCCCCGAGAGCATCAAGAAGGCGACGGGCACCGACGTGGCCGACCTCTGCCCCCGCGGCATCATCGACAAGCGGAACTCCGGCGCGGGCGCACTCGACTACGCGGTGGACATCATCAAGCTCGTGCCCGGCGGCGAGGCGATGGCCATCCAGGACGTCTGGAACGCCATCCGCACCAGCCCTGAGCTTCAGCAGCAGCTCATCGAGCCGGCCATCGAAGGCACCACCTACATGGGCGCCGCGCTCACCTACTTCCCCGGCGACGGCCTCTCGAGCCACTACCGCACCCCCGGCGGCATCCCGATGACCGCCTACCGCTACAACATGGTTGGCGAGAAGCTCACCTGCTCCATCGTCGAGGGCGAGACCGTCGAGCTCCCCCCCAACGTCGCCGACCACATCAGCCTGGTAACCGACCCCACCTGGCCCGAGACCTACTGGACCCCCCGCGGCATGACGTCATTCCAGTACATGTCCGAGATCGGCCCCAACCACGACGCTAACAGCTTCGGCCACATCGGCGCCGACCTCCTCACCCTCAACGCCATGCTCCGCATCCCCGTGGACATGCACAACATCCCCGAGGACCAGATCTTCCGTCCCACCTTCTGGTATCGCAAGCGCAGGGACGATTTCCGGGCCTGCAAGGAACTTGGACCTCTCTATAGGTAGTCACCCGGCTCTGGAGAGGAACGGTGAAGGTTTTCATTTCGTGGTCAGGTGAGACAAGCAAGGCGCTCGCGGAGCGAATGCGGACCTGGCTCACCTCTGTGATCCAGACCATCAAGCCGTACTTTTCCCCCGATGACATTGCGAAAGGGGCGCGCTGGAGCGGGGAAATCGCAAAGGAATTGGAGGAGTCGCGGATAGGGATCATCTGCTTGACCCGCGACAACCTAGGCGCACCGTGGGTGCTCTTCGAGGCCGGAGCACTATCGAAGAGCCTGACGAGATCCCGCGTATGCCCCATTCTCTTCGGCGTTGAGCCGACGGACGTGAAGGGACCCCTCTCTCAGTTCCAGCTCACCAGATTCCATTGCGATGACGTGCGGAAGATGCTCGAGACGATGAACAGGGAACTTGGCGATGGGGCGCTTGCACCCAAAGTTCTGGACGCTGCTTTCGCTACATGGTGGCCGCAGCTCGACCGAGACGTGCGTGAAATCCTCTCGCGTATTGTGCGCCCTTCGAGGACGCAGCTGCGAACGGATAGGGAGTTGCTTGAGGAGATCCTTGGCCTGGCGAGAGCTATCGCCCAGAAGGACCCCTGGGCGGCCACCGGGCTCGTCACGCCGGACCTCACGCCGGAGTTTGTCCAGCTGACCCGCCTTCTGGCCAAGGCCATGGAGGTCGCGAGCAAGACGAACTCGTCTGACGTGCTTGCCATCCTTCACCAAATGGACACCGCCATGGCAGGGCTGATGGAGAAACTAGCGACCCACTACTACCCTGATGAGTTCCTGAAAAAGGCTTCGCCATACAACGTTGCGCCTTGAGGGTTCCCGGTAGGCACCTTGCTCGACAGTGTGGAACCGATTCGGCAATGGCGCATCGCGCGTCCACGAAAACTCGGCCCGCGGGACGGCTGACTTGAGGATGCGACCATGTCGCGCGAGCTTGTGAACAGACAACTCCTGCCCAAGGAGCTTTGCGAGTTCCTGCGCAGGACGAACCCGTGGTGGGAGGGCAATCCGGGGCCAGCGACCCCGTCGTACCGCCGGTGGGCATTCCGCATGGCGCTGAGGAAGCTGGAGGCCGGGCTTGCCCCCGCCGTGGTGCTGCGCGGCCCGCGGCAGGTTGGGAAGACGACACTCCAGCTTCAGGTCATTGAGCACCTCATCAGGGATAAGGGCATAGACCCGAGGCGCATCCTGCGCGTACAGTTCGACGAGTGCCCACAGCTCCGCGGGCTGACGGCTCCGGTGATGCAGATACCCTGGTGGTTTCAGGATCACATCCTCGGCAGGTCCTTCAACGATGCGGCGAGAGCCGGCGCGCCGGCGTTTCTCTTCTTCGACGAGGTCCAGGGGATTGCCAAGTGGGCGCCGCAGCTCAAGGCGCTCGTGGACCACCACACCATCAAGGCGTTCGTCACGGGCAGCTCGGCTCTCCGCATCGAGGCAGGGCGCGACAGCCTGGCCGGGCGCATCACCACGATGGACCTCGGGACGCTCCTGCTCCGCGAGATCCTCGCCCTGCGCTTCCAGGAGGAGCTGGAGCCGCACATGCCCGCCAACGGGCTCGAGCCGCTCCTCCACGCCGACTTCTGGCGGTCCCTTCAGGATGCGGGGCGCAGCCGGAGCGCGGCGCGCGACCGCGGCTTCGCCGAGTTTTCGCTTCGCGGCGGTTATCCCGTCGCCCACGCGCACCCCGACGTGCCGTGGCCCGAGCTGGCCGACCAGCTCAACGAGACGGTCATCCAGCGGGCCATCCAGCACGACATGCTGAAGCGCCGGCGGCGCGACCAGGAGCTCTTGCTCGAAGAGGTCTTTCGCCTGGCCTGCCGCTACGCGGGCCAGAGCCCTGGTCCGGCGCTCTTCGTGCCCGACATTCGCACGGCGCTCGGCGCCGACGTCAGCTACGCCCGCATCTTGAGCTACCTGGGGCGCTTCGACGCGGCCATGCTCCTGCGCCTCGTGCCGCCGCTGGAGCTCCGCCTCAAGCGCCGCGCGAGCGGCGGCAAGCTCTGCCTCTGCGACCACGCCCTGAGGGCCAGTCGGCTCCAGGAGATCGTCCCGCTCCACGCCGCGGGCCTCCAGCAGGCGCCCCACCTGAGCGACCTGGCCGGGCACATCGCCGAGAGCGTGGTGGGCTACTTCTTCGGCGGCATCCCGCACCTCGACGTGGCCCACTTCCCGGAGCGCGGCATCGAGCCCGAGGTGGACTTCATCCTGACCATCGGCGAACACAGGATCCCCCTGGAGGTGAAGTTCCGCCAGCACATTGACCCGCACCGGGACACGCGCGGGCTGCGGTCGTTCCTCGAGAAGACCGTCTACAACGCCCCCTTCGGCGTGCTGGTGACGATGGCCGACGACGTGGCCGTGCCCGACCCCAGAATTGTCGCGGTCTCCCTCCCGTCCCTGTTGCTCCTGAGATGAGCCGCCGCGCCCTCGGCGCGGGGCCGCAGTTCCACTTGCGCAAAGACGGGGCACGCGCTATCATTTGCCCCGTTCGGCGGCCCGCCCGTGAGGGCCGCGCCGAGGGTCAATGGAGCCTTTCACAGAGGAGTAAGAAGAAGGCCATGTACTACGTCCTCATGGGTGCCCTTCTGGTCGGGCTGATCGTCCTCTACTTCGTCGTCAAGAAGAAGCAACAGGGCTGAGCACGCCTGCGTCGGTGCCGTCCTGTTCGCCGGGGCGGTTGGGGTCCGGCCCTAGCCAGGGACACCGGGGGACTCCAACTATGAGGAGCAGTTCGATGAGCGAATCCACGCCGCGTGGCTGCTTTGCGTTGCTCGCGTTCACCTGCCTCTTGAGGAGTGCTGCGATGGCCGACGACCCGTGGGTGGTCTACGAGGGTAAGGAGGGGCCGGGAAAAGGGAAGCACGTCGTCCTCGTCGCAGGCGACGACGAGTACCGCTCCGAGGAGCTCATCCCGCAACTCGGACGCATCCTTGCCGTCCACCACGGCTTCAAGTGTACCGTCCTCTTCGCCGTCAACAAGCAGTCGGGCGAGATCGACATGTCCACCCTCGACAACATCCCCGGCCTCGAGGCGCTGAAGACGGCCGACCTGATGATCATGCACCTGCGCTTCCGCGACCTGCCCGACGGCCAGATGAAGCTCATCCTCGACTACACGAACTCGGGCAAGCCGATCATGGGCCTGCGCACCTCCACCCACGCCTTCAACTTCAACAAGAACAAGACCTATGCGAAGTGGAGCTTCAACTCGCGCGACCCCAAGGGCGGCTTCGGGCGCCAGGTCTTCGGCGAGACCTGGATCGCCCACTACGGCCACCACAACGTCGAGGCCACGCGCGGCGTCGTGGCCCCCGGCCAGGAGAAGAACCCGATCGTGAAGGGCTGCGAGGACAT
>VGYW01000264.1 GCA_016872875.1 Planctomycetota bacterium | reverse complement strand
GGCGTTGACGAGGAAGAGGTACTCGATGTCGCCGAGGGCGTGGCGGGCGGCGAAGACCTGGGGGTTGTCGCACTCGACGACGGGCGCGACGCCGACCTCGGCGCAGCGCTTGGTGAGCGCCGCGGCGATGGGCTTCGCCTCCTTGAAGTACATGCCCGGCCGCCGGGCGAGCAGGCCCTTCGTCCGCCACTCCTTGTCGCTCTTGTCGTTGAACGCCTTGCCCGCCTCGACGTAGATTTTGTCGGTGATGGCTGCGCCGAGCTTCGCCGCCCCGGCGATCTTCACGGCGCACTCGTCGCCGAGGATGACCTTGCCGCCCTTTGCGGCATACGCCTCCAGCGCCTTCACCACCTCGGGGTCGAGCGCCTCGATGCCCGCGAGCACGATGGCCTTGTGGTTCGCCGCCAGCGTGCCGTCCAGCACGTCCTCCTCCACCAGCGGGAAGAGCGGGATGTGCGCCATCTTGCTCGCCACGAACAGGACTTCCAGCCGCTCCAGTTGGCCGGGAAAGTCCTGGAAGTTCAGCATGTCCTTGCTCTTGAGCATCGCACGGACGTTCTGCGACATCGAGTAGAGGACGGCGATCTCTGACCGATTGACTGGCATCGTCGTGAAGATCGTGCCCAGGCGGGCCATGAGCTTGTTGCTCTCCACGATGGCGTCGTCGGGCGAGCCCTTCTTGGCGCCGGGGTTGTGGATGTGGTGGTCGGGCGGCTTGCAGAGGCCCTGGACGTTCGCCATGAAGGTCAGGTATTGCTCGAGGCGGTACTGGCCGTTGGGCATGCCCCACCAGGTGGGGAGATACCAGGCGGGCTTGGCGTAGTCGCGGAAGCGGCCGAACTCCATGAAGAAGCCGGGGTTGAGGTAGCCGCCCGCGTAGTCGTCGTAGCCGCCGTGGCCGCTGATGACGGGCAGGCTGCGCACGACGTTGAAGTAGTAACCGTCGCCGAAGGCGTGCCAGCCGTAGACGCTCTGGGTCGCCGAGAGCCAGTCGGGCCGCACCCAGTTCACGCTGAAGGCGGCGGAGCGCCAGGCGGATTCCATGAAGACCTGCTTCCAGCGGAGCCAGCGGCCCCAGAGGGCCTCGTGCTCCGGGTTGCCGGGCTTGATTTCGGTGTACTCGGGCAGCTCTTGGCCAAAGGCGGATTTCCAGGCGCGGCGCTGCGCCGGAATGTCGTGGCCCGTGAACACGCCCGTTTTCGGGTGCTTCTGCCACGTGAGGCCCGGCTCGTCGTAGAAGTGCACGCCGACGACGTTCGGCGCCGTGCGGTCGGCGAACGCCTGGCGGGCCGAGCGGGCCATGCCGCCCGCCAGCACGTAGGGGTCGGACCAGTCGCACTCCAGCCGCATGTCCATCTGGTGCGCGCCGCCCATCGTGCAGTTCCGCATGTAGTCCAGGCCGCCGCGGATATTCGCGTCCTGGTCGTGCCCGCCGTAGGACGCCAGGAGCAGGTTGAAGCCCATGCCGTCCTCGCCCAGGCGGGCCGCCTCGTCCTTCTTCGCCCCGCAGCCCCAGTCAATCAGGCGGAACGACGACTTGCGGATGTGGCTGTGGACCGTGAACTCCGTCGTCGCCGTCGCCCCATCGCACGACGCCTCCAGCGTGTAGCGTCCCGGCCTCAGCAGCCAGCCGTTCAGGTGCAGGTGCTCCGTGCGCCGGGCCTCAGTGTCCGGTGGCACAGGCGTCCCGCCTGTGACCGGGAAAACCACAGTCACCCGGCTCCCCTCCGGCCCCGCGAGCGCGAGGCGCAGCTCCCCCGCCGCCAGCGCCTCCTTCGCGCTGCGAACGACGGAGACGCCAATCGCCTCATTCGTCTGGTACGCCACGCGCCCCAGCGGCATCAGGAGCTTCAGCTCCGCCGCCGAGGCCGCTTCAGAAGCCAGCACGCACAACGCCGCGATTCGTCCGACACGCATTGCACCTTGCTCCTTACTCGACGAACTTCACGGGCGCGAAGTCGGCCAGGTTGCTGTTGAAGCCGCCGAACCTACAACTCAGCATCTGGTTCCCGTGCAGGCTTCTGGAGGCCTTGCCCCCGTCGCTTGCTTGACCACTGCGTCAGAGTCCGAACAACCTGCGTAGCTTCGCCGCGACGAGCGTCTGGATGGATGGCGGGAGCTCGCCGAGCCGCCTCTGGATCAGGGACCCGCTGACAGTCATGAGGCGATGAAGCCGCAGGACGGAAGTGACACGCAACCCCGTGGCGCCGAAGTCCGGGGCCGCGGAGTCCAAGGGAACGTCGCTGTCAAGCGGAGCGGCCTGCGGCTGGCTTGTGATGAAGGCGAGCACAACGTGACGGTGCGGACCAACCGGTTCGGTCAGGCATACGGCCGGCCTGACCTTGGAGGTGGAGAGATCGTCGAATGGGAAGGGGACGAGGACGACGCTACCCTTCGTCACGGAACGGCTCCCCGTCTGTAGGCGAGTAGATGTCCTCTGCGGGCTCTTTCAGGAAGTCAAAGGCGGGGTTCGTTGCCGCCGAGCGGAGCCATTCGGACTCGTCAAGGTCGGCGTCCTCTGGCACGAGGATGATGACGCGCACGCGGCTGGGGCCAGCAATCGGCACGGGGCCGTCGAGGTGAAGCTGGTGGTCGGTGTCCACCACGCCGCTGATTTCGACCGCTCTCGCTGTCACTGCCACGGGCCTATGCCTCCTCATCCTCCCCAAACAAGTATACCTTGTGGCGCGCAGATTGCAAGTCCAGGAGCGCGTCTTTGGGTCTAAGATCGGCTTCATTCGACGAACTTCACGGGCGCGAAGTCGGCCAGGTTGCTGTTGAAGCCGCCGAACCTACAGTTCAGCTTCTGGTTCTCGTGGAGGCTTCCCGGGGACTTGCCGTGGTCGCTCATGCGGTGGCGGGTGAACTGGCCGTACCAGGCCACGTTGGTGCCCGGCTTGAGGGCCTCGGGGAAGAGGGCGTAGGGGATGAAGACCTCGAGGCTCCAGAAGTCGCTCCCGATGAACGCCTTGGTCTTCACGCCCTCGGGGTTCCAGGAGGTGTCCTGGCCCTTCCCGTCGTGGATGATGCCGTGGGGGTTGATGATCCATTGATACCAGTGGCCCTGGTTCTTGCCAGTGACGTCGAGGAAGACCTCGACGGAGTCGTTCCACCAGGCCATTGATTCGTCGCGCGACTTGACGGTTTGGACGAGCGACTGGGGCGACGGCTCGGCCATCCAGAAGCCGAAGGTCACGCCGTCCATCGTCCAGACCGCCCGCAGCTTGGTGGGGTGCTTCGGCTCGACCTCCTTCTTGTCCACGTGCTTGAAGAGCGAGGCCTCGGGGGCGCGCTTCCAGGCCGCGTCGTCGAGCTTGCCGTCAATCGTGGGGTTCTCGCCGACCTTCTGGACGATGAGGGGCCTTGCGCCCTTGCCCTCGACGACGGCGGCGAACTCCTCGAAGAAGTCGGGGAAGGGCGTGGCGTAGTATTCGACCCGCTTGGCCGCCTCCTCGCCGCCCTCGGCCTGCTTGCGCGCACGGGCGAGGAGGTCCTTCATCCGCTCGACGGTGCGGCGGGGGTAGCTCGCCTCGTAGATGGCCTTGGGCGAGAGGAGGCCATCGGGCCAGCGGCTCTTCTCCCAGCCGTCAACCTGAAGATCGAGCAGCCGGCGGATTGACGAGGCCGCCCGCCCGAACATGCGGTCGCAGAAGTCCTCCATCGCGGCATCAACGTCGAAATCGGGATTCCAGAGGAGCTTCATCCAGCAATAGAGGCTTATGTGCTGGCGGGGGAAGTGGTCGCCGTCACCGTTGATGAACGAGCCGATCAGCTTGTCGCGGTTCGCCCGGTAGTAGGCTTTCAGCACGTGGGGGTAGTGGTAGGGGGCCTTCGTCTTGTCCTCTGGCCAGCAACTGTAGTGCCAGTTCTGAATCTTGCGGCCCGTGATGGCGACCCACTTGTCCACGTTCGCCTGCTCGGAGGCGAGGACTGACCGCTCCTTGTATTGTGCGATGCCGGGCATGCCGCACAGTTGCACCTCCACGTTGCCCGGGAACTTGAAGCCGTCGGGCGCGAGCGTGTAGTTGAGGTAGGGCAGGTAGATGACCGTCTTGTCGGGCCAACGGGTCTTCACCTCGCGGGCCAACTTGTCCACGAACGCGGCCAGGATGCGGGAGGCGGTGCCATACTGGCCCCCCTTGTCATCCCAGAGCTTGCGGCAATCGGGGCAGTAGCAGGCGATTCCTGCGTCGTTGGGCGACACGGTGATGGCGTCGCCCACGATGCCCATGTGAGCCTTCCGTCCCTTGTCGAAGTGCAGCGCGATGTTCTCCAGGTAGGTCGCAAGCGTCCTGGGGTTGCCGTAGCAGAGCATCTGGAAGTTGCGTGAGCCGTCGGAGCCGAGCTGGAAGCACTCCGGCCGCCCCTCCGCGTATTCCTTCACCCCCGCCCAGTTGGGGGAGTGGACGACCAGGCTGATGGGCCACGAGTTTCCCGCCCTCAGGCGGTTGTGGAGCGGCCCGAGCGGCTGGCCGCGGCCATGCCACGGCTCGCCACAGGGCGGCCAGATCTCGCGCTTGCGGAACACCGGCGCGTCCTCCAGCCACACCGGCTTCACAACCAGGCTCTTCACCTTCACAATCGAGCGCCCGCCCCGCTCCGTCGGCCAGTACCATCTCACGCCCACGAAGCGCTCGAGAAACTCGAAGACGCCCCAGGCGGTGCCGTGGGAGGCCGCGTGGGTGCCTTTGCCCACTGGCCCATCGTGGCCGACGATGAAGATGCGGTCGGGGGCCGACTTGATGGCGAAGCCCTCGACGGGCATCTTTGCCCCGTCGAGCCCTTCTGCCGCAGCCTCGGCGCAGTTCCCGATCACGATGGCGGGCGGCTGCACCTTGTCCTGCACGATGGGCAGCTTCGCCCCCGCCGCCAGCTCGATGCACTCCTGAAGCTCCTTCACCGCCTGGGCGAGCACCGCATCGCCCTTCCCGCCCATCACGCAGATAGTTGCCTTCGCCTGCCCCTTCTCCGCGATGGCGACCGCCGGATGCCTGGGCGCCTTCTTGGACTTCACTGGATTCAGGTCGTCGGCGATGGCGGGACAGACCGACAGCACAAACAGCGCTGCGAGGGGTGCCGGTTTCGCTCGTATCATCTGCGTTCTCCTTTAGCAAGCCATGCCACGGCGAGGCAGAACGGCCCCGCCTACGTCGAGCCGAAGGCGTTGAGAGCAAGCGCGAAGGTGCTTGGGGAAGGCAGGCGGCAAGGCAGCACGTGAGTGCCCACCAGAGCTCAGGCGTCTACCGTTGAAGGGCGAAGAACTCAGCAAGCTTCTCGCCAATCCGCGTCCGGGTCTCTTCGTTGACCCTTCCTATCTTACGTCCCAAGGCCGCGATACTGAAGGTTTGGAGGATGTCGCAGCAGATGATGCTGTCGCGGTTCAGCCCCATCGCCCGCGCGAGGCCGGAAGAGGCGCCGACGAAGATGTCGAAGCGCGTTCTCGGCTCTGTCCTGCTACTGATCGCCGCCAAGGTGACCGTGCCGCGCGTCTCTTCGATAGGGGCCGCGGACACTACGACCGCCGGCCTGAACTTCAGCCCAGCACTATCCGCGGATGGCATCGCGAACGGGACGAACCAGACATCGCCCTGCTGGGGATAGCCCTCCGGCATGGGTGTCCACCTCACTCCCCATCCTCAAGCAGAGGGTCATCGCGCAGGAAATCGAGCGCCCCCGAGGCCTCCGCGGCGGCCCGCCACTCCTCAGCAAGGCCCTGCCTTTGTTGCCAGGCCTCGACCTCTGCCGCGAGCTGCCGCAATTGCTCCCTTATCTTAGGACCGAACGCGTCGAGGCCGTGGGCATATCGCACGCTGAAATGGGTTACTCCAGGCGTACCTGGAGCCCCGTGCGCCTCCGCCGCGTCAGTAGGGGGCTCTATCCTCTTGACGCATTCGAGCTCGGCAATGGTCTGCCCACTCATTCGTTCCCCCTTTCCGGGTGCAACTGCGCAACCACGGAGCGGCTGCCGCAGAGCATCCCATCACACAGCAGGTCGAATCGGTACTTGCCCGCCTTGGGCAATGGCAACGGAGGCAGTGAGAAGCCGATCTCCCACACCTGAAGCGGATCGGCGAATTCCATTTCGCCTTCAGCCACCATCAGCTCCTCCTCGGTTTCAGCGAACATGAAGCGGAGTTGTGTCTTGTACCTCCCGCGCCCATTGGTTATCGCCAGGTACACATCGACACCTCGGTGAAGAGCTGGGAACTCCTTTGAGTAGATTATGGAGAACACCCCGAGGAGGTACGGCTTTCCGCTAAGCCCGTCCCTGTGAATGCGGTCACAGAGCACCAGGGCAAGAACCTCTGGTCTTCTCCAGTCCTCTGCTTGCACGCGATCCGAACCCATTCCGATCGGTCCCTGGGGCTTCACCTAGTGCGCCTGTTGAACGTGACTTTACTCTAGCCGAAGCACAGTTGGGAGTCAACCCCCGTTAGAAAGTAACGGTCGGGTCTAGTTGCCCGAGCGTTCCGCGCCACAACATGATGTGGTTGACCGGACCCACGCCTTGGCCCCACGCCTCTTGGGGGCGTACTTGGCGACCTGCTCGGCCACGGCGGGGCTGCATGGAGAGATACGCTGCCCCGGCCATCGAAGGAGGACCACTTCTTCGCGGAGTTGCTCGCGGGTGGCCGTGGCGAGGCGGGTGCGGAAGAGGTCAATGCCAACCACTTCGTAGCGGAGCGAGCGGGCGATGTCAGCAAGAATGTGCCCGGTGCGGATCAGCACGCGGAGGTAGGAGGCCTGGTCGCCGACCACGTAGGCCAGTTGTGCGCCGGGCCGCAGGACGGTCCTCAGGCCGGCCAGGTGGCGAGCCATGCCGCCGAAGTAGAGCCGCGTGGTACGGGGATAGAGGCGCTCGAAGCCAGAGGTCTTGCGAAGCTCCACGCGGCGGGCCTCGATGGCCCGCGCCACCCGCTGGACCTCCGGGTGGTCCGCCACCCAACGGTCGTCGTCATCGCCGACGAAGACGGTGCGCGTGTTCGAGCGGACCAGGCCCTGCTTCAAGGCCCGAAGCTCGGCTTTGCTGCGAATCAGGCCGAGGAGCACCGACTCCAGGCGGGTCGTCCGTGTGTAGTCCTTCTCGTTCGGATAGGGGGGCGAGGTGATGACGGCGGAGACGCTCTCGGGCTCCAGCGCGGACGCGACCAGCCTTGAGTCCGACTGGTAGACCGTCGCGGGTGCGGCATCCAAGAGTTCGAGCTCCCGCAAGTCGCGGGCCATGGCGCGAACGCACTCCAGCCACGGAGCGACGACCGGCGCGTCTTCCTTGGCCGGCCCCACGCCCACTTCGGGGCCAAAGTGCAGGTTGCCGATGGAAGCGATCAGGGCCTTCGCCAGGGCGAGGCGCTCGTGGTCGAGAAACCGGTCATCGCTGTGCGCCGCGAGTTCACCCATCAGCACCATGGTCTTATGGAGCGGCAGGGGGCTAATCGAGCCTCGGAGCAGCAGGCCAAGCACATCTGGCGGCAGCGAACGAAGTGGCCCGGTGCGCCGCCGGACTGGGCCGAAGAAAGGGGCGTCCTCTATGCCATCGGCCCTGAGCGCGTCGTGCGTCCGCTCCGCGACCTCCTCCCCATGCGCGAGCAGCGCATCAGGATCGGGGATCCAGTCCACCTTCACTCGGCTGGCAAAGCAAGCCATTGGGTTCGCTTCGATGCCCACGCTGGGTATCTCCAGCTTCTTGCACTCGACCAGCGTTGTCCCTGTGCCGCAGAAGGGGTCCAGAACTCGGTCGCCCCGGTCGATCCCAAAGCGGTCCAGGAGGTCGCGCACGAGATGGGGAGGGAACGAGAGAACGAAGCGATACCAATCGTGGGCGGCCCGGTCCCCAGCCCGAAGCCGGTTGTGGGCGGCAGGCGGCGTGTGGCGAGGGGCAACACTGGTAGTCACGGATCCGCTCCGGGCCATCGGGCAGAAGTCATCGGCCCCATCATACTCGGGCGACATGAGGAGTCAAGGAGAAGTCGGGCGGTTGCCGCCTGAGGCAGATCCCGCTGTGGCTCCCATCGCAAGCCAGGCCACGGCGAACCCGATGAGGACAATCGCCGTGGCCCCGAAGGCAGGGATGAGGTGGCTGTGGAAGGGGCTGCGGAGCTTCGGGATGGGCCAGGCGGGCTTGGGCGAGAGGGTCATCCAGAGGATGAGGATGACGCCCGACGCGACGCCTGCGAGCGCGGCCAGCGCTCTCGGACGGCGCGAGAGGAGGCCGAGGAGGAAGAGGCCGAGCATCCCGCCGCTGAAGACGCCCGAAAGCTCCCACCAGGCGTCCAGGGCGCTCTTGACCCGCATCATGGCCAGAGCCATGCCAGTGCCCAAGAGGCCGAAGACGAATGTGCTCAGGTAGAGCACCCGCATGGCCTCGCGTTCGCCCGCCTGCGGGCGGAAGTGGCGGCGGTAGATGTCGCACAGCACCAGCGTGGCCGAGCAGTTCAGGCTCGTATCCACCGAGCTCATCGCCGCCGCAAAGATGGCAGCAACCACAAGCCCCGTGAAGCCCACGGGCAGGCCAGTTGCGATGAAGTGCGGGAAGACCTTGTCGGCCATACCTTCGGCGCGGAGCGGCCCGGGCAGGAGCTCGGGCCGGGCCGCGTAGCAGGCGAACAACCCCGTGCCGATAAAGAAGAAGACCGCCGAAACCGGCGGATAGAGGAGCGCGCCGAGCCAGAGCGACTTCGCGGCCTCGCGGTCCGACCTGGCGATGATGTAGCGCTGCACGTAGCTCTGGTCAATGCCGAAGTTCTGGAGGTTCATGAACAGCCCGTAGACCAGCACCACCCAGAAGGTCGGCTCTGCCAGGCTCGCGCCAAAGCTGCCGAGCGAGAACTTCCCGTGCTCCGCCGCGATTGCGAAGAGCTGCCCCGGCCCCTCGGGCATCCCGAACAGGAGAATCGCCGCGGAGAGCAATGCCCCGCCCGCCAGAACGAGGCTCTGCACCACATCAGTCCACACCACCGCCTCGATCCCGCCCAGGAGCGTGTAGAGGGTCACGAGGAACCCCGTCGCCACGATGATCGCCCACACGGGCCAACTGAGCAGGCTGCTCAGCGACAGGGCGAGGAGGAACATGATCGAGCCCATGCGGGCGAGCTGCGTGAGGAGGTAGCACACCACCGCGTAGGTGCGTGCCCACGCCCCGAACCTGGCCTCCAGGTGATCGTAGGCCGAGATTGAGCCGAGCCTGCGGTAGTGGGGCACGAAGTAGCGCGCCCCCAGCCACGCCGCAATCGGCACCGCAAGGCTGAAGACGAACGGATTCCAGTTCGCAGCGTATGCCTTGCCGGGCAACGCAAGGAAGCTGATGCTGCTCACATAGGTGCCGAAGATCGAAAGCCCCACCGCCCACCCTGGCAGCCGCCGGTTGGCCGCCATGAACTCCTCCGTCGTCCGGCTCCGCCGCATCAGCCAGCACCCCAGCCCCACCACGCCGATGGTGTAGGCGAGGAGCACGATGAGGTCAACGACAGGCAATGTTCGCATGGCACCGAATCCTACCGCGGCGCAATGACACGCAACGCTCGTAGTGCGGCCTTCAGGCCGTATCTGGTGCGCACGGGCTGAAGCGCGCACTACGAACTTGCTCACTCTCCTGGACGCCCTTGCAAGGGCACCCCTGTCGCGATCGCGCCCTTGACCCTATGCACCGTCTGGCCGATGCCCAGCTTCGTCAACCAGCTCGGCGCCCTCTCGCTCCAACGCCGCGCGCAGGAGTTTGGCCAGAAGCGAGTCGCGCAAGTGGCGGCGCCAGTTGACCAGCACCCCCACGAGCACCTGAATGCCGACAAGGGCATTCACGGTTGCACAAAACAGCAGAGACATCTGGCAGAGGGCAAGCCTGGCTCTGAAGTCAACGTATTGTCTAAGCGACTCAGCCATGACATCCCCATGGCCGCCAGGGATGAGGCCGATCGGCTCCCTTGCGAGCATCCGCTCAGACTCCACGAGGAAGGAGAAGCAGTACACCGAGACGGCGAATGGTAAGAGCGCCAGAGACACACCGACCCAGCGATACCACTTCCACTTCACGCTGGCCCCCAGGTTGGCGATCAGCCGTTGCGCAGTGTCGTGCTCTTCCAGGGTGAGTTGCAGGGGCATATACTCCCTCCTTCCTGACGCTCAGGGTTTCACTTCGGCCATTGGCCTTCGGGCATGGGGCGCGGGGCGAGCTTTGCGGGGTCGAGTACGACGTGTTTGACCCGCTGGCGCTTCCAGGTGTAGGTGGTGTGGACCAGGCCGTCGGCGCTCTGGATGACGGCGGGGTAGGAATACTCGCCCGGCTCGCTCTCCAGGACGGCTGCCGCCTGCCAGACCTTGCCATCCCGACTGACGGCCACGTTGAGGGGCGAGCGGCCGCGGGGGGTGTGGTTGTAGACGAGCAGGTGGCGGCCGTCGGCCAGGGTCACGCCGTCAATCCCTGCGTTCGGGTTCGGAAGCTCGGTGGCGGTCATCTCGCCCCAGGTCTTGCCGCCGTCGTCGCTCCAGACCTGGACGATGCGTCCCTGGCGGCTGCGGCAGAGGGCCTGGATGCGGCTGCCGTGGACGAGGAGCGTGGGCTGGATGGCGCCGAACGCCTTGCCGTCGTTCACGGGGCCGGCCTTTCGCCAGGTCTTCCCCAGGTCGGGCGAGAGCTCGAAGTGGACCCGCCACCCCTGGTCTTCAGTGCTCGAGGCGCAGAGGAGCTCGCCGCCCGGGAGCTGGATCGGCTTGTTCTTGATCGGGCCGAGAATGCCGTCGGGCAGGCGCCGGGGCTTCGACCAGGTCTTGCCGCCGTCCTCGGACGCCATCATCATCCCCCACCAGGCGCGCGGGCTGGGGCCGACCTTGTAGAACAGTTGTAGGCGGGGCGTCCCTGCCCCGCGTGATCCGGGCGTCCCTGCCCCGCGTGATTCGGGCGTCGCTGCCCCGCTGCTCTTCGCCTGGAAGAGCACCGGGTTCCAGCAGGGGTAGCGTTTCACAGGGGATTCGCGGGGCAGAGACGCCCCGCCCACAACCTGTTCGCGGGGCAGAGACGCCCCGCCTACAGCGACTTCACCGTTGGCGACTTCGACGGGCGGCGACCATGCCTTCCCATCATGCCGCGAGAGCCAGATGCCGACGTCGGGTTTCCCTTCGGCGGCGCCGCCGAACCACGCGGCCACAAGGCCGCCGCCCGATTCGGCGATGGTCGAGGCGTGGCACTGGGGGAACGGCGCCCTCTCGTAGATGAACTCCGCCTTCACCAGGCCAGGCGGCTTCGCCTCCTCGGCCCCCGCCGCCTGCGCCGCCAGGAGGCAGGCGGCAATCAACACGCACAACACACAGGCATCGAGGTCCATCGTTCTGTCTCCTCTCTACGCGGGGCCATCTTACGCAAGACATGCCGCACGGGCAAGTTGGGGCGCAACAACAGGCTTGCACGCAGGGGGTCCCTCTGGTCGACTCCACCGGACTCGCTTAGATAAGGGTGACCCGCGGCACGAAGATCGATTGCTGCACCAGGGGGCCGATGGGCCGCCCTGGGGTGACGACGCCGGCCGTGCGATGTTCAAACATTCTATAGAATGTTTGAGTATCGGGCCTCGCGGCATGCGCGTTCGGGAGCTCAGTCGCGAGCTGACTTCGCCGGGGAGATGATCAAACATTCTATAGAATGGAGACTGTAGCAACATTACAGAGTTTTCTTCTTGACTTTCGCCTGGCAATCGGCGATGATGCCAGAGGGGAGAGTTCCTCTGGAGGAACGTCGCCGTGCCGAAGCCTGGTGAGTACGTCGCCGACGT
>VGYW01000263.1 GCA_016872875.1 Planctomycetota bacterium | reverse complement strand
TCGAGCCGCGCGCGGGCCTCGGTCCCTGGGGCGATCATGTCCTGGTCGAGGTAGTAGGCAAAGAGCTCCTTGTGCTTCACGTGGCCCGCCTGCTCGAGGAGCTCGGGGTAGTAGGGCGGATTGTAGGGCATCATGAGGGAGGGCGGGCGGCCGAAGCCCTCCACGAGCAGGCCGCACTCGGCGTTGATGGAGGGGTTGAACGGCCCGCGCATCTCGGCCATGCCGTGGGAGCGGAGGTCCTCGGCGGCCTGGGCGAGGAGGGCGCGGGCCACGTCGGGGTCTTCGTCGCTCTCGAAGAAGCCCCAGAAGCCCGCCTTGTCGCCGTGGCGCTCGTTGTGCAGGCGGTTGATCGTGGCGACGATGCGCCCGACGGGTTGCCCGTCGCGCCAGGCCAGGTAGAGCCGGCTCTCGGCGTGCTCGTAGAAGGGGTTGTGCTGCGGGTCCAGCGTGCGGTCCACGCTCGACACGAGCGGCGGCACCCAGTTCGGGTCGCCCGTGTAGATGGCCCACGGGAGGCGCAAGAAGAGCTTGCGTTCCCGGGCACCGGCCACCTGACGAACCTCGATGCTCACGCCCCGCCTCCTATCTCCTGGGGAAGTGTAGTCGAGGCGTGAGGGGTTGTCAAGCCGCACAGGCGCGAGGAGCACCGCCGCACTTGTGGGCAACCAATCAGTTCTGGTATCGTAGTCGTCCCTCGTCCTCGTCCTTCGTCCTCGATTCTCTCACCTTGATGCGGAGAAAGGGGCCGAGGACGAGGACGAGGGACGAGGACGATTGGAAGATGGCGATGGCTTCACGAGCCCTCTCCGGCTTTGGCGATACGGCCTTTACGCAGAACCGCACGGAGCCTCTGCACCGCTGGGTGCCCTGGATCGCGGGCTTCTCATCCTCGTTCGTCGGCAGCGTGCTGCAAGCAGCGAGCGACAGGAATCCCGCGAATGCCCTGGTCCTCGATCCGTTCGCGGGGGTGGGCACGACGCTCGTGGAGGCGATGGCGGGGGGCCACAACTCGCTGGGCTTCGAGATCAACCCGTACGCCGCTCTCGTCTGCCGCGCGAAGCTGGCCTGCTTGACGTACGACATTGACCAGCTCAGGCGCGCCTTGGGCATGTTCCGTGAGAGAATGGCGAACAGCGCCAGCCGTGAGCCGAGATCACAGCCACCACGCGAGTTCAAGAGCCGTGTGCCCTTCTTCAGCCCCGCGGTCGAGCGCAAGGTGCTGCACGCACTCGACTTCATCGCCGAACTGGACGAGGACTGGCTCCGTGACGTTTTCCGCGTGGCGCTCGGGTCGGTGATGGTGGGGTTCTCGAACTACTCCTATGAGCCTAGCCTGGGGAGGCGGGCCTCAGCAGGCAAGGACGACATCCAGGATGCCGATGTGGCGGGAGCCGTGGCGGGCAAGCTCGACGACATGCTGGCCGACATGGCTCAGGCGCAGCTTCGAGCCGCTTCGCTCGAGCATAGGCCCAACGCCAGGGTCCTCCCTGTCTCCTTCCTGACTCACCACGGGGAGGTCGGCGCGGGAAGCGTGCATTTCCTCATCACCTCCCCGCCCTACCTGAACAACTACCACTACGTCCGCAACACGCGTCCTCACCTCTTCTGGCTTGGGCTGGTCGAGAGGCGGTCGGAGCTCGCGGCGATGGAGCGGGCGAGCTTCGGCAAGTTCTGGCAGACCGTGCGGGACGGCCCTCGGATCGGGCTGGAGGCCAGGTGCGACGGCCTTGTGGAGGCCGTGGAGGAGCTGCGCCGCCGCAATCCCGAGAAGGGCGCGTATGGAGGGCCAGGCTGGGCGAACTACGCGGCCGCCTACTTCAACGACTGCCTGGCCTTCTGCCGCGCGGCCAGACGCGTGATGAAGCCGGGCGGCACCATGGTCGTGGTCATCGGCAACAACATCCTTCAGGGAGTTGAGTTCAAGACCGACCGGTATCTCGCCAGGATCGCAGAGAGTTGCGGCTTCGCGCTCGTCGGGCTTCACCCCGTCCGCACGAAGCGCACGGGCTCCAGCATCATCAACTCCTCGGTCCGCTCCGGCACTACGAAGGAGCGGGTCGAGCTCTACGAGACCGCGGTTGAGATGGTGGCAACATAGCGCATTCCCTGACGGCTTGTGGGCGCTTTGCGCGGGTGTCAGAGGAGGATGGAGGGATGAATGGATGGGTGGATGGGTGTCAGACAATCATCCATTCTTCCACCCATCCAATCATCCCCCCTGGTTGCGGCGAATGGCCCCATTCGGAAGCGTGTCTCACTTCGCCGCGGCCGCGGCGGCGCGTGAGCGGGCGAGCTCGTCGAACTCGGCGCGGGCGGATTCGAGGGACGTGACGAGGTGCTCGATGTCCGCGCGCTCGTGGAGGGCGGTGGGGATGACGCGGATGATGCCGTTGCCGCGCCGGACGGCCGGGTAGACGACGGCGGAGACCCAGACGTTGTGCTTGCGGCGGAGGATGTCGGCGCAGTGGAGGGCGGCGCTGTCGCCCAGGCGGATGGGGGTGATGGGGGTCTGGGTGCCGCCGACCTCGAAGCCGCGCTGGCGCAGGAGGTCCTGAAGGTAGCGGGCGTTGTCCCAGAGCTTCCTGCGGCGGTCGTGGGCGTTTGCGACGAGTTCGATGGACTTCATCGTGGCGGCGACGGTGCAGGCTGGGGCGGCCTTGGTGAAGAGGATGGTGGGGGCGAGGCAGCGGACGAAGAAGACGACCTCCTTTGGCCCTGCAACGAAGCCGCCGTAGGTGCCGAATGCCTTGGAGAAGGTGCCGGCGTGGAGGTCAATGCGGTGCTCGACGCCGAGCAGCTCGGCGGCGCCGCGGCCCCCCTCGCCGCACACGCCGTTGCCGTGGGCATCGTCCACGAACAGGCGTGCTCCGTAGCGCTCCTTCAGGTCGCATATCTCGCGCAGCGGCGCGATGTCCCCATTCATGCTGTAGACGCCGTCCACCACGATCATCTTCGCCTTCGTGGGGTCGCAACGCGTGAGCACGCGCTCGAGGTTCTCGGGGTCGTTGTGCTTGAAGTACTTGATCGTGGCGCCCGCGATGCGTGCGCCGCAGATGAGGCTGGCGTGGGCGAGCTGGTCCATGATCAGCACGTCGTGCGGGCGAGCGAGGCAGGCGACGGAGCCGAGCATGGCCCCCGCGCCCATCGTGAAGCTGAGGGCGGCCTCGGCGCGCTTGAACTCCGCGATGCGGCGCTCGAAGTCGATGTGGAGCTCCACGGTGCCGGTGAGGGGCCTCGCGCCCATCGGGGCGCTCACCCCGTGCCGCGCGGCATACTCGGCCGCCGCGGCGCGCACCTCGGGGTGGACGCTCATCCCCAGGTAGTCGTTGGTGGAGAACTGGAGCATGCGGCGGCCGTCCGCCTCGATCCACGGCCCGGCGTTCTCGAGGGGCGAGACGCCGAAGATGACGCGCTCGGCGACCGGCACGTCCTCCTGGAGCACGCTCCGCTGCTCCTCACGGAACCGCATGCACTTGTCGAAGATATCGGCCACTGCTACCGAATCCTCTCATGTCTCATGAGCCAGAGACCACGGACCCTGGCTGCGCCGGGCAGCCCCACGCGGCCAATATGATACAGATTAGGGCCGCGGAACGCAAAGCCGCTTGCAGGAAGGCCCGCGGGCGCTATCATGCTACGGCTGCGGGATGAATGGATGAGTGGATGGGTGGAGGGATGTCTGACATTCATCCACTCATCCACCCATCCAATCATCCTCTTCGCCGTTGGCCAATGCCTCCTCGAAGGGCGCATCATGGGCGTCGTGAAGTGGGTCATCCGCAAGGCCATCGAGCGCCGGCTGCGGCAGGTCGAGCGCTCGCTCCTGCGGCCGGCGGAGGTCCAGGAACGGTTGCTCCTGCGTCTTGTGCGGCGGGCGGCGGACACCGACTGGGGCCGAGCGCACTCCTACGCCCGCATCCGCTCGGCGCGCGACTTCCAGCAGGCCGTGCCCGTCTGCCGCTACGAGGACATGGCCCCCCTGTGGCACAGGGCCTTCGACGGCGCGCGCGACGTCTGCTGGCCCGGCCACATCCGCTTCTTCGCTCTCTCGTCGGGCACGACCTCGGAGACCTGCAAGGCGCTGCCCGTCTCGCGCCAGGCGATTCGCGCGAACTTCCGCTCGGGCATGACCCTCATCGGCCTGGTGGGGCGTCAGGTTCGTAGTGCGGGCTTTAGCCCGTATCCTTCGGCCGATGCCGACCTCCTTGCTGGCAAGACCCTCTACTTCGGCGGCTCGCCCAAGCTCACGCCGCGCGGCAAGTGCCTCCAGGGCGACGGCAGCGGCATCACGGCGCTCCACATCCCGCGTCTCGCCCGCCGCTACCGCCTGCCAGAGCTCGACGTGGCGAGCATCCCCGACTGGGACCAGAAGGTGGACGCGATGGCCCGCCGCTACCTTCGCAGTCCGATCAGTGTCCTCGTCGGCCTGCCGTCGTGGACCCTTCTGCTCTTCCGCCGCCTGATCGAGCTAGGCCGCGAGGAAATCGGGCGACAGGTGAGCTGCGTGGCGGACGTCTGGCCCGCCCTCCGCGCCTTCATCCACTTCGGCATGGCCTTCGAGCCATACCGCGAGCAGTTCCGCGAGCTCGTCGGACGCCCAATCGCTTACGTGGACACCTACTCCTCCTCCGAGGCCGGCATGACCGCCATCCAGGACGACCAGGCCGACCCCGGCATGCTGATGGAGGTGGACGTTGGCACCTTCTATGAGTTCGTGCCCTTCGGCGAGCTCGGTTCCCCGCGGCCCAGGCGCCTCACCCTCGACGAGGTCGAGGTCGGCCACGACTACGCGGTCCTCCTGAGCACCTGTTCGGGCATCTGGGCCTACGACGTTGGCGACCTCGTGCGCTTCACCTCGGCCAGCCCCCCGAAGCTCGTCGTCTCGGGCCGCACCCGCCTCACCCTCAACGCCCTCGGCGAACACGTCATCGTCGCCGAGCTAGACTCCGCCCTCACCGCCGCGTGCAAGGCCACGGGAGCCATCGTCCGCGAATACACCGTGTCCACCATCCTCCCCACCGCCTCGGAGCCCCGTGGCGCCCATCGGTGGCTCGTGGAGTTCGACGGCCCCCCGCCGCCCCCCGAGCGCTTCGCGGCCGCGCTGGACGCCCACCTCATCGAGAAGAACCTCGACTACAAGACCCACCGCGAGCACGACTACGCGATGCTTGCGCCCGAGCTCGTGGTTCTTGCCCCCGGCACGTTCTACGACTGGGCGCGAAGGCACGGCCAGCTCGGCGGCCAGCACAAAATCCCACGCGTCGCGCGCTCGCCCGAAATGGTGGGGGAACTGCGGGCAATCTCAAGAGAGGGCGGCAAGCCGGATGCGTGACCCGTGACGCGTGACCCGTGAGAGGAACAAGACCCGGCGCGTTGCTCTTGTCACGCGTCACGGGTCACGCGTCACGCATCTGCCTGAGCAACCCCTGCGTTGCATACCACTCCGCCGTCTCCAGCAGCCCCTGCACCAGCCCCATCTTTGGCCTATAGCCCAGCTCACGTTCCGCTTTCGCCCAGGAGCACGTCCAGCGCGGCTGAAGGGCGTCGCGGATTTTCCGCCGGCAGACGATCTGCGGCTTGCCGGTGAGGGTCCACTTCAGTTCGCCGAGCTCCCCGATGAGGCGAGCGAGGAGTGGCGGAAGCCGCAGGATGCGCACCCGCCGACCCAGGGCAGTGCCGAGGGCCTCGGCGATCTCACGCCAGGTGTGGGTGCCGCTGCCGATGAGATAGGTTTGCCCAATGGCTGCCTCCGCCCGCGCGGCGAGCCAGATGCCCTCCACAAGGTCGGCCACGTGGACGAGCGTCAACCGGTTAGCCGGGCTACCCACCACGGGCAGGATGCCCCAGCGCTGCGCCGTGCGGAAGAGTGAAGTGAAGTTCCTGTCGCGCTGGCCGTAGACCGCCGGCGGCCGGACGATCGTCACCGGCAGGCGGTCGCGGAAAGCGAGCACCGCTCTCTCCCCGGCCAGCTTGCTCGCTCCATAGCCGGGCAGGGGGTGCGGCTCCGCCGCCTCGTCGAGCGGGGCCTCGGTCGGCGCCGGCCCCACCGCCGCGAGGCTGCTCACGTAGACGAACCGCTTAAGGTTGGGATTCATCCGCGCCGCGGCCTCAATCAGACGCCGCGTCGTCTCCGCATTCGCCGCCATATACGCCGCCGCCGTCCGCTCACGCGTCACCCCCGCCACGTGGAGAACCCAGTCCACCTCGCCCAGCGGGAGTGCCTCTGGCTCCTCAAGCGAGCCGACGATTCTCTGGATGGGCAGCCTGTCCACCCACTCGAGGCGGCTCGTGGGGCGCACCAGGCAGACCGTCTCCACCCCCTCGCGGCAGAGCCGTTCGGCCAGATGGCTCCCCACGAAGCCCGTCGCGCCCGTGACCAGTGCTCGCATCTTGGGCCAGGCCTCCAACCACGCGGTTCGTGCTGCATAGTCAACCACGGAACCCCCCGCCGGTCAAGTGCAGGCGAGCGGCGGGGCCGAAGGGACCACAGGGACAACAAGGACCACAGGGACACCGAAGGAAGATGTCCCTGTTGTCCCTGTGGTCCTTGTGGTCCTTGCGGTCTTGACTTGGCTCTCGCAGCCTGCTACCATCGGCATGGGAACAGGGAGACCATCGCGATGCCGACTGGGATGCGCGGGACGAAGGACTTCTATCGTGAGCGCTTCGCGCTGGGCGAGCGCCTGGCCGTGCGCCTGGCCGCGCTCCTGGCCCACAAGGTGGACCTCACGGCCGCGGCTATCGAGTGTCTGCGCGAGTCGGCGCCGCTCCAACACGTGCTCCTGCACCCACAATTGCTGGACAAGGCCAGCGAGCTGACGACGGGGGCCCTCCGCTCGCTCACGCTCCCGGGCGAGGAGCTGCCCGCCGACTTCGTTGTGGCCGAGGCGAAGGGCTGGAAGACCATCGCCCTGGCCGAAGAGCTCCTGGCCGAGCAAGCCGAGGGCCAGCCGCAGGAGGCCCAACTGCCCGCCCTGGTCCCCAAGGGCGAAGTCCTCCACCCAGGCGAAATCCAGGAGCTTTTCACCCGCCGCGACATTGCGGAGCTCGAGCTCGTGCTCCGCACGAGCGCGGACCCGAAGGAGAAGGTGACGGCGCTCCGCCGCTTGGCGCTCTCGCCCGCGGGCGAACGCGAGAAGATGGCGCTCTTCGCCACGGCGCTGATGGACCGCGAGGCGGAGGTCCGCTCCGAGGCGGCACAGGCCCTCACGGTGCTCGGCCTGGCCCCCGAGGTGGCCGAGGACGCCCGCTTCCTGGCCGAGGGCAACGAACGCCAGAAACACTCGGCGGCCCAGCGCATCGGCCGGCGCTTCTCGCAATGTAGGCGGGGCGTCTCTGCCCCGCGTGACGAGGAGCTCGGCGTCCTCCTGCGCATCGTGGCCGGCACGCTCCGCTACGAGCCATCGGTCGAGGTCCGCCGCCTCCTCATCCGCGCGGTCGAGGGCGCCTGCCGAGCCGTGGCACACGACCCGCAGAGCTGCCGCGACCTCGTCCACGTCCTACTCGGCCAACTGCGCGACGCCGCCGAGCTCCTCGGCCCCGAGGTGCGCAGGGTCCTCCTCGTCCTCGGCGAGTGCAATCCCAGCGATGTCTACTGCGTGGTCCAGGCCGAACTGGCATCCCTTGCGGACCCGCGCGCCCGGCGGCCCCTTGTGGCCGCAGCGGTCGAGTTCGCATCTTCCCAGGAGCAGCGCGACGAGGCGATGGGCCAGGCCCTCGACGAGTTCGCCGCGAGCCCCGACCCCGCGGTGGAGTGCCTGCCGCTCATCAACGCGCTCGCACGGCTGGGCGAGGCCGTGGTGCCGCGCGTGGCCGAGCGGCTCCTGGCCGCGCCCGAGGCCGCGCAGGAGGCGATGGTGCGGCTCCTCGACGTCGTGGCGTCGCGCGAGGAGACCTCGCGGGCGGCAAGGGCGAGGGTCGGCCGCATCTTCCTCGAAGCCCTTCAGCGCGCGCAGCGCGCCGCTAGGCTGGCGGTGATCAACAGCCCGGCGACGGCCAACCCCGCCATCCCCGCGGCCACGCGCCGCGGCCTGGCCGCAGAGCTCCTCGCCACGCTCCAGGAATACGCCAGCCCGGGGATCCTGGCCGCCATCGAGGCGCTCGTGGCCAAGCTGGGCGCGCCCGCGCTCCCGCCCCTCCTCGAACTGTTGGCGAACGGAGAGCGGCCGGCGTCCCGCGTCGCTGCCGCCCGCACGCTCGGCGAGCTGGCCTCGCGCCTCGACGCCCGCGACGCGAAGGCCGTGGCAGGGGCCGTGGGCGTCGTCCTCGCGCAACTCGACGGCAGGTTCCCCGACCGCCGGGTCCTCGCCCGGACCCTCGGCCAGATGTGCTCAGGCGTCGCCGCAGACAAGGCGACCGTCGAGCGCGCCGCCGACAGGCTCCGCTCCCTCATCCTCGACAAGTCGCTCTCCCACGCGGCCCTCGACGGGCTGGGCCGCCTCTGCCTCAGCCCGCGGGCCGCGCCCACCCTCAAGGTGGAACTCCTCGACTTCCTGGGCAGGCTCCTGGGCCGCGAGCTGCCCGAGATCACGGTAGCCGCAACCGTCCCGGTTGCGGTCGGCAAGCGGGACGCTTGCCGCTACAAGGACGAACTGGTCTACGCCCTCGGCGAGGAGGTGGCCGCCTACACCGAGCTCGTGCCCGGCATCCTCACGGGCCTGCGGAACATCGCCCTCTCCTCGCGCGGGGTCGTCCGCCAACAGGCCCTCGGGCACCTTGTGCGCGCCTGGCGCCGCATCGCCCAGGGCGAACTCCAACTCGGCCCCGGCAACACCGACCTCCTCCTGGGCGCACTCCACGCCCTCGGCACGCTGTGCGACATCGAGCCTGCCCAGCGCGAGGCCATCGCCGACGCCGTGGCCCTCCGCCGCGACTACCTTCCCACCTATCGCGTCCACGCCGAGATACTCATCGCCGCGGGCCAGGCAGCCGCCGGGCGCGCAGCCTCCCTCGCCGAGGAGCTCCTCAAACGCGAGGCGACCGACCGGCAGCTCACCCCCACAGAGCACGGCATTCTGCTCGACGCCCTCGTGCGGCTGGCGGCATCGGACGCCTTGGGGCGTGCCGCAGGCCGCCTCCGCGAGCGCATCGTGGGCGCGGTGGCCGACGCCTTCAAGCGCGAGGTCGAGCGTGCCGCCGACCTCGTGGCCCGCCTGGCCGAATCGCCCGCCATCCCCGAAAGGCTCAAGAAACGCCTCCCCTCAACAGGTTGAAAGGAGAACGCATGGGTTCGTCCGAACATTATCCAGAGCAGGGCGAGGGCCGCCGCGAGTTCCTCAAGCAGGTCGGCGCCGCCGCAGTCGCCGGCGCCGTGCTGGCCAGGGAGGGCGAGGCTCCCGCCGAGCCGTCCGCTGAGCAGCCCAGGATGCCCATGCTCAAGCTCGGCCCCCACACCCTCTCCCGCCTCATCGTCGGCTCAAACTGCTTCAACGCCGGCTCGCACCTCTCCGCCTTCGTGAACCACGAGATGAAGCTCTTCTTCACCCCCGACCGCATCCTGAAGACCCTCCGCCGATGCCAGGAGGTGGGCATCAACGCCTGGCAGAGCGGCTGCGGAAACCTCCCCCTCTACCGCCGTCTCCTCGACGAGGGCGGCACGATGCACTTCCTCTCCATCGAGTGCGACAACCCCGCGGTGATCGAGACCCTCAAGGCCGGCGGCTGCATCGGCATCGCCCACCACGGCGAGCGCACCGACTCGCTCTTCAAGAACAAGCGCCTCGATTACGCCCACGACTACCTCAAGCGCATCCGCGACGCCGGCCTCCAGGTCGGCGTCTCCACCCACATGCCCGACGTGGTGGACTACGTGGAATCGAAGGGCTGGGACCTCGATTACTACATGACCTGCGTCTACGAGCGCCACCGCAGCGCCGAGGCCCTGAAAAAACTCCTCGGCTACACCCCCATCCCCATCGGCGAGGTCTATCTGCGCGAGGACCCGCCGCGCATGTACAAGGCCATGCAGTCCACCAAGCGCCCCTGCCTCGCCTTCAAGATACTGGCGGCGGGGCGGCTTTGCGACCACCCGGGGATGGTGGACATGGCCTTCCGCGAGACCTTTGCGGGCATCAAGCCCACGGATGGCGCCATCGTGGGCATCTACGACCGCTACAGCGACCAGCCGGCCGAATGCGCCGAACTCGTCCGCCGCTACGGCACGCCCAAGGCCTGATCGCACCGCCATCTGTCCTATCTGTCCTATCCGTCCTATCGGTCCTATGCTCGCGTTGGGCAATCTCGTGACCGTTGCCCATTCAAGATGATCACCAAGATGATCACCTTCGCCCTGGCAATGCGTCGGCGCGAGCGTGGAGATGGGTTGATGGGCGCAGACGGGTCTAAGGGGAAGGCGAAGCCGTGGCTGAGGCGGCACCGGCGGCTGGCAATCGCGGTGGGGGCGGCGGCCGCGCTCCTCGCCGCGTTCTTCGCCTACGGCTACTGGGAGGCGGGCCAGCTCGAGCTGGAAGAGCTGGAGCTGGCCTTCGACGGCCTGCCGCCCGCCTTCGACGGGCTGCGGGTGCTTCACCTGAGCGACATCCATACGAATGGCTTCGGGCGGGTGGAGCGGCGGCTGCGCCGCATCCTGGAGCAGACCCCCGCCGACCTCCTGGTGGCCACGGGCGACTTCAAGGCACACGAGTCCACCGACGACGAGCGGGCGCTCGCCTGCCTCGACCGCATCTTCGAGGGGCTGTCGTACCCCTGGGGCATGGCCGCCGTGGTGGGCAACCACGACACGCTCCCCTTCTTCCTCGGCCTGGCCGAGCGCGGGCGCTTCACCTGCCTGCTCCGCAACTCGCTCCTCCTCGAGTGGCAGGGGCAGCGCCTCGCGCTCCTGGGCGTGGCCACCATGCGGCCCAACGACGGCATCCGGGGCGACCACGAGATAGACGAGGCGACCTGGCCGGGCAACGTGGCTCGGCGCGCCGCGCCCCTCGGGCTCCTGCCCGACGACGCGCCCGGGCCGCGCACCTGCGACGCCGCGAACCGCGGCGACGCCTTTCGCATCCTGCTCGCGCACGTGCCGGACTTCATCGTGAGCGCCAGGAAGGCTGGGGTTGACCTCGTGCTCGCGGGCGACAACCACGGGGGGCAGGTGCGCCTCCCCTTCGGGACATCGCTACTCATTAAGTCCCGCGTCGCGCGCCGCTACGTCAGCGGCCACTTTGTCGAGGACGGCACCCAGATGTTCGTGAGCCGGGGCATTGGCACGCTCTACCTGCCGATTCGCTTTCGCGCGAGGCCAGAGGTCACGCTGCTCCGCCTGAGGCGGCGCCCGGCCGCATAGGACCTATAGGTCTTAAGGCGGCCCGTGGCCGCAACCAAAGAGGATGATTGGATGTATGGATGAATGGATGAATGGATGATTGTCTGACATTCATCCACCCATCCATTCATCCATCCATCCTCGCCAACATGTGCGCAAGACGCGCACGAGTCACGGCGGAAGGTTCTATGGGGGGGCCAAGAGCATGGCCCCTAGTTCTGGTATTGCTCTTCGGCTCCGAAGCTCCGAACGGAGCGTACTATATCAGCCCAGGGCGAAGCCCTGGGAAAAGGGATGGGCCAGATCCAGCCCTGTAGGGGCGTCCTAGCCGCTGTGGGCAGGGCGAGGCGCCGGGGCCACATAGTACGCCCTGTCAGGGCTGACCTTGCCGGCCGCCCCTTCCCAGGGCTTCGCCCTGATCTTTGCCCACATCTCGGGGCCTTGTAGCCCGCCGACGCGGGCGACCCAGCCGTAGCCCAGGGCGACCGAAGGGAGCCCTGGGATCGCGCGTCCCCCCCATCCAAGCCCCCGAAGGGGGC
>VGYW01000262.1 GCA_016872875.1 Planctomycetota bacterium | reverse complement strand
GACGAGATGGAGGAGCGGGAGTTCAAGGCGGTGGTGCTCGATAACGGCCTGCTGCGGCTCACGGTGCTCCCCGAGTTGGGCGGCCACATCCTCTCGCTCCGCGACCTGGTCCACGACCGCGAGGTCTTCTACCACAACGTGCCCCTCAAACTGGGCCTGGTGGCCATGCGGGGCGCCTGGTGGGCGGGGGGGATCGAGTGGAACTTCCCTCACGTCGGCCACATGGTCACGACGAGCGACCGCGTGGCCTGGCATCTCGCCGAGAGTAAGGACGGGAGCGCGACGGCCTTCGTGGGCGGTGTGGAGCACCTCACGCGCATGGCCTGGCAGGTGGCCCTCACGCTGAGGCCCGACGACTGGCGCCTCGGCGTCCGCATCCGCCTCTTCAACCGCACGCCCTTCTTCCACCGCATCTACTTCTGGTCCAACTCCGCGGTGCCTGCCCGCGAGGACTTCCGCCTCCTCCTGCCCGCCACCAAGGTCCTCTCCGTGTGGTACGGCACGAACCGCGACGCGAGCTTCCCGATGCAGGAGGGGCGCGACCTCAGCCGGTATAAGAACCTGGAGCGGGGCGGGGACATCTTTGCCAGGGACCTCCGCGCCGACTGGTTCGGCGGCTACTACGAGGAGCTCGATTGCGGCGTGGTCCACCAGGCATCGCGCTTCGAGGTGCCGGGCCGCAAGATGTTCTCCTGGGGCCACGGCGGCCACGGGCGCATGTGGGCAGAGCTCCTCAACGCCCGCGGCGAGCCGTACATCGAGCTCCAGAGCGGCCGCTTCGTCCACCAGGGCGTCCACCGCCTCCTCGCCCCCGGCGCGGTCGAGGAGTGGGACGAGAGCTGGGCGCCCGTCTGGGGCCTCGGCGGAGTCGTCCACGCCGCGGGAGACCTCGTGCTGAACGCCGTGCGGGATGGCGACGCGCTCGACCTTCGCCTCCTCGCCCTCGCGCGCGTCAAGCGAACCCCCATCGTCGTGCGGCAGGGCGAGCGTGTCCTGAAGTCCGCACGCTTCCCCTTCGCGCCGGGCGAGAGCCGCTCCCTCCGCGTGCCGATCGAGGGCGATGGGCCGGTCGCCGTCGAGATTGGTGCGGACAAGGTAACGCTCCAGATTGAGGAGGACGCCGTGCGGCCGGCGCTCGACGGCGTGCCGCCCCACATCGGCCTGCCCGAGGTGTCGCTGGAGGACACGCCGGCCACCCTCCAGGGCTGGCTCCTCAAGGCGCGCGGCCACGAGCAGTACAACGACCTCTCCGCCGCCGCCGAGTGCTACCGCAAGGCCATTGAGCTCGACCCCGCGTGCCTTGCGGCGATGAACGGCCTGGCCCAGATACACCTCAAGCGGGGCCAGACCGAGGCCGCGAAGGACTGGGCGGGGAAGGCCCTCGCCACCGACCCCCAGAGCGAGGACGCCCTCTGGTGGCTCAGCGTGGCGACGTTCCAAGAGGGCGGCGAGCCGACCGCCCAGCTCCACGCCCTCCTCCGCAGCCCCCGCTGCGCGGCAAGCGCCGCCGGCCTCCTTGGCGAGATGGCCCTGCGCGCCGGGCACCCGCTCCGTGCCGGCAGTCTGTTCGCCGAGGGCGCATACATCGCCGAAAGCGACAGCCGACTATGCGCGCTCTGCGGTCTGGCTTCACGCAGAGCTGGCGACCGCAAGTTTGCCCGGCCGTTTGTGGACTCGGGGTACAGGAGAAGTGCCCTTGAGGCCCTCTGCTGGGGCGAGGCCTACTTCCTGAATGGCGCCAGACACAAGGCGACGCGACTCGTGCTAGACGGCGTGTTCGGGCACGATCCACAAGCCTTCATCGAGGTGGCCTGCGAGTACGAGCGGGTGGGGGCCTGGGACGACGCCATCGCGTGGCTCAGTGGCCCAGCCCGCCAGCGAGTCGACCCGGCCCGTCAGGCGATGCTCCTCTACCACATCGCCCTTTGCCACTGGCGGATGGGCAAAGCGACCGAAGCTCTGGCTGCGGCCCGCGAGGCCGCCCGCCAATCGCCCCTCTTCGTCAACCCGCACCGCGTGGAGGACGCCGACGCCCTGCGAGTCGCCCTCCAGCTCTGCCCCGACGACCCTCTGGCCAGCCTCCTCCTCGGCAACTGCCTCGCCGCCCTCGCCCGCTGGGACGAGGCGGCCGACCACTGGACCCGCGCCACCAATCCCGTGGGCGGGGCGTCCCTGCCTGTGGGCGGGGCGTCTCTGCCCCGCGACACCGCCGACATCGCGGTCCTCGCCTGGCGCGACCTCGCCCTCTACCGCTGGCAATTCAAGCGCAACGCCCCCGACGCCCTCCACGCCTACTCCCACGCCCTCTCTTCACTCGAAACCGGAAACTCGAAACTCGAAACCGCCGCATGGCGACTGTGGCTCGAGCGCGACCACATCCTCTCGGCCTCCGGCCGCCACGCCGAGCGCCTGGCCGCCTTCGAGTCGGCCCCCGACCCCGTGAAGGCCAAGTGGCAGGTGGTGGCCCGCTGGGCCGACGCCTGCCTGCGGGCCGGGGCGCCAGAGCGCACCATCGAGCTCCTCTCCACCTGCCGCTTCAAGCCCTGGGAGGGCGAGGCCAAGCCCAGGCTCCTCTGGAAGGAAGCCCACATCGCCCTCGGCCACCGCGACAAGGAGGCCGGCAACCTGGCCGCCGCCCGCGCGCACTTCGAGGCCGCCGCCGAATACCCCCACCACCTCGCCGTCGGCAAGCCGACGCGCACCGACGACGCCGACGCCCTCTTCTGGTCCGGCTGGTGCGCCCTTCAACTGGGCGACAAGGAGGCCGCCCGCCGCCTCCTCGCCGCCGCCGCATCCGAGGCCCAGCCCCGCGAAGCCACCACGACCGACTTCAAGTCCCGCGCCGCCGAGCTCCTCGCGAAAACATGATTGACATTATTTCTGGAAGTACGTAAAATAGACTTGCGCGTATCGCCTTGGTGCATGGACTGTTCCGTCGTCACTTGTGCTCGCCACGCGCGCATGTTGGGGGATGGATGGATGAATGGATGGGTGGATGTGTGTCAGAGAATCATCCATCCATCCACCCATCCAATCATCCCCTTTGGTTGCGGCCACAAGCCGCGTTAGGGGAAGTTATGGCCGCACCTTCTCCATCATCAGCGGGGGTCAGGCCCCGACCCTTGTGGCTCGGGCGCATCGAGGCCGCGTGGCGCAAGCGCCCTGTGGTCTGGCTCTCCGGCGTGCGGCGGGTCGGCAAGACCACCCTCGCACGGATGCTGCCGGACGCACTCTACGTCAACTGCGACCTGCCGTCCGAAGCGCGACGTCTCCAGGACCCTGAGCCGTTCCTGGCCAGCCTGCCCCGCGGCGCAACCGTGGTCTTCGACGAAATCCACCGGCTCGGCGACCCGAGCCGCGTGCTGAAGATCGCTGCGGACGCCTTTCCTCATCTGCGCGTGCTCGCCACCGGCTCGTCCACCCTCGCGGCCACGCGGAAGTTCCGCGACAGCCTGACGGGCCGCAAGCTGGCCATTCACCTGCCGCCAGTGCTCTGGACGGAGTGCGTGGAGGCCTTCGGCGTGAGTGACCTCGACCGCCGCCTTCTCCACGGCGGCCTGCCCGAGCCCCTCCTGGCCGCCGAGAAGGACCCCGCCTTCTTCGCGGAGTGGATGGACAGCTTCTACGCGCGCGACATCCAGGAGCTCTTCGCCATCCGAAACCGCGTGGGCTTCCTGAAGCTGCTTCAACTCCTGCTGCGCCAGAGCGGCGGGGCGCTCGACTACACGAGCCTCGCGGCGCTCAGCGGCCTCTCGCGCCCCACGGTCAAAGCCCACGTCGAGGCGATGGCCGTCGCACACGCCGTCTTCCTCCTCCCGCCGTTCCACGGCGGCCGGCGCCCCGAGGTCACGCGCCGACCGAAGTGCTACGCCTTCGACACCGGCTTCGTGACCTTCGTGAGGGGCTGGGACACAATCCGCGAGGAGGACCGTGGCATCCTCTGGGAGCACCTCGTGCTCGACGCCCTGCGGGCCACCGCGGGCGACCGTGTGCTGGCCTACTGGTGCGACCGATCGGGGCGTGAGGTGGACTTCGTGGTGAAGGGCAGCGGGCAGCGGGTGGATGCCGTGGAGTGCAAGGTGGAGCCCGACCGCTTCGAGGCGCGGGCCTTGGCCGAGTTCCGCGAAGCGTACCCCGCAGGCGCGAACTACGTCGTCAGCCCACTTGTCACTAAGCCCTACGAGCGCAGGCAGGGGCCGCTGGCCGTCCGCTACCTGGGCCTTCCCCACCTGCCCTGAGCGGGAGCCTGATGGTGCAGCCTCCGTTCCGCTCACTTGTGGGGGATGAATGGATGGGTGGATGGGTGGATGGGCGTCAGACAATCATCCATTCATCCATCCATCCAATCATCCCCTTTTGTTGCGGGCGACGACCGCCTTAGAACGGGAGCTCGCAGAGGAGAGAAAACCGATGGAGATGGACTTCGCCGCGCACAACGCCGAGGTGAAGGAGGTCTGGAAGCGCTTCCACGAGGGAAAGCCCTCGCGGGTGCCGATGGTGCTCGGCATCTCGTCGCGCTTCACTATCCTCGACCCAGCCATCAACACGAAGGGGGTCACGTATGAGGAGTACTTCAACGACCCCGACGTGATGTTCGAGACGCAGCTCCGCCACCAGCACTGGGTCCGCCACAACCTGCCCCAGGACGCCGAGATGGGCCTCCCCGACACCTGGGCGGTGAGCGTGGACTTCCAGAACAGCTACGAGGCGCTCTGGTGGGGGGCGCCGCTGCGGTTCATCGAGGGCAACGTGCCCGACTCGCCCCCGTTCATCACGGACGTGGCCCGCCGCTCCGCGGCGGAATCCCGCCACGGAGTGACGGGCCACGCCGCGGGCGTGGGCAAGGCGGCCTTCATCGCGCGCGGCGCGCCCGACCCCTTCGGCGGCTGGATGGGGCGGAACTGGGACTACTTCGGGCGCTTCAAGGAGCGGGCGAAGGGCTACGAGTTCTGCGGCCGCCCAGTCAAGGCCGGCTCCCCCACCGGCTGCGGCACCGACGGGCCGTTCACCATCGCCTGCGCACTACGCGGCCCCACCGAAATCTGCCTCGACATGTACACCGACCCCGGCTTCTACCACGACCTGATGACCCTCATCGTGGAGGCCACGATCCGCCGCATCCGGGCCTACCGCGAGCGCCTCGGCCAGACCGTCGAGAGCAAGGCCTGGGGCTTCGCCGACGACAGCATCCAGCTTCTCTCGCTCGACACCTACCGCGAGCTCGTCCTGCCCTACCACAAGCGGCTCATGGAGACTTTCGGCCCCGAAGGCCCAAACTCGATCCACCTCTGCGGCGACGCCACGCGCCATTTCAAGACCATCCACGACGAGCTGAAGGTGAGGAGCTTCGACACCGGCTTCCCCGTTGACCACGGTGCGATGCGCCGCGAGCTCGGCCCCGACGTCACGATCCAGGGCGGGCCACACGTCGAGCTTCTGCGCACCGGTTCGGCGCAGGCGATTCGGGACGAGGCCAAGCGCATCCTCCACTCGGGCGTCATGGACGGCGGCAGGTTCGTCCTCCGCGAGGGCAACAACCTGGCCCCCTTCACCCCCGTCGCAAGCGTCGCCGCCATGTACGCCGCCTGCATGGAGTTCGGGCGGTATGTCTGAGCACCCACTTGATCGCCTGGCTCGCCGGTGCTACATTATGCCACCAGCGGGACGACCGGTCCAGGGACCCGCAGGAGAACCGGTTACCGAGGCGTTCGTCCGAGTCCACGGGTCCCCGTGGTTACCCAGAGGTCCCGCCGCCTGAGACAGGGCGAAGCCCGCGGGAAGATCGCCATGCCTGCTTTCCTGAGCCGCGAGCAATTCCTGGCCCTCGCCGACGAGCTTCTGGCCCGAGAGCTCATGTATGGCCGGGGATACGTCGCTAGCAACTACTTGCTGCCAACCGGTGAGGGGCGACTGTTTTTCGATCGCCTCGCCTTCGGAGACAAGAAGCAACAAGACCAGGAGACTTCGTGCCTCGCTATGCACTTCTGTCCTCCCGGGCGCCACCGGGACGAGCTGATCTCGGCCGCGAAGCTGCTCGCGGTTCCCCTCGGCTTCTTCGGGCAAGTCAGTGGCCACGTCGACGTAGTCCAGTGGCGATCGGACCGCGACCCTGCGGTCATCCACACACTTTCTGGCCCGAACGAGTTCCAGGGGTTCATCCGCAAGGAGGCAGAGCACCTGGGAGCAAACTCGATGCTCGAGGGCAAGCGCCCAACAGGCAGGCAATTGACATTCGCTGACGCGGGGCTGCTCGATTTCGCGTTCCAGGCTGCGCCCAAGGACCTGCCGGCCGTCTACCAAGACGTCGCAGCGGGAGCAGCCGACCAGATCCGGCGACTACGACCGATGTGTGTTGATCCGAGGGGAGCCGGTCTGCGCGCGACGATACTGGTTTTCGGCGCCCGGGTCCTGAAGGACAAGGGTGAACTCGCCGCAGATTCCGGCGACGCACTCGCGCTGCTTCGAGAGGCAGGCTCTGGCGGCAAGTTCCCAGCGTTCTTCCGCACTGCCCACTGGCAGGACATACCACCCGAGGTGCTGAGCTGGATCGGCGACCGCCTCAGGCGGTGGCGGTTCGAGTTCCTAAGCCCCTACGGCCTGGGAATGCTCTATCAGCACGCCTTCGTCAGCGATGAGTTGCGGCGCGAGCTTGCGATCTACTACACCCCCTTGGCGATCAGCCAGTTCATCGTGGATCAACTGCCGATCCACGAGATGCCCTTGTCCAGCCGGTCGGCCTTGGACCCCACAGCAGGGTCGGGTGGGATCTTGCTGAGGGCACTGCGCCGAATGAAGGATCTCTACAGAGATGAGAAAGGGGTGCAACCAGCCGCCTCTTGGTGCCGGCAGATGGTTCATGGCCGGGACAAGGACCCGTTCGCGTGTTGGATCGCCGCGCTGAGCCTCATGATCGAAACTCGCTGGAACGGCTGGGACATCGAGCAGGGCGATCTGAGCGAGCTGAAGCTCCAGACAATCTGGCCCGCCCCCACCATTGTCATCGGCAACCCGCCATTCGAACTCACGCGCATGGCCGTAGGCAAGGCCGTTTCGCAACTTCCGGATGGTGGGTTGGTCGGCCTGGTCCTGCCGTACAAGTACCGAGGGCAGGTATCGGGCGGCGGAGAAGCGTCGCGGCGGGGGCTGATGTCTGCCTGTGAGATCCTGCGCATCGCGGATCTGCCAGCAGGGGTATTCGCGGAGGCAGCGGAGCCCTCGATGATCCTTCTTGCGCGGAAGCGCGCCGGCGGGCCAAGGGCTAACTGGGTGATCTCAGATCACAACATCGAGGGGCCCGTCTCCGAGTACCGCTCCCGCGTGCTCCGGGGCGACTTCGCCGCGCGAAGGGAAATGACACAGCGCGATTGGATGGTCCAGAAGCACTGTTTGATGAGGTCGCCTCGGCTCGCCGAGCTTTGGGCGAGGCTCAGCGCACTTGTCCTGTCAGGTGCTTGTGAGAAGCCACATTTGGGGATACAACTCCGAATGAAAGAGGCCAAGGAAGGCGAGCCGGTGGACCCCACCTTGGTGCAGACCCCAAATCCAGGGGGCTTCGTTCCTTTCCTGCGCGGCACAGGCGGCGCCAGGTCTGCCTTCGGCTTGCCGATGAGCGCTGAGATATCATATCTCAATTATTATGCGCGCAGAGATGACATACATAGGCCCCGCTCCCATTGGGACATGGAAGCACACAAGGTCCTGATCCCGAGGACAATTGATACCAACTACGCATGGCGGCTGATGGCGTATGTTGATAACATGGGCACTTTCCCTGAAAACACCTTCCTGTACGTGATACCAAAGCACTCAGGCAACGACATCTATCGAGTGGCCGCCGTCCTGAACTCGACAGTGGCCAATGCTTGGCTCGCAGAGCATAGCTACGAGCGGAACATCATCGGTGGCCTTCTCGCCGAATTGCCTTGGCCCCCTCTTGAGCCACTGGTGGCTGAGCTTGTCTCAGAGCTGGCGTTCCACCTCGTGAGGGTTCAGCGCCAGAGGAGCACAATCGAGCATCGCTCGTCCGGCGAACAGGGTTCCGCTTGGATGGATTGGGTGGCCAGACAGGTTCTCTTGAGAATCGACGAACTCGTCTGCGCCGCATATGGCCCGACCGAGAATGAGCGTAGCATTCTGTCCTCTCTATGTCCTCAGGAGGACCGGCCTGGACTCCCCCGAGAGGTAGCGCCGGAATCAGTCCAACTGGCTGCCGTTCGAAGCCGCCCCAGGCGCAGGTTGCTCTCGACCTGCGGCCGCGTCCTGGTGCTGGACGAGCAAGCTGGACTAGCCGCGGTAGCTGTTGACGGGCTCAAGCTGGGGCTGCCGGTTCCGGTCCGCGTTGATGACCTGCCTGCCGATCTCCGCCTGGCGGGCGCGCACATCCGCCTCAGCGCGTCTTTGGCAGCACACAAACTAGATGATGTGTGTCTCGCAGGGATCGTTCCCTTTCCCGAAGCAGATAGGTCGCGTTCGGAACTGCTCGCCGAGCTACGGCGGGTCACCAAGCCTTTGCCGCGGGAGGTCAGTCTTGCCGAGTGAGGTCGTGCAGATCTTCTGCCTCGATGTGGGCCAAGGTGACGCCACTGTGATCGTTGGCCCGCAACCGGGCAGAGCAATCATCGTAGATGCCCGACAGCCGGAGCCCATCCTGGATGTCCTGCGCGAGCACAGGATATCGCGGATCCCTGTTGCGCTGCTGACGCACGACGATCACGACCACATTGCCGGGTTTGCCGCGGTGCTCCGCGAGTTCCTCCATGGGATGCAGGGCGCCGTTGACGTAGTCGCCTATGACGCGGACAGGCTTCCCCAGTCCGGGGCCTTCGCCCGGCAACTTGCTCTCCTGGGGATGCTGTGCCTCCCCGACGGCCCCTTGGGCCCTCGCACATTTCAGCCATGCACCCCTACAACGAACGACCGCTTCCTCTCTGCCGTGCTTCGCGACACACGCGTAGCCACGATCCTGTACCCCTCGAAGCTGGAGGTTGACTTCCTCGCCCGGTCGGCGCGGCCGCGTAAAGGCAGAGGCGTGCGCAAACGGCCTCGCAGCCGGCCGAATGAGGCCAGCGCGATCCTGATGCTCGAGTGGGCGGGCCACAAGATGCTCTTGGGCGCAGACCTGGGTGCCCTTGGCTGGACAATACTCTCCCGCACGCAAGCTCGCAGCCTCCGAGCCGACGTTTTCCGCTTCCCGCACCATGGCGGTCGCTTCTCACGCGACCAGCTTCAAGAGCACGTGATATCGCAAGCCGGACTTCTGGACATCGTTGGCCCCTCGACCGTGATCTTGTCGGTGGGAACAGGCAACACGCACGGGCATCCTGACCTAGACACGATCCGCGCCATCTGCTCCCGCCGCAAAGTGCGCCTCCTGTGCACCCAGGCGACCGGGCTGTGCTTGTGCGCAGGCCGCCAAGGGACCGCCCCTCAACCCATCGGCGAGGTTCCATGCGCAGGGACGGTCACTGTGACTCTGGGTGGAGGTCCCACGCCTGCGGTCCTCCCTTCAGAGGAAGCGCACGATCGCGTGATTGACGGCTTTGAGAGCCCCGCTTGCCGCAAGCGGTATTGACGACCGTGACCCGAGCCGGGACGCCGCGGAACCGGCACCCGCGGGTACGCACTCCCTGGGAGCCTGCCCTATCGTGAGGAGAATGCGATGAACTGGGAGATGTACGTGCGGCTGAGCGCGATGACGTTCCTCCAGTTCGCCATCTGGGGGGCGTGGTCGCCCGTGCTGGCGGCGCGGCTCTTCGGGCCGCTGAAGATGACCGGGAAGCAGGTGGGGTGGGTCTACGGAACCATGTACCTCGGCTGCATCGTTTCGCCGCTGGCCTGCGGGGTACTCACGGACCGGTGGGTGGCGACGCAGTGGTTCCTGGTGGCGGCGCACGCCCTCGGCGGCCTGCTCTTGCTCATCGCCGCGCGCAGGACGACGTTCTGTGGCCTCTTCGTGACGATGCTCCTCTACGCGCTGACCTACGGCCCGACGATCACGCTGACGACCGCGCTGACCTTCCGCCACAAGGGCGACATGCCCTTCTTCGCCATCCAGGTCTGGGGCGGCGTGGCCTGGGTGCTCGTCGGCTGGCTCCTGACGGCTTGGCGGCGAAGGAGAGGGACAGGAGAGGGCAATGACTGTCTGGTGCTGGCGGGGTTGCTGGCGGTCGCCATGGCAGTCTACAGCGTGTTCCTGCCCGACACGCCGCCGAAGGCCCAGGACCCCCTGACCCACGCCCTGTCGCTGCTGAAGGACCCGAACTTTGTCCTCTTCCTCGCCGTCTCGTTCGTCGTCGCCTCGCAGCTTCAGTTCTACTTCCTCGGCACGGCGTCGTACCTTGGCGACCTGGGGGTGGAGAGCAAGAACGTGCCGGCCGTGATGTCCATCGCCCAGGCGGCGCAATTCATCACCACCCTGCTGGTGGCCATCTTCGAGGCGGCGGTGCTGGGCGCGCTGGGGTTCAAGTGGGCGATTGCCCTCGGTGCCGCGGCGTGGCTGGCCATGTACGGCGTGTTCGCGCTCACGCGGCCGCGCTGGCTCATCATCTGCGCGCAGGCCCTCCACGGCATCGCCTACCAGTTCTTCATCGGCGTGGCCTTCATCTACATCGCCCACATCGCCTCCAAGGAGGTGCTGGGTTCCGCGACCGGCCTCTACTCGATGGTGCTCTACGGCTTCGGGCTCTTCGCCGGCACGCAGTTCACGGGCGTGGTGATGGACAGGCTGAAGGTGGAGGGGAAGTTCCGCTGGCGGGCCGTGTTCCTGGTGCCGTGCGCCCTGCTGCTCGCCTGTGCGATCGCCCTCGGCGCCTTCTTCCGCACGCCGGCCTACAAGCCGGCCAGCGGGCAGAAGCAGCCGCCAGCGGGAGCCGAGGCCAGCAAGGGGGAAGAAGCCAAGTAGCGGATTCCGAACTCTTCGATCGTCCTCGTCCTCGTCCCTCGTCCTCGACTCTTTCCCTCACCGCCAAGCCAAGAGGATCGAGGACGAGGGACGAGGACGAGGGACGAGGACGATTGTGCGAACTCTTCGCGGGCTCATTTCCCTTTCACCTGGTCCATGGCCATGCGTGCGCGGACGCGCAGCTCGGCGCGGGCGGGGTCGCCCGTGAGCTTTTCGTTGGGGTTGCCCGCGACGCGGCGGAGGGCAGGGAGGGCCGACGATGCGGCCGGGCCGATGGCGCCCAGGGCGACCGCGGCGTTCGACCGCACGGAGTAGTCGGGGTCGCCCTCCAGGGCCTCGGCGAGCGCGGCCACGGCGCCAGCCGCCTCCGGGCCGAGCTTCGCCAGGGCGCCGGCCGCGTGGAACCGCGCCTTGGCCGCCTCCGAACGCAAGGCTCCGATTAGCCGGGGCACCGCCGCCGCCCCTATCGCCTTCATCGCCTTGCCCACCGCCCGCGCGAACTCGATCTCGCTCGACCCCCTTCCCATCGCGTTGAGGAGCGCGGGCACGGCCTCGGCGGCTCGCGGCCCCAGGGCGGCAAGGGCGTTCGCCGCCTCCACCCGCGAGCGGAGGTCCGACGACCGCAACTGGCTCGCCAGCCGCCCCACGCCCGCGTCCGTATAGCTCGCCGGCACCGAGACCAGGATGACGTCGCGCTCGACCGACGCGGTTGGCCGGCCGCCGTCGGTCGCCGGGGTGGCGCTGTCCGTTCCTGGGCGGACCAGGAGCCAGACGGCGCCGAGAAGCGCGAGTGCGCCGCCGATGCCGAGCGCGATGAGCGGCCCCCGCGAGGGCTTCGCCCGCCGGCTACGCAGCAGCGGCGGGCCGGTCCGGGCGGGACGCGGGCGGCGTTCCTGTGTCGCCATTCACTCCATCCTTTCCCCACAGGGGCAGCAGTATACCACTTCCCCACGCGAATGCCACACCTGACGCCTCT